>JBOGJQ010000351.1:0-7201 GCA_050745405.1 Thermoanaerobaculia bacterium | reverse complement strand
GCGTTCGACTCCGTCCCGCAGCTCGTGAACACGACCTCATGCGCCTTTCCTCCGACCAGCTCCGCGACCTCGGCGCGCCCCTTCTCGATCCCCTCGTGCGCCGCGCGCCCCAGCGCATGCGCCGAGTGCGGGTTGCCGTACCACGTCGTGTAGTACGGCTTCATCGCCTCGAGGACTTCGTCCGCGACGCGCGTCGTCGCGTTGTTGTCGAGATAGATCATCAGAGGACCACCGTATATCCCAGCGTGCGCAGATCCGCCATCCGGTCGAGGTAGACGTGACCGTCGGTGTGGTCGATCTCGTGCTGGAAGATCCGCGCGTGGTATCCCTCGACGACGCGCTCGAACGCCTCCCCCTGCTCATCGACCCCGCGAACCCGGATCGACCGGTACCGCGGCGTCTCTCCGCTCAGGAAGGGAACCGACAGACATCCTTCATAGTCCACGATTCTGTCCCCTCCGAGGGCCTCGTAGCGCGCGTTGAAGAGGATGCCAGGCGCCAGCGGCTCCGTCCCCCGCCGCCGCGCGAGCTCATCGGGCAGCTCGAATACGAAGATCCGGAGCCCGAGGTGAACCTGCGGGCCCGCCAGTCCGACACCCTGGTAGGCGTGCATCGTCTCGAACATCTGCTCGACGAGCGGCTTCAGGCTGCCTTTCCGAATTTCGCCGGGATCAACGTCGCGAGCGGTCTCGCGGAGGACGGGGTGCCCGAGGCGGGCGACTTTCAGAATCATGCGGTGCGAAGCCTGCCTTCCGGATCGGTGCGAGTCAATGGGTGCGGAGAATGCACGGGCTCGTCAGGCGGAGGTTTGTGCATGGAAAGTAGAGCGAAGCTTCTCGGTCACCCGATCCATCCGATGTTGATCGTCTTCCCTCTCGGCCTGCTCGGGATGTCCCTCTTTTTCGACCTGATCGGCCTCATCTGGGACATCGAGGGATTGATCGCCGCGGCGTACTACATGATCGCGGCGGGAATCATCATGGGCCTGGTCGCGGCGGTCTTCGGGCTGATCGATTTTCTCGGGATTCCCAAAGGCACGCGCGCCCGGCGCCTCGGGCTGTGGCACGGCCTGGGGAACGTGGTGGTCGTCGTGCTGTTCGCGGGGAGCTGGCTTCTCCGGACGGGGAGCCCGGCGGATCCGCCGCTGCTCGCGGTCTGGATCTCGGCGATCGCGGTCTGCCTGGCACTCGTGACCGGGTGGCTGGGTGGAGAGATGGTCGACCGCCTCGCGGTGGGAGTGGACGACGGCGCGCACGTCGACGCGCCGAGCTCTCTTTCCGGCCGGCCCGCCTCGGAGGTCAGCGGCGGTTCTGCAGCTCGTCCATGACGTAGGCGACGACACGGTCGCACCGCGGCGCGCGGAACGCGAAGAGGGAGTCGACGACGACCCCGGCGCGCTCGAAGAGCGCATCGCGCAGCATCGCCCGCGCGCGCTTCAGGCGCGTTTTCACGACGTCCTCGCTCACGCCGAGCGAGGACGCCGTCTCCTCGGTCGACAACCCCTCGACCTGCCGCAGGACGAGAACGATGCGGTAGTGCTCCGGGAGCCTCAGGATTTCCGTTTCGAGCAGACGCTGTACTTCGGCCGCCATGGCGACCTCCTCCGGGTCGGGATCGATGGATGGGAGAGCGACGACGCGCTCGGCTTCGTCCTCGAGGGGCGGGACCGGGCGGACGCGCGCCCGGCGCAGCCGCGCCAGCGCCTCGTTCACCGCGATCCGCGTGAGCCACGTCGAGAACTGCGCCTCCCCCTCGAACTGGGCGAGGTTCACGTATGCCTTGAGATAGACGCTCTGCATGAGGTCCTCGACCTCGTCGTCCGTGCGGAGGATCGCGCGGATCGTCCGATAGACGCGCTGGTTGTGCCGGCGCATCAGGATCTCGAAGAGGACGACCTCCCCTCCGACGACGCGGGCGACGATCTCCTCGTCGGACGCGGAAATGGGGGCTTCGGGCTGGCGGAGCGGCTCGGTGGACATGGGGTTCTCCTCGCTCATTGGACGCGGCAGGAGCCAGTCGGTGACAAACCGTATCTAGTAGCTCGTATCTAGTAGCTCGTATCTAGGAGCTCGTATCTGGTACTAGCTACGAGCTACTAGCTACTAGCTACGAGCTACGACGAGCTACCAGCGACTCCCCTGATACACTCCGCGCGCGCCATGCGCAAGTCGTCCCTCCTCGTCCTCTTCCTGACGATCTTCATCGACCTCCTCGGATTCGGGATCGTGATTCCGCTGCTCCCGTACTTCGCGCGGCAGTTCGGCGCGAGCGGGACATGGGTCGGGATCGTCGTCGGCGTCTACTCCGCGATGCAGTTCCTCTTCGCGCCGGTGCTGGGGCGGCTCTCGGACCGGATCGGACGACGGCCGGTACTCCTCGTGAGCCTCGCCGGGAGCGTCACCGGGTATGCCCTCTTCGCCTTCGCCGGCTCGCTGTGGGGGCTGATCCTCGCCCGTATCGTGGCGGGGATCGCCGGGGCGAACATCGGAACCGCGCAGGCGTACATCGCCGATTCGACGAGCCACGAGGACCGGGCGAAGGGGATGGGCCTCATCGGCGCCGCGTTCGGCCTCGGATTCATTCTCGGCCCGCCGATCGGGGGCCTCGTCTCGGCGTGGGGAACGGCGCGAGGGTTCGCGGCGAATTTCGCGCCCGGCCTCCTCGCGGCGTCGCTGTCGGCGTTCGCCCTCGTTTTCGCCTTCTTCGTTCTCGGCGAGTCGAAAAAGGCCTCGAGCCCGGTGCGGCGCGGCATCCCGCCGCAGTTCGATCCGCAGATGTGGCGCACGGTCGCGCGCACGGCGGCGCTCGGGACGGTGATCGCGGCTCTTTTCCTCGTGATCCTGTCGTTCTCGGGGATGGAGACGACGGTGACTCTCTTCGCGCGGCAGCGCTTCGCCTTCACCGCGCGCGATCTCGGCCTCTTCTTCGGCTTCATGGGCGTCGTCGTCGCGGTGATCCAGGGGACCCTGATCGGCCGCCTCGCGCGCGCTCTCGGCGAGAAGACGCTGCTCGCGATCGGCACGATGTCGTTTCTCGTCGGCACGGCGGCGGTGCCGCTGATCTTCCGGGAGGCGGCTCTCTGGCCGGTTGCGCTCCTCGTCGCCGTCGGCCAGGGGCTCTGCTATCCGTCGATGCACTCCCTGATCAGCAAGGTCGCGCCGCAGGACCAGCTCGGGAGCGTTCTCGGTCTGTCGGCGTCGATGGGCTCCCTCGCGCGGATGCTCGGGCCCGTGACGTTCGGCGTGCTCTGGGACGCCGGCGGTGCGCCGGGGGCATTCTGGTCCGCGGCGGTGTCGATCTTCCTCGCGTTCGTGCTCGCGCTGCGGCTGCGTGTGGCCGGGCCGTCCCGGCCCGGAACCCTCGCTTGACGTGACGCCGGGCAGTGGGTTCCGGGCGGGACGCCCCGGCCAACAGGGATCGTCATGTACCATCCCGCGCACATGCCTCCGACGCTCGTCCTCTTCGACATCGATGGCACGCTCGTCCTCGACGACGGCGCGGCGCGCGAGGCGTTCGCCGCCGGGCTGCGCGACGTCTACGGCTACGACGCCGGCCTCGATGCGTTCGACTTCTCCGGCAAAACCGATCCGCAGATCGCGTACGAGGTCCTCGAGGCGGCCCGGTACGCGCGCGAGGACATCGCGGAAGGACTGCCGGCGCTCTGGTTCCGTTACGTCGAGGGGCTCCGCCCCCGCCTCCGGCGCGAGCGGCAGCGTGTCCTCGCGGGCGTCGCTCCCCTGCTCGAGCGCCTCGCCGCGACGCCGCGCGTCACGCTCGCTCTGCTCACGGGAAACATCGAGCCGGGCGCGCGCGTGAAGCTCGCGCCGTGGGACCTCAATCGTTTTTTCGAACTCGGCGCGTTCGGGAGCGACTCGATGGACAGGACGCAGCTCCCCCCTCTCGCCATCGAGCGGGCGCAGCGCGCGACGGGACGCTGCTTCAGCGCGCGCAACGTCGTCGTGATCGGCGACTCGATCTGGGACATCCGCTGCGGCATCCCGCACGAGGTGACGACGATCGGCGTCGCCTCGGGGAAAACGCCGAAATCGCTGCTGGAGGCCGAGAATCCCGATCACCTCTTCGACTCTCTCGAGGAGACGGATCGCGTTCTCGCCGCGATTCTCGCTCCGTAACCAGCGGGGGCACCGCCGGGACGGCCGTGCCACTTTCCGCCCACACGCCCCCGCCTCTTCTGCATTCGCTAATCCGACACCGCGTCGAGCGTGATCTCACCGCGGCAGCCAGGCCCATTGCACTGGGATTCCACGACGATTTTCCCCGGAGCCTGCACGGTGAGGCCGATCCTGACGTAGCCAGCGTCGTTCGTCATGATCGAGCTGACCGTGCTCGTTTTCCCCTCGAGCACGCGGAACTTGATCTACGCCTTTCTTCCGAGTTCTCCGGTCCGTTCCGGAGTTGCACGTCGATGGGGGTCTTCGACCCGGCTTTCGGGTTCGGCGGCGACGAGAGACGGATCGTGGTTCCCGCCGGCAGCGGAGCACTCGAGAAGAAATTGGACGCTCCGCCGATCTGGGCGAGGGCAAAAACGAGCAGCGAGAGCGTGAGAACTCGCACCATCTGCCGCGTCACGTGCATGGCAGCACCTCCTTCTATTGGATTGGCCGAAGCTGGAACGCTATCCAATTTCTCGGATCGCGCCAACCCGTCGAGAACGGCCACGACTTGCATTCACGGCGCGAATCGGTACTCTGAAATCCGGTCCCCACCGTCCAGGCCCGGGAGAGAGCCCTTTCGATGAACCACGACACGGGAGCGCCCGCGCGCGGCACGCGTCTGCTCGCCCTCGCCCTCCTCGCCCTCCTCTCCGGCTGCCGGAGCGACGCGTCGCGCGAACCCCCCTCGGTCGAGCAACTGCTGGAGCTGTACAAGCACCGCCTCACCGCGATCGCAACAGAGGAGCGCGCGCCGGACAGCGGAAGAATCGTGACGCTCGACGTCTCGTCCGAAGGGACTGTCGACCTCGACGTCCGCAACGCCCCTCTCATGACGGTGCTCCGCCGTCTCCTCGATGCGTCCGGCCGTCCTTACCGGATCAGCGGATCTCCGGTCGAGATCCGGATCACCGAAAGCTTCCGAGGCGTCCCGCTCGAGCAGGCGTGCAATCAACTGCTCGCGGGACGGGGCGGGCAGTGCCTTCTGAGCTCCGGCATCCTCGTGGCCGAGCTGCAGAGCGCGAGCGTCTTCGAGGACGGTACTCCTCCGGATGCGATCGTGCTCCGCGTCCCGCTGCGGCACCTCTCGGCGGCGCGCGCCGCGGAGATCCTCGGAGGTCTCTACTCGACGACGGGATTCGAGGAGCCGGACGTGCACTTCGGCGTCGACGCGGCGACGAACACCGTAGCGCTCACCGGCCCGCCGGACGCCGTCGGACGGACGGCGCGCTATCTCGCGCAGGCGGACGTGGGGCCCGAGCACGTCATGATCGAGGCCAATGTCTTCGCCGTGCAGACCTCGGAGCTGCAGAGGCTCGGCGCGCGTCTCAGCGGGTCCGGCGGCGAGTTCTCCAACATCACCCTCAATCTCGGTTCGCTCCTCGCCGGCGGCATCAGCTTCACCCGCGTCGCCGGAGCCGACAACGTCACGGCGTTCACCGCGATGATCGACGTCCTCCTCGCGACCGAGGCGGCCAAGGTGATCGCGCGGCCGTTCATCGGCGTCGTCAGCGGCGAGCGCGCGACGATTTCGGTCACGAACGATCGTCAGGTCGCCGTCCTCTCGGAGGGCGGCTTCGCCCCGGTGACGACGACGGTCTCCTCGGGCGTGCAGCTCGAGTTCGGCGCGGTGGTCCGCCCGGGCGGAACGATCCGCCTCGACGTCGCCGTCGAGGAGTCGACGTTCGTCCCGACGGTCGAGGGCGCCGTCAGCGAAATCGCGCGCTCGAACGCCACGACGATCATGGAGGTCCCGAGCGGCCAGTCCGTCGTCATCGGCGGGATTTCGTTTCACCGATCCAACGACAGCCGCGTCGGCGTTCCGGGGCTGCGCGACATTCCGGTCGTCGGCAAGCTCTTCGGCAGCCGCGGCGAGTCGAGGAAGGACGCACAGCTCATCGTCGTCGTCACGCCGCGCGTGTGGGAGCCGGGGATGGAGCACCCTCCTCCGCTCGGCGACGTCTCCGGCGCGACCGACTGACCCGCGGACTGGCGCCGGTTCCGATCGGCTACTGCGCCGGAACCGCGTTCAACGTCACGACCGCACGGCAGTCCTTCGCACGGCACGTCGCTTCCAGCACGATCTTTCCCGGTGAGGCGACGGCGAGGGCGTTCCCGGCCGTGCCGCTCCCGTTCGTCACGGCCTCCGGCTGATCGAGCGTCGCTTTCCCCTCGAGCACGCGGAACTGGATCTTCTCGCCGCCGCTTGCCACGCCGCCCGGCACGTCGAGCTGGGCTTTGACTGGCACCTTGGACCCGGCCTCCGGATTCTGCGGCGCGATGAGATGGACCGTCGTCCCGGGCGGAAGCGGACGACCTACCGTCTGGTTCGCGGCACCGGCGATCTGCGTCAATGCCGGAACGAGAAGCAGCAGAACCATGACGCGACCGCGCGGGATGGCGTGCATTGCAGGACCTCCTCGGACTCGATTGTGGATCGGAAAATCTCACGATATCCCAGAAGTCGCGCGCGCGCCATTTCTCCGGGCGAGATGGACCTAGCTCGCGGGCACCGCCTCGATCTCCAATTTCCCCTGACACCCCTGCCCGTCGCAGGTCGCCGAGACGACGATCTTTCCGGGCGCCGCGATCTTCAGGATCGCCTCGGCGGCGCCCCCTCCGTCGGTCTTCGCGCGGTCTGCGTCTCGAACATCGCTTGTCCTTCGAGCACGAGAAACCGGATCGGCATCGCCGGCATCGAGAGCTTTTACGTCTTCTGCCAGAGCTGGGCGCCGACGGGGACCTTCGATCCGGCCTCCGGGTTTTCCGGAGCGGTGAGATGGATGGTCGTTCCGGCTGGAGCCCTTTTCTGCGGCGCTCCCGGCCGCGGGCTCTGGGCCAGGACGACCGTAAACGCGGGAACCAGAAGCAAAGATGCGAGCGCGATGACCGCGCGACGGAGGGGAGTCATGGCCAAACCTCCTTCGATGATCGCTAATCCGATTTCACCGCGTTGAGCGTGAGCTCACCGCGGCAGCCTTTCGCGTTGCACGTGGCTTCCACCACGATCTTCCCCGGCGCCTCGACGG
>JBOGJQ010000350.1:0-3547 GCA_050745405.1 Thermoanaerobaculia bacterium | reverse complement strand
ACCGTGACGCCGTTTAGGAGGCCGGCCTACTCATCGTCTCTGGGGGTCGGGCGCGCGACGATCTTCCGCTCCCACCCGCCCAGATCCCTCGCTACCGCTCGGGATGACAGCTCTGTGTCATTAGAAGCGAGGCGGCGTGGGTGGGCGTGAGCGAAGGATCACCTCCGCCGGGTATCAATTCGGCGGGTTGTCGCGAGTCTGAGTCGCGAATCAGGAGATCTTTCGTCGCTTCGCTCCTCAAGATGACGACGCTGTGCGTGTGCAGGACGTAAGTCCGAGCCGAGGGGGAACCGAGCCGCAGATTACGCAGATTGGTTTGCTCTTAATCTGCGTCAATCTGCGCAATCTGCGGCTCCCGGTCTCCGGACCGCGCAGCCGTCGAGATGATCGTTGACCAGACCCATCGCCTGCATGAAGGCGTACACGGTGGTCGGTCCGACGTAGGTCCAGCCGCGCGCCTTGAGGTCGCGCGACAGCGCCTTCGACGCGGGCGTGGTCGAAAGCTTCGTCAGGGCGGCGCGCGTGAGGCGCTTCGGACGCGAACGCGGTTCGGGTTCCCACGACCAGAAATAGCTCGCGAGCGATCCGTGCTCCGCGGCGAGGTCGATCGCGCGGCGCGCGTTGTGGATCGTCGACTCGATCTTGCCGCGGTGGCGGACGATGCCGGCATCCCGGAGGAGGCGGGCGACGTCGCGCGAACCGAACCGCGCGACGCGCTCGAAATCGAACTCGACGAACGCGCGGCGGAAGTTCTCCCTCTTCCGGAGAATCGTGAGCCAGCTCAGACCGGACTGGAATCCCTCGAGACAGATCTTCTCGAAGAGGCGCCGGTCATCGTGAACGGGAACGCCCCACTCCTCGTCGTGGTAGCGGACGTAGAGGGGATCGCTCCCCGCCCACCAGCAGCGGGGGAGGTCATCGGCACCGCGCGCGAGACCGGGCGCGAGTCTCACGCGCTCCCTCCGATCGGCGGACCCGCGGGGATCGCGACCGGAGACGAAGGAGTCGCCGGCTCCGCGGGACGCTCGAGGAACCGCTCGATCTGCGCCGCCGTCGAGGCGCGGTGCGCCGCTTCCGCGCCGGACGGGCGCCCGGCGCGAAGACGCCGGGCGAGCTCGCGCAGCGCTCCTTCGAACACGGCGCGGACTTCGGGATCCGTGTCGCCGGCGCCGGAGACGCCGATGAGGCGCGCGACTGCGACGTCGCGTACGGCGCGCAGAAGCGCTGCGTCGCGCGCGTCTTCCGGCGACGCCGCGACGCGAGCGACCACGGCATCCGTGACCTCCGTCAGCGGCGGGTTCGCCGCATCCTCGGCGTGGAAGCGGAGAAGACGCGCGGCGCGGTCGGGATGGAGAAGCGCGTTCAGCGTGATCGTGGCCGACGCGCGCGCCGCCGCGATCGGATCGAACAGGGGCTCGGTCGCCCGCTCGAAGCGCTCCGCCGTCCCGGACTCGTATCCGAAGGCGGGCGGCGGAATGAGATCGATGATCCTCTCCGGGACGGCGAGGAACGCCGGCTCGAGCGTCCGCATCGCGAGCGCGAGTGCACGGCGCTGCTGCTCGGGATCGGCGACCTCGCGAATGGTGCCGGCGATGTCCTCATCGCGCACCGCGTACGAGAAATACGCGCCGCCCAGCGTCTTGAGCGCGGCCTCGAGCTGATAGCGATGGTGGAGGTAGAGCGGCAGGAAGAGCAGCTCGAGCTCGGATAACGGCTGACCCGGACGGAGATTCGCGAGGCTGAAGTTCTCGATCGCGATCCGCCTCACTTCCATCTCGTGCTCGAGCATCGCGAGCGGGTCGCTGCCGTTGTCCCACACGGACGCGAGCGGATGCGCGGTGCCCGGATCGCGTCCGTGCTGGTCGGCGACGAAGAGCATCCCGTCGGCGATCGCCTGTTCGATGAGCCGCTCCCGCTCTTCATCCGAAAGGTCACCGTATCCCCAGCGTACGGCGAAAACATCGAACGCGCCGGCGCCGCGCGCGTACGCGTCCGACAGATCGAGCTTCCCGTCGCGGATCTTCACGAGCGGCGCGGGATAGTCCATGACGGACGCGCGGTCGTACGTGCTCGCGGCGAAGTTGTGCGCGATGCCGAGCGTGTGGCCCACCTCGTGCGCGGCGAGCTGCCGGATCCGGCCGAGCGCCATCTCCGTCGGGCTCACCGGCGGATCGAGCGTGGAGAGGATCTGCGGGTTCGGTCCTTCGTACGGCGGAATGAGACCCGAGGCGAGGAGGACGTCCTGGCGGATGCGGAGAGAGCGGAGCGAGACGTTCCCCTTCAGGATCTCGCCGGTCCGCGGATCGACGACCGCCGCGCCGTACGACCACCCGCGCGTCGAACGATGCACCCAGTTGATCACGTTGTAGCGGATGTCCATCGGGTCGGCGTCTTCGGGGAGAATGCGCACGTCGAACGCATTGCGGAATCCGGCCGCCTCGAAGGCCTCCTTCCACCACGACGCTCCCTCGACGAGCGCCGACCGGATCGGCTCCGGCACGCCGTCGTCGACGTAATAGATGATCGGCTCGACGGCCTCCGAGACGGCCGAGCCGGGATCCTTTTTCTCCAGCCGGTGCCGCGCGATGAAGCGCTTCTCGATCGGCTCGTCGATGGGGGAGGCGTAATCGTGGATCTCGATCCCGAAGAAGCCGGCGCGCGGATCGAGCCGGCGCGGCTCGTAGCCCGGGGGCGGGAGCTCGACGAACGAATGATGCTGGCGCACGGTGATCGCCTGCGGCTCGGGCGCGACGGCGCGGACGAGCGGCCCCGGGCGGTCGGACGTCGTCAGCGTGATCGTCGCCTCGACCTCCGTATTGTTCGGAAAGACTTTCGTATTCGCCAGGTAAATCGCGCTTCGATCGGCATCGACGCGATAGTTCCCCTGGTCGCTCCGGAGGAGCCGGTCCGCCACGCCGTGCGCGTCGCGGAGGAAGAACTCGGTGGCGTCGACGAGGAGGCGCCCGTCACGCTCGGCTTCGATCGGAAATGCCCAGAGAATCGAGGTCGCGAACGATTCCTCGACCGCCTCCAGCTCGCCCGCGGTTCCGTCGATCGCGCGGAAACCGAGGTTCGGCTGGGCCATGAGGACTTTCGGCCCGACGCGATCGAAGCGGACGAGGTACGTCGGTCCGAGCTGTCCGCGATCGAGCCCGATCGTGTTGTGCCCGACGCCGGCGGCGAGTGACACCTGGTAGATCATCTCGATCCCGGCGCGCGGAATCTCGAGGAGGAGCTTTCCTTCGTCTTCGTTCCAGTAGAGGGGGAGGAACCCGTCCATCGCGACGAGGTCCTTCGTCCGCTCGGCGATCGGATCGGGCTCGGCGCCCGCCGGCGATGTCGCAGGCGGCACGGAGGCGCAGGAGAGGGCGAGCGTGGTCAGGAAAAGGGCGGCGGTGAGGCGGCTCATGAGGCCGCATTGTAGCGGGCCGAGCGGAAACGTCACCGCTCACCGGCCACGATGCCGATCACTTCGCCGGTGCGGCAATCGAGCCGCAGGAGCTCGTTCGCCTCGATGCCGTAACGCCCCGGCGGCACGGCGTAGTCG
>JBOGJQ010000349.1:0-2700 GCA_050745405.1 Thermoanaerobaculia bacterium | reverse complement strand
GATGAGAATCGGACCGACGAAGAAGGCGATCTTCCGCGTCCGGTAGTACTGCATGTTCTCGTCGCCGAGAAAAAAAGTGTAGGTGGAGAGGTAGTGCGGCATTCCGAGAGCGAACAGGCTCACGGCGCTGAGGACCACCGAGTCGACGGCGAACGCGAGCGCGCAGACGACGATGCCGAGAAACGGGGCGAGCGAAAGCAGCGGCAGATCGTAATGCGGTGAGGCGATCCACGCCGACGGTCGAGTCACGATCGGTTCCGCCTCACACCGCTCCGGCGGCCTGCGCGCGTGCCGCATCGATCTCGTCATCAGTGAAACCGGCCTCCCGCCGCAGCTCGTCGACGACAGGATAGAACGTCAACGCTTCGTCGCCGGCGACCACGCGCAAGGCCTCGTTCGCCTGCGTGACCGCGCGGGTGAGGTCGAGGACGCCGCGGGGACCGCTCTTCTCGAGCAGCCGCTTGATCCAGTCATTCGCGTAACGGACGTGCTGGACCTCATCGGCGAGCTGCGCATCGAAAAGCTCGACGAGGTCCTCGTCGCCGTTGCGGCGGCTCCGTTCCTCTATCTCGCTCTGGATCGCGTCGAGACCGGCCGCCTCGAAGCTCCGATTCTGAACCGCCAGGCGGCCGATGAGAGACTCGATCTTCGAGATGATCCGGAACTGGAAATTCAGCACCGGGTAGTCGCCGACCGCGACACCACGGGCTTCGAAGCAACGCCGGAACATGTCGATGTGGCGCGCCTCGTCGGCGCACTGCTTCGCCATCGCCATCCGCAGGTCCCAATCCGCATCCGGGTATTGGGCCAGATTCATCGCGGAGATCTCGAGGCCGTTGATCTCCTCGTTCATCTGCCGATGGAGGAACTCGGGGATCAGCTTCGGATCGTCGGGCGCGAAGTTCGCCATCTCGTTCCAGTACCGGCGGACCGTGAACCGAGCGTCGCGCGCGGGCTCGTCACCGAAGAGTCTCTCATTCAGCTCCGTCATGCCGTGGCCTCGGGTGGGTCGTTCGAAACGAGGGAGCGGAAGCCCGCCTGCCGCAGGATTTCCTCGATCTCCGCGTCGGAGAACTCGGCGAGCCGCCGGTCCTCGAGGTTGACCGCGGGAATGCGCGAGGAGAAGTCGTCCAGAGCCTTGCCGATGACGTTCACCTCGCCCGCCTTGGGCGAGAGCGCCTCGTTGACGTGGGCGAGGAACCGGATGGCCATCGCGACCCGCATGAGGGTTCGCGGGTCCTGCTGCGCCATCTTCTTGATCCAGCGGTTCGCGAACCGGACGTGCTGCACCTCGTCCGCGAGGATCTGGTCGAGAACCTCGGCCGTTCTGTGGTCCCCGAGCTCACGCCAGGCCTTGATCGTTCCGCCGACGACGTCCATCGCGCCCGCCTCGAATGTCCGGTTCTGCGTCGCGAGCCGGCCGGCCAGATCGTCGATCGCCATCGTCACCGTCCATTCGTAGGCCGAGATCGGGAAGTCGCCCTTCCGGGCGCCCATCTCGTTCAGCCGCCGTTCGAGAGCCGCGATGTGGCGCGCCTCGTCCCAGCACTGCCGCGCGAGCTCCATCCGCAGCTCCCACGGCGCTTCGGGATAATCGACCAAGCACTGAGCCGCGATGTCGATGCTGGTGATCTCGTTCGACATGTGGCGATGGAGCGACTCCTGGCGCGCCTTCATGGACGTGTCTTCGTACTCCTCGAGGTCCGCATCGCGCCGGACGACGCGGAAGCAGGCGTCCCGCGCCGGCTCGAGACGGAGCTTGAAATCGCCTTCCTGGTAGTAACCGATCTCGTTCATGGATCACCTCATGCCGTGATTTCCCGAATCGCCGCTTCCCGGTCGCGGAACCGGTCGTCCTTCCACCGCGCCGGTCCCAGCGTCTGCCGAAGCGCGAGGCCGTCGCGCCTCTGCCTCTCGAGATCGGTCAGGATCCGCTCGATGATGACGACCGACGGAGCGTCGAGCAGGTGATCGGTCGCGTCGAGGTATTCGCGATACCGGCGGACGAGACCCGGGATCAGGACCTCATACAGACCTCCCAGGCGAGCGTCGGTGGCGTCCAGGTCGGCGATCTCGCCGAGGAACGCGAGGTAATCCTCCCGCGGCGCGCGAGACGTATGAAGAGGCTGGCGGAGCTCGAATGTCCGCTTACCGAGGGCGTCGGCATGCTGGGCGAAGTCCCAGATGTGCCGCCCGAAGAGCACCTTCACTTCCATCTCCGGGACGAGAGGTGTCCACGCGGCCACGGTCTCCATGAGGCGGACCTCGATGTAGCGGAAGGTTGCGATGCGCTGGGCTCTGTCCTTGACCGAAAGACTCATGACTGTGTCACCTTCTCTTCCAGCAATTCCGCGGTCCCATCGGGGTCCCCGGCCGTCAATTTCCAGCAGGTGACCCCGCCGAGGATGCGGATCATTTCGAAGACACGTTGGGTGGGGGACTGATTGACGAGAGACGCGGCGAGTGGCTGAAGAGCCGCGAGCTCGTCGCGCCCCGGCTGGACCGATTCGAGGCGGGCGGTCTCGCCGAATCCCTCGAGGAAGACCATGTGACGCAGCGGGACGGGGCCGTGCGGTTCGTCCGGAAGCAGGTGGCCGACCGGAACGCGGAAGATTCCTTCCTCATCGGCGACAGGCGAGAGCTCGCGCAGCTTGTTCTCGATCGAATGGGCGCGTGGCCCCCGCTTGATCGCGACCGGCC
>JBOGJQ010000348.1:0-1094 GCA_050745405.1 Thermoanaerobaculia bacterium | reverse complement strand
CGACGAACCCGGCGCCGTGAAACGGCGCGGGAGTCACGGGCGCTCGAGGGCCGTTTCGAAATAGGCGGCCACCCCGAGAATCTCCGGCTCCGCGAACGGACGCCCCATGATCTGAATCGACAGCGGTAAATCGTCGGAGCTCCGGCCGAACGGCACCGCGACCGCCGGGATGCCGGCGAGGTTCGCCGGGACGGTGAAAACGTCCGAGAGGTACATCGCGAGCGGATCGTCGAGCTTCTCGCCGAGGCGGAACGCCGCGGTCGGCGTCGTCGGGGTGACGAGAAAATCGACGGACTCGAACGCACGCGCGATCTGCGCCGCGAGCGCCGCCCGCGCGCGCTGCGCCTGGCCGTAGTACGCCTCGTAGTACCCCGACGACAGCGCGAACGTCCCGAGCATGATCCGGCGCTTGACCTCCGCGCCGAACCCTTCGCTGCGTGACGCGAGGTAGAGCGCGTCGAGCGATCCTTCCCCCGTCGCCCGCCGCCCGTACCGCACGCCGTCGTACCGCGCGAGGTTCGCGCTCGCCTCGGCGTTCGCCACGATCGAGTAGATCGCGACCGCGTCGGGAAGGAGCGGGATCGAGACGCGCTCCACGATCCCGCCGCCGTCTTCGAGAAGGCGAAGCCCGCGTTCGAATTCGTTCCGCTCGTGCCCGCGAAGCATCGAGACCGCTTCCTCGATGACGCCGAAGCGCTTGCCGGCGACGCCGCCGCCGATGAACGCTCGGCAGTCCGGCACCGGTTCGGCGCTCGACGTCGCGTCGTTCGGATCGCGGCCCGCGATCGCCTGGAGCGCGGTCGCCGCGTCCTCCGCGCGCCGCGCGAAGATCCCGATTTGATCGAGCGACGAGGCGAAGGCGACGAGGCCCCAGCGGCTCACGCGCCCCCACGTCGGCTTCAGTCCGAGAATGCCGCAGAAGGCGGCCGGCTGGCGGACCGAACCTCCCGTATCGGATCCGAGCGCGATCGGAGCGATGCCGGCGGCGACGGCGGCCGCGGAGCCGCCGGACGAGCCGCCGGGAACGCGCGACGGATCGAGCGGATTGCGTGTCGACCCGAACGCGGAGTGCTCGGTCGACGATCCCATCGCGA
>JBOGJQ010000347.1:0-9771 GCA_050745405.1 Thermoanaerobaculia bacterium | reverse complement strand
CGACGAAGTGTCGCTTCGCTCCTCAGGATGACGGCGCTGGGGGCAAGGGCTGTGTCGTTAGCAGCCGTGAGACGAGAGATGACAGATTTGGGCCAGAGGCCCTCACGAGCCGCACTCCAGAATTCACCCTTGCGAAATTCGCACGACCGTTCTATTTTTCTCGAACGATCGTTCGAAACGAACAGGAGGTCCCCATGCCCGCGACCGCCACGATGGACTTCGCCATCGAGTTGAACCCGAAGTTCCGCTACCGCAGCACCGTCCACTGGGACGAGCTCGACGCACTCCGCATGCTTCACAACTCCCGCTTCGCCGCTCACATCGAACGCGCCACGATCGCCTTCTACGAGACCCTCGGACATCGCTGGGAAACCTCCGTGGCCGACAACCCCGACCAGTACCAGGTCGTCCGCGATCTCCACATCGAGTTCCTCGCGCCGGTCAGCCGGCCGGGCCCCCTCGACATCGAGCTGTGGGTCGAGCGGCTCGGCACCTCGAGCTGCGTGTACGGGTTCCGCTGCACGAACGCCGATGGGACGACGACGCACGCCCGCGGCGACCGCACGATCGTCAAGCTCGATCCTGCGACGAAGCGCCCGGCCCCGTGGACCGAGACTTTCCTGCGCGCCCATCGCGAGCTGCGCAAGGACCTGCCGAGCGCGCCGTGACTCCGCCGAGCGCCATCGCCGAACCGCACGAAGCGAAGGGAGAGCGAACGCGACGCGCGATCCTCGATGTCGCCGTCGACCTCGCGTCCGCGGAAGGGCTCGAAGGCCTCACGATCGGGCGGCTCGCGGCGGAGCTCTCGATGAGCAAGAGCGGTCTATTCGCGCACTTCGGCTCGAAGGAAGATCTCCAGCTCGCCTGCGTCGCCGCGGCACGCGAGATCTTCCTCGACGAAGTCATCCGCCCCGCGCTCCTGGCGCCGCGCGGCATCGCGCGGCTGCGCGCACTCTGCGACTGCTGGATGTCGTACGCGGAACGGAAGGTCTTCCGCGGCGGCTGCTTCTTCGACGCGGCGGCGGCGGAGTTCGACAGCCGCCCCGGTCCCGTCCGCGACGGCATCGCCGCGAACTGGCGCGACTGGCTCTCGATGCTCGAAGCGGCGGTGCGCAAGGCGCAGGAGGCGGGCGAGCTCGATCCCGGCGCCGATCCCGCCCAGATCGCCTACGAGCTCAACGCGCTCGTCACCGCCGCGAACCGCAGCGCGCAGCTTCTCGGCGACGACGCGGCGTGGACGCGCGCCCGGACCGCGACGACGCGCCTGCTCGATTCCCTCGGTCGCTGAACGCTACTCGCTCGCTGCCGCCGACGGACGCTCGACTGCGTCGCGCACCCGCTCGATCGAGGCTTTGCTCGTGAAGATCATCAGCTTGTCCGCCGGCTCGATGACCGTCGAGCCGTTCGGCACGAGAAATCCTCCCTGCCGGTGCACGAGAAGGATCAGCGTGTCGCTCGGCAGGTTCAGGTCGACGATCTTGCGTCCGACGACGGGGGCTTCGGCCGCGACGGCGAGCGTCACCAGGTCGCTGTTCCGGCGAGGCGCGAGCGGCGTCGTGATCGTGCCGGCGTCCTGCGCGATCCGCAACAACCGCGCCGCGGGCGGAATCGTCGTCCCCTGGATGAGGACTGAGGTCAGGACGATGAAGAAGACGATGTTGAAGATCGCCTGCGATCCCGCCACGCCCGCGAGGAGCGGAAACGTCGCGAGGATGATCGGCACCGCCCCGCGCAAACCGACATAGCCGACGAGAGTCCGTTCGCGCAGCGGGAACGGACTACGGACGAGCGACACCATCACGGCGAGCGGGCGCGCCACGAAGATCAGGAACAGGGCGGTCGCGAGCGCCGCCGGGATGACCGGAAGGAGCTGCGAAGGGAACACGAGAAGTCCCAGCACGAGGAACATGGCGATCTGCATGAGCCACGCGACGCCGTCGTGGAACCGCATGATCTTCCGCTTGTGCAGGAACGGCCGCTGTCCCATGACCAGCCCGGCGACGTAGACGGCGAGAAAGCCGTTGCCGCCGAGACGGCTCGCCACGCCATAGCCGGCGAGGACGATTCCGAGCGTGAGCACCGGATAGAGTCCTACCGACTCGAGATCGATCCGATTGATGAGCCAGACCGAAAAGCGCGCGAGCAGGATACCGACGACCGCGCCGATGCCCATCTGGAGCACGAAGTCGAGAGCAAGCGAGCCCCAGCGCAGCTCGGGATTCCGCAGGAGCTCGATCGCGGACACCGTCAGGAAGACGGCCATCGGATCGTTGCTCCCCGATTCGAGCTCGAGAAGGCCGCGCAATCGCGGCGGCAGATCGATGCCGCGCGCGCGGAGAACGGCGAAGACCGCGGCCGCATCGGTCGAGGAGACGATCGCCCCGAGGAGGAACCCCTGCAGGAGCGTCAAGCCGACGATGCGCCACGCGAACCACGCGACGGCGAGCGCGGTGAGGAGAACGCCGAGGGTGGAGAGCGCGGCCGCGGGGACCGCGCTCTCTCGGACCACTCTCCAGTCGGTGTCGAGTCCGCCGGCGAACAGAATGTAGGCGAGAGCGATCACGCCGAGCGCGCGCGCCACGACGGGATCGTTGAACCAGATGCCCCCTGGCCCTTCCGAGCCGGCGAGCATGCCGATCACGACGAAAACGAGAAGGGCCGGAACACCGAGACGCCCCGAGGCTTTGCTCGCGGCGACGCTCACGAGGAGCAGAACGCCCGCGATCAGCAAAGTCGCGTCGAGGAAGTCGGTCACGCTTCGAGAATTATCGCCCGGCGTTCGAGAGTGTCACGAGGCGGATGGGACCGATGGGACGGATATCGGTCCCATCGGTCTACTCAGCCCTCAAGCCCGATCGCGATCCACCGCCTCCCGCTCGCTCGTCAGATTTTCGCGCTCTGCGGCGCGCCGCCCTTCCTCCACCGCCGCGTCCTTCGCGGCCTCGGCGACGTGGCGGACCTGCTCGCTCTTTTCCCGCGCGAGCTCTCTCGCCCGTTCCATCGTCCGTTCGCGTGCGTCGCCGAACATCTCGCGCTCGCGATCGCTTTCCGGAAGAAGCCCGCCGAGAATGGCGCCCGCGGCGAGGCCGAGCGCGCCGAGCAGGAGGGGATTGTCCTCCAGACGATCGGTGGTGCGGCGGGTGGCGATGCGCGTGCGGTTCGCCGCGCGCCCCGTGCGTTCGCTGACGCGATGCCCGAGATCGGCGGCGCGTTCCGCGACTTCGTGCGTCGCTTCGCCGACACGCTCTTTCGTCTCGTGCGCGGCATGGCCGACGCGCTCCTTCGCCTCGTGCGCCTTGCCCCGCAGGCGCTCTCCGCGCCCGCTCGCCTCGATGTCGACCGGCACACCGCAGACCTCGCAGTAGCCGGTCGCGTAAACGTGCTCGTGAATGTCCCAGTCGGTCCCGGCGCCGGCCTGGTCGCGGCCACGGAAGAGCATCCACGCCCCCACGCCGATCAGCGCCGCCGCCGCTGGATTCTGCTTGATTCGATCCATCATGGTTCTCGACCCCTCTCGCATTCTGACTTTGGCTTTCCGTTTGATGGTGTCCGGGGAGAGCTGGTACTGGATGTCGTCGATCGTCCGGCCCATGTCCGCCCGGGTCTGTTCGATGTCGCGCTCGATCTCGTCGAGGCTGCGGCGTCCGCCGCTGCTCCGGTCGGGGGAGCGCGCGTCACGGCTCAGTGCATCTGCTCTTTCAGCCACAGCTTCGTCTCCTTCACGTTCCGTTTCGCCTCACGGGGCGCCAGGTCGACCCGCTTGAGATCGTTGCGGCCGGCGATGAGAATCGCGGCGCCGGCGGCGACGACGACGATGCCGACGACGAGAGCGGCCCAGCCGTAGCCGATGAGGTGGCCGAGGCCGATCGTCGCGGCCGTGAGCACGAAGAACAGCCCGAGGTACGCGATCACACCTCCAACCGCCATCATGCCGGCGTCCTTTCCGACGCGCGTCGCCGTCTGCGTCATCTCGGTCTTCGCGAGCTCGATCTCCTGGCGCAGCAGCCGGCGGCTTTCGTCGACGAGATCGCCGACGAGATCGCCGACCGAGCGGTCGCGCTCGTAGTCGAAATCACGAACGGCCATAGGGACCTCCCGGCGGGTTGGTCGGGAGTGACTCCGGCGACGGCGGATACTCCGGCGTGGCGAACTCGGTGCCGTACGGGCCCTCTTCCCACCTCTGAATGTCGTGGCCGCGATCGGCCTTCAGAAAGCGCGACGCGAGGAAGCCGACGGCGATCGCGCCGCCGAGCAGCAGTCCCGGACTGCGGCGTGCCCAGCCGCTCGCCTCGCGCATCAGCTCATCGACGCTCCGGTTCTCGATGGCGTGGGCGACGTCCTCGAGGCGGTCGGCGGTCCTGTTGATGAGACGTCCGCTCGGATGCTGCTCCTCGTCGAGGCGGCGTCCGGCATCGTGCAGCGCCGAGGCGAGCGCGCCGATCTCGCCCGTCGCGCGATCTTTCTGCTCGCCCGCCTTTTCTCTGGCCTTCTTTCGCATCTGCGTCGTCTTCTCGCGCGCGGTGTCCTTCATCCGTCGCGCGGTTTCTTCGGTCGCGTGCGTGACGCCGATCCCGCCGCGTCCTTCGGGTGTCGTTGCGCTCATGAATCCTCCTTTTGGTCTGCGAACTCGCGCCTTTCGAGAAGCAATCATCGAGCCGCATCCATCGGCCTCGACGGCGCTTCGAAACGCAATCGCGCGCGGGGCGAGATCGGAACGTGGCACGATCGCGGCACCGGCCGTGCTCAGCGATTCGGCGACGAGTCGCCTACAGAACGGAGCAGACATGAGCGACGCGCCCGCGAATCCGAGCAGCACAACACCGCCGCCACCACCGGAGCGAAGAGACGGCGGCGGCCCCGGCATCTGGCCGGTCGTCCTCGCGATCCTCGTCGTCGTGCTCGTTCTCGTCTGGTTCATCTTCGCGAGGGGCGAGGAGCCCGATCGCGTCGACCGGACCGAGATCGAGCTCGAGGTACCCGAGGCGGATGCGCCCGAGATCGAATTGCCGGACGAGGTGAATGTCGAGGTGCCCGAGATCGACGTCGACGTGGCGACGCCGGAAGCGGAAACGCCGCCGCCGGCGGATACGGCGCCGCCGCCCGAGCCCGAGGCGAAACCGCCGGGAACGCAGTAGCGCTCCGCCCCTGCGTCTCAGCCCTGCCGCTCGGCCGGCGCCGGAATCTCCCTGGTCAGTCCCGGAACGCCGGCGGGAGCGTCGCGTTCGGATCGCTGTAGCGATCGCGGAGCTCGAGCTGCCGGCTCTCCACCGGAATCTGCTCGCCGCGAATGAAGACGGCGCTCGGGAACGTCGCGAGCTCGAACGGATCGCCGTTCCAGACGACGAGATCCGCATCCTTCCCCGCCTCGATCGTCCCGTACTCGTCCGCGATCCCCCAGATCCGCGCCGGCACCACGGTGACCGCCGCGAGAGCGGCGTCCCACGGCATCCCATAGGCGACGGCGTTCCCCGCCGCCTGGCGGACGTTGCGCGCGTTGTGGGCGTCGCCCGTCACGAGCGCGACCGTCACGCCCGCACGGTGAAGGCGCGCGGCATTCTCGAGAGTCGCCCCGAGCGCCTCGAAGCTCGACGGAAGGTTTTCCATCGGATTGAGGAGCACGGGCACGCCCGCCTCGACGATCTGGCGGGCGACCTTCCACGCTTCGTCGGCTCCGGTGAGAACGAGACGGAGGTCGAACTCGCGCGCGAGCTGCAGCGCGCCGAGAATGTCGCTCGCTCGGCGGACGGTGACGACGAGCGGAAGCTCGCCGCGGACCACGGGACCGAGGGCCTCGAGATCGAGACGCGAGAGAGCGTACTCGCGGCGGTCGCCGGACTCGAAGGCGCGGCGGTTCGCGGCGAAGTCGAGCGCATCCTGCAGCGCCTCACGGAGACGAAGCATGGCCGCGCCGCGCGCGCCGCCCGCGTCCTCGGCCGCGTCCTCGCCGAGCTGAGCGAACATCGCGACCGGGGTCGCGACGACGAGCGGACCGGTTTCGCCGAGGTGGATCACGGCGCCCTGCCCCGCGATGAGCGAATCGCCGGCGGACGGCGCGACGAGCGCGCGCGTGATGCCGTCGATCCGCGTCACCGGAATGAGCACCGACTCGGGATTGATGCCGTATTTGACGTCGAACGCTGCCGTGATCCGGTCGCCTTCGACCGACTGATCGCTCGTTCCCGACACCGACGAGACCTCGACCACGCCGAGACGCGTCAGCGAATTGAACAGCCCCGGCGTCACGATGCGCCCGCGCGCGTCGATCCGCCGCGCCCCGGCGGGAATCGCGACGTCACGGCCGACGGCCGCGATCTGGTTCCCTTCGATGACGACCGTGCCGTTCTCGATCGTCCCCTGGGGTCCCATCGTGTGGATCGTCGCGCCCGTGATCGCGACCGTCTCCGCGCTCGCGAGCGCCGCGAGGCCGCAAAGCATCACCACGAAAAGTACGCGCACCTTCATCGTCCCACCTCCACGGAATAGCCGAGCGCGAAGTCGGTCTCCGGCTGCCGCTCCGGATTCCCGCGGTCGTACGCCAGCGCGCCGTCGACGTACACCTTCTCGGCGCGGGTGTAGACGCTGAACGGATTGCCGCTCCAGAGAACGACGTCGGCCATCTTCCCCGGCTCGAGCGAGCCGGTCTGATCGCCGACCCCGATCGACTTCGCCGGGTTGATCGTGATCCACCGGATCGCGTCCTCTTCCGTCAGATTCATCCCCATCCGGTTGCCCGCGGCCATCGCCTTCGCCGCTTCCTGGTTCAGGCGCTGAATCCCCTCGGCGGAGTCGGAATGGATGACGGCGCAGCCGCCCGCCTTCTCGATGATCGCGGCGTTCGCGCGGATCCCGTCCCACGCTTCCATCTTGAAGCCCCACCAGTCGGCCCAGACGTCGGCACAGATGTCGTGCTCGGCGAGCACGTCGGCGACCTTGTAGGCCTCGACGGCGTGGTGGAACGCGGTGATCTCGTAGTCGAACTCCTTCGCGATCTCGATCATCGTGCGCATCTCGTCGGCGCGGTAACAGTGGTTCTGGACCAGGATGTCTCCCTCGAGGACGCCGACGAGCGTGTCGAGCTCGAGGTCGCGCGTGGGCGGCTTGGCGTCGTCGTCACCGTCCTCGACCTTCCCCGCCCACTCGCGCCAGTCGCGGCGGTACTTCTCCGCCTCGGCCCATGCGGCGCGATAGCCCGCGACGTTGCCCATCCGGGTGGAGGGCGCGCGGTTGCGGCGCCCGTAGAGGCGGCTCGGGTTTTCGCCGCAGGCCATCTTCAGGCCGTGCGGGGCGCCCGGAAACTTCATCGCGTAGACGTCGCGCGCCGGGACGTTCTTGACCGTCACGCCGCGGCCTCCGAAGAGGTTCGCCGATCCGGGAAGGATCTGCATCGACGTCACGCCGCCGGCGAGGGCGAGAGGGAACTGCGGGTCTCCCGGCCACACCGAGTGCTCGGCCCACACTTCAGCCGTGTTGGGATCGGTCGCCTCGTTTCCGTGACCCATGCCCTCGACGCTCGGCGACGGATAGACGCCGAGGTGGGAGTGGGCGTCGATGACGCCCGGCGTCACCCATTTGCCGGAGCCGTCGACGACCACGGCCCCCGCCGGCGCATCGACCGCCGCGCCGACCGCGGCGATGCGGCCGTCCTGAAGCAGGATCGACCCGTTCTCGATCCGGTCGCCGGTCGCGGTGAGGATCGTCGCGTTCCGGATGACGACGGGCTGCGACGGGAGCGGCTCGTAAGTCGAGGCGTACGCCTCGGGCGTGTCCCACGGCATCCGGGGCGAATCGGCGTCCGCCGTTTCGGCCTCGGGAGCGGGACTGGTTGCGGTCGCGCACGCGGCGAGCGCGAGCGCCGCGAGAAGAACGATGATGTTTCTTTTCGTCATGATTCCCCCGTTTGGACGAATTGCAGCGGGAGGGTACCGAAAAACGGCGGATGTCGCGAGTGCCGGGCCGCGCGCGGCCTCGCGCGCGGGCACGCGGGGCGCAATAATGCGCCGCATGAATCGCAGCGGCGCTCCGCCGGTGGTCGCCCGCCTGACGCGCTTTCTCACGGAGCTGATCAGCGAGACGAACGGCCTCGCCCTGGAGGACACGCTCGAGCTCGCGCGCCACTCCACGATCGGCGACACCGACCCGGAGGTCGCCGGCCTCGTCGCCGAGTTCCACGAGCTGCTCGGCCGTTTCCGCATCGACGCCGCGCCGATCGCGACGCTCCTCACCCACCCGTTCTCCGCGGCGGTCGAGGCGCTCTTCCGCGCGTTCCCTCTCCCGTTCCGCGACGATCACACGCATCTGACGGGGTCACTCGACGCGGGATTCATCTTTCCACGCCTCCAGGCGCTCCTCGACGGACCGGACCGCGCCGTGTACGAGGCGAAGATCGCTGAGGTGTACGGGGCCGACGCGCTCCCGATCCGGAGCGAGGGCGACGTCGACCGGCTGATCCACATCGGTGACGACGAGCGTTTCGACCGCTACCTGCGCATCCTCTATCTTCCGAAGCTCATCCTGACGACGCGCGAGGCGCACCGCGACGCGGCGCTCCACATGGCGAGCTCCATGTACCGCCGCTTCAACGTCGGCGCGCTCCGGCTCAAGTTCACCCTCTTCCGCTCGACGACCGATTCCGCCGAACAGATCCCCGGCCTCGACGCTCTGACTCCCGAGGACGTCGTGCTCGGCCTCGAGGAAGGATTCCGCGCGTTCCAGAGGGACGTGCCGGAGTTCCGCTTCATCCTCTCGCCCAGCTTTCGGAAGGAGCCGGGCTTCTACGACGCCGCGCGATTCCGGTCGAAGCGGGCGCATTTCAATCACCAGGTCGCCGAGATCCTCGCGATCCTCGAGCGTCATCCGCACCTCCGCGAGGTGCTCACCGAGATCGACACCGTCGGCGACGAGCGCGGCTTTCACCGGAAGGCGCATTTCCAGGAGATGCGCGTCGGGATCCGGAAACTCCAGGCGTACGGCTTCCGGACGCGGAGCCACCACGGGGAGACGTGGCGGACGCTGCGCCAGGGGATCCAGGCCGTCGACAACGCGATGAACATCTGGCACGTCGACGCGATCGAGCACGGTCTGAGCATGGGGATGAATCCGAACTTCTACTTTCACCGGATCCTGCAGCGCGTGCTCGATGCGAACCGCCGGAGTGAGCCGGTGGCGCAGGGCTCGGTCGAGCACCACGAGCTGCTCGACGTCGACTGGGACGGCCGCGAGCAGATCCGCGAGAAGCTCTTCCGCGGCGAACGTCTCACCGGGGGCGAGGCGCTGCGGTTCACGAAGGCGAAGTTCCATCTCGCGCGCGAGCTCGAACACTACCAGCACGACGTCCTGAACCGGATGATCGACAAGCGCCTGACGCTCGTCTCCCTTCCGTCCTCGAACCGGAAACTCACCGGCGCGCTCGAGGACGACAAGGACCATCCCTTTTCGTGGTGGGAGAAGAAGGGACTCCGGCTCGGCGTCGGCACCGACAATTACGTGACGCTGAGCACGAGCTTCATCCGCGAGATGCTGATCCTCCTCTACACGGATCCCCTCGAGCTCAAGATCACGAAGCTGCTGATGGTCGCGACGGGCGAGTCGCGCAGACCGTGGCTCAGTCATCAGCTCTGGGGGATGAGGAAACGCGGAGAGGGGCGTGCGGAATAGGACATATGGGACGTATAGGACGGGATTCAAGTCCTGCCTGTCTTGGGCGTCTGGGGTGTCTGGAGCGTCGGGGTGTCCCGTTACGTTCCGTACGTCCTCCGTTCCGAACATCCTCCG
>JBOGJQ010000346.1:0-7960 GCA_050745405.1 Thermoanaerobaculia bacterium | reverse complement strand
AACGGATAACGGATAACGAACAACGAACAACGAACAACGAACAACGGACAGTGATACTTTGAATACCGTGCAGCCGACGCTCGCCGATTCGTACGCCTTCTGCCGCCGGATCACGCACCGGCACGGGGCGAATTTCTCGGTCGGCTTCCGCTTCCTCCCGCCGGAGAAGCGGCGCGCCGTGTACGCCGCCTATGCCTTCTGCCGGTGGGCCGACGACATCGCCGACGACCCCGGAAGCGACATCCCCGCGCGACTCGACGGCTGGCAGGAAGAGCTCGACCGCTGCTACGCCGGGGCGCCGCAGCACCCGATCACCATCGCGCTCGCCGACTCGGTCGCCCGCTTCCCGATCCCGCGGAGCGCGTTCGTCGCCCTCATCGACGGCTGCCGCCAGGATCTCGTCAAGCGGCGCTACGCGAACTTCGCCGAGCTGACTCTCTACTGCGATCTCGTCGCCACATCGATCTCCGAAATCTCCCTCGCGATCTTCGGTTACCGGACCCCGATGGCGACCACGTACGGGCGCCATCTCGCGACGGCGCTCCAGCTCACGAACGTGACGCGAGACGTCGGCGACGACCTCGAGCGGGACCGCATCTATCTGCCGGCCGACGAGATGGCGCGGTTCGGCGTGACCGAGGAGGGGCTGGCCGCCCGCGGGCGCTCGCCCGAGATCGAACGCCTGATCCTCTTTCAGGTCGACCGCGCCGAGGAGTTCTTCCGCCGCGCCGAGCCCCTGCTGCGCGAGCTCGATTTCGACGCCCGCTTCCCGACGCTGCTCATGGGCGCCGTCTACGCACGCGTCCTCGCGAAAATCCGTCGCGACCCGTTCGCGCCGCTCGAGCGCCGCATCTCCCTCTCGCTCCGCGAGAAGGTCGGAGTCGTCGCCGGGCGCCTGCTGCAACCGCACTTCGTCTGATGGACGGAGAACGATCCCGGCGCATGATCGTCCCACCCGCAGTGAGTCGACTGATTCCACTCGTCGCCGCTGCCGCGCTGCTTCTCGCTCCCGCGGCCGGCGCGCAGGAGGACGACCCCGTCGTCGTCGCGCGCGCGGTCGTCCCGGTCATGGGTCACATCGTCGGATTCGAGGGCGTTCTCTGGAGGAGCGACCTCGTCCTCTACAACGACTCCGCCCAGCCTGCCGACATCCTCATCTCCCCTCTTCCCGCTCCCGATCTCTTTCAATTCCGCACGCTCGAACCCGGGGAGTCGCTCGTCTTCCCGAACGTCGCCGCCGACAGCTTCGGCATCGCCTCGGGGGTCACACCCCTTCTCGTCCAGACGCTCGGCCCGCGCTCGGTCACCGTCTTCGCGACCGCGTACGGCCTTCACGAAGGGCGCCTCACGCCCACCGTGATCGTTCCCGTGCTCTACGGCCCGTTGCCAGCGGGAGTCCAGCACCTTCGCGGCCTCGCGATGAACGCCGATCGCCGCACGGACCTCGGCATCGTGAACCTCGCCGGGGCGCCGGCCTCGTTCACGATCTCGCTGCAGCGGCTCGAGCAGCGCCCGATCGCGGTCCAGACCGTCACGCTCGGGCCCGAGTCGTCGGTTCACGTCCCGCTCAACCAGCTCTTCCCGCTCGTCGCCGAGGGTGACGGGCTGACGGTCGTGGTCGACGGGACCTCGCCGGAGTCGTGGGCGTACGCCTGCGTCGTCAGGAACGACACGCACGAGGTCACGTTCGTCATGCCCGTTTTCCGGGGACGGTGACCGGTTGTTGTATTCTTCAGCAGGATGTCGGAACCCGAATACCTGATCTGCCTCAACTGCGACACGCCGACCTACGCCTTCGAGTGGGAAGGCGGGAAGCTCGTCTCGGTCCAGTGCATGACGTGCGGGAACGACAACCCCGACGATTTCATGACCGACGTCGACTACGACGAGCAGGCCGGCGGCTGACGCGTCGATGAAAACCGGCCCCGTCATCATCGGCATCGCCGGCGGAACGGGGTCCGGGAAGACCACCGTCGCGTCGACGATCCGCGACCGCGTCGGCCGCGATCGCATCGAGTGGATCTCGCACGATGCGTACTACCGCGAGTTCCGGGGGCTCGATCCCGAGGCGCGGCACCACGTCAATTTCGACCACCCCGAGTCACTCGAGACCGAGCTCCTCGTCCGCCACCTCGACGCGCTCCTGGCCGGGCGTGCCGTCGAGACGCCGATCTACGACTTCACGACCCACTCCCGCCTGGCTGAGACCCGGCGCGTCGAGCCGAAGAAAGTGGTCATCGTCGAGGGGATCCTCGTCCTCGCCGAACCGGAGCTCCGGGAGCGGATCGACGTCAAATTATTCGTAGACACGCCCCCCGACATCCGGCTTCTCCGGCGCCTCGTCCGGGACGTCCAGAGCCGGGGCCGCTCGCTCGAATCCGTGGTCGAGCAGTACCTCACCACCGTCCGGCCGATGCACGAGGAGTTCGTCGAGCCCTCCAAGCGCTTCGCCGACCTGATCATCCCCGAGGGGGGCGAGAACCGGGTGGCGATGGACGCGATCATCGCCACGATCGAACGGTTATTGTGATTCTTCTGGAATGAGAGCCCGCCACGCTCCGGTTACACCGGCCGGACGGGTTCCGTACCGGCCCTCCGCCGTTGACCTCGCCTCGAATCCGCCTCAGAATGTTCCCGGAGGCGTCGGGGCTCAAGAAGGGGGGGAACTACACAATGCCTCTCGTACACGTCAAAGAAGACGAGTCGTTCGAGAACGCGCTCCGCCGATTCAAGCGGAAGTGCGAGAAATCGGGAGTCCTCTCCGAGCTCAAGAAGCGTCAGCACTACGAAAAGCCCAGTGAAAAAAGAAAGCGGAAGGCCATCGCCGCCCGCAAAAAAGTCCTCCGCAAGCTTGCCGAGGAACGCCGGGCGAACTACTGATTCACTGCCAAGCCGTTGATTTTTGGACCTGGGGAAACCCAGGTCCTTTTTTATTCAGGGTTTCTTGAACGCAGAACGCAGAACGCAGAACGCAGAACGCAGAAGTGAGAAACCCGCCCACCCCTTTCTTCCTTCTACGTTCTGCGTTCTGCGTTCTGCGTTCGTCTTCGATTCGCAAAACCCCGCTCCTGTCGAGACCATGACACCCTCCCTTCGCTCCCTCGAATTCGACCGCGTCCTCGAACTGGTCGCCGCGGATGCCCGCACGGATCCCGGCCGGGCCGCCGTCCATGCGCGGCGCCCCGTCGCGTCTCTCGAGGAGGCGGAGCGCCTCCAGGGCGAGCTCGCGGAGATGACGCGGTTCTATCTGACCGAGGGGCAGATTCCGCTCGCCGGTCTCGCCGATCCCGCGCCTCTTCTCGAGCGGGAGGTGCTCGAGCTCGACGAGTCGTGGCTCGTGCTCCGCGCCGTGCGGGCAACGCAGGCCCTCCGTGAGACCTTCACCCGGCTCGATCCTCCCCTGCCGCGCCTTCTCGATATCGCGGCGGCGATCCCCGATCTCGGCACGCTCTCGACGAACGTCGGCCGCTTCTTCACGAAGGACGGGAAGCTCCGCGAGGAAGCCTCGGCCGAGCTGCGAAGCATCCGCGCGCGCCTGCAGCAGAAGCGCTCACAGATCCAGAGGGCGCTCTCGGACGTCCTCATGCGTCACGCCGACGCGCTGCAGGAGCCGATCGTCACGATTCGCGCCGACCGCTACTGCGTTCCGGTCAAGATCGAGCGTCGCGCCGAGGTCCCGGGGATCCTCCACGGCCGCTCCGGCTCGGGCGCCTCGGTGTTCATCGAGCCGATGGCGATCGTCGAAGCGAACAACGACGTCGCCGACCTGCTCGAGCAGGAGCGCGAGGAGATCGCGCGGATCACGCGCCACGTCGCCCAGCTCCTCCTCGCCGCGCGCGAAGAGATCCTCGACGCCGCGCGACTCGGCGGCGAGCTCGACGCGATCCAGGCCGCCGCGATGTTCGGGCGGCGGATCGACGCGTTCCGCCCGCGCTTCGTCGCCGGCCGCGCGCTGCGTCTCGAGGCCGCGCGCCACCCGCTGCTCGACGAACGCCTCGCCGACCTGCGCCGCTCCGTCCTCGGCGAGACCGACAGCCCGGAGCACGTCATCCCGACGACGATCGTCCTGACCGAAGAAAAGCCGGCGCTCGTCATCAGCGGTCCGAACGCGGGCGGGAAAACCGTCGCGCTCAAGACCGCGGGACTCCTCGTCGCGATGGCACTCGCCGGACTCCCCCTCCCCGCCGCCGATGGATCCGAAGTGCCGGTCGTCGACGATATTCACGTCCTGATCGGCGACGACCAGAGCGTCATGGAGCACCTCTCGACGTTTTCCGCGGACCTCGTGCGCCTCAGCCGGATTCTCGCGCGGGCGTCGGAGCGGTCGCTCGTCCTGCTCGACGAGCTCGGATCGGGAACCGATCCCGAGGAAGGCGGCGCGCTCGCCGCGGCGGTGATCGAGCACGTGCTCGACCTCGGAGCGCTCCTCGTCGTGACGACGCACCTCGCCGCCGTGAAGAGCTTCGCGGTCGGCGACGCGCGCGTCGCGAACGCGTCGATGGAGTTCGACGCCGAGACGGGGCGGCCGACGTTCCGGATGATCGGCGGCGTTCCGGGACGGAGCCGCGCGATCGAGGTCGCGGCGATGATGGGGCTCCCGCTTCCGGTCGTCGCGCGGGCACGCGAGAAGCTCGGCGGCCGGTACGGTGACATCGATCAGATGGTCGCCGAGCTGCAGAAAGGGCTCGCGGATCTCGCCGATCAGCGGGAGGAGGTCGCGCGCGCGCTGGCGGACACCGAAAAGCGGGCGCGCGCGCTCGAGCGCGAGCTCGCCGCCGTGACCGAGGAGAAAAAGAAGCTCGCGACGCGGTGGCGCGAGGAGATGGACCGCGTCCGCGCGGAAGTCTCGCGAAACCTGCAGGCGGAGATCCGCCGGCTTCGCGAGCTCGACGCCGAGGAGAGGCGGAAGATCGAGGCGAAGCGGTCGTTCGCGGACGTGACGCTGCCGATCGATCGCGCCGAGCCGGAGATCGAGGCGGCGCCGTCGCGCCCGATCGCAAAGGGCGATCGCGCCGAGCACCGGATGCTCCGGTTCCGCGGCGACGTGCTGTCGATCGACGGCGAGAAGGTGACGCTCGCCGTCGCCGGCAAGAAGATGCAGGCGATGCTCGGCGATCTACGGCTCGTAGCGGAGCCGGCGAACAAGCCGGCGAAGAAGCAGCGGCGCGAGACGCGCGTGGCCGCGCCCGAGACCGAGCCCGAGATCACGGCCGAGCTGAACCTGATCGGTCAGCGCGTCGACGACGCGATCGAGAGCGCGGACAAGTTCCTCGACCAGGCGCTCCTTTCGGGAAAAGCGGCCGTGCGCCTGATCCACGGCCACGGGACGGGCGCGCTGCGCAGCGCCCTCCGCGACGAGCTGCGGAAGCACCAGGGCGTCCGGTCGTTCCGCCCCGGGAATCCGAACGAAGGCGGCGACGGCGCGACGGTGGTCCTGCTGGACGTGTAGGGCCGCATGTGGCCGGGGCGTCCCGCCCCGGAACCCAGCGTAGCGGTTCGCCGGGAGTAGGTTCCGGGCCGAGACGGCCCGGCCACGTCGTGGCTGGTTTACGATGAGGCGCATCAACATGCAATCCGGCCCCCTCACCACCACCGGCGCCGTCCTCGCCGCGCTCGCGGTCGCCGCGATTCTCGTCTCGGGGCCTTCGGTCCGCTTCGGCTGGTGGCACTTCCGCGTCGGACTGCTTCTGTTCGCGATCGCTCTCCCCCTCGGCCTCGCCGCGATCGTCCTGCTCGTCATCGGGCTGACGCGCGGCGAAGGCATCGCGGCGACGTGGATCGTCGGCGCGGTGCTCGCGCTCGTCGCCGTCGCCCTCCCCGCGCGCGGCCTCGCGATTGCGCGCAAGGCTCCCGCGATCCACGACGTCACCACGGACACGGCGGATCCTCCGCGCTTCTCGGCGATCGCGGCGCGCCACGAAACACCCGATGAAGAGACCATCGCGAAACAGCGCGCGGCCTACCCAGACCTCGGGCCGATCCTCATCGACGATCCCCCGGGCGAGGCCTTTCAGCGGGCGCTCGAGGCGGTGCGGGCGCAGGGGTGGGACGTCGCCGCCGCGAATCAGGAGACCGGCACGATCGAGGCGACCGACACGACCTTCTGGTTCGGGTTCAAGGACGATGTCGTCATCCGCGTCCGGCCGGAGGGATCGGGAAGCCGGATCGACCTCCGCTCGGTTTCCCGTGTCGGCCGGAGCGACGTCGGTGCGAACGCGGCGCGGATCCGGCGGTTCCGCGACTCACTCCGGTAGAACGAATGCCCCTGATCGACCTCAACGACGCGGTGATCTCCCAGGTGCGGCACGCCGCCGACATCGTCGACCTCGTCTCGCAGTTCACGCCTCTCAAGCAGGCAGGCCGCAGCCACAAGGGCCTCTGCCCGTTCCATCGCGAGAAGACCCCGTCGTTCCACGTCGACCGCGGCAAGGGGATGTTCTACTGCTTCGGCTGCGGGACCGGGGGCGACGTGTTCAAGTTCATCATGCTGACCGAGCGGATGAACTTCCCCGAAGCCGTCGAGTACGTGGCGAACCGGGCGGGGATCGACCTGCCCCGGCGGAAGGAAGCGAGGAAGGGCGAGGCGGACCGGGAGAACCTGCTCGAGGCGATCGAGGAGGCGGCCGACGCGTTCCATCAGGCGCTCGGCTGGACGCCCAACGCGGCGGAGGCGTACCTCCGCAAACGCGGCGTCGACGAGGAGCTCTGGCGCAAGTACGGATTCGGCTACGCGCCCGACTCGTGGGACTACATCCTCAAGCGCCTTGGGCGGAAGTTCCAGCCGAAGAAGCTCGAGGCGGCGGGGCTCGTCCTGCCGCGCAAATCGGGAGACGGCTTCTACGACCGCTTCCGCAATCGCCTCATCGTGCCGATCCACTCCGAGAGCGGCAGCATTCTCGGGTTCGGCGGGCGCAGCCTCGATGGGAGCGACCCGAAATATCTGAACTCCCCCGAGTCGGAGATCTTCAACAAGTCGCGGCTCCTGTACAACCTCCACCGGGCGCGGGACGCGATGCGGCGGATGGAGCGCGCGATCCTGGTCGAGGGGTACTTCGACTGCGTCACGCTCGATCACGCCGGCGTCGACGGCGTCGTGGCGTCGATGGGAACGTCTCTGACGACCGGCCAGGCCGCGCTGATCCGGCGCTTCTCGCGGCGCGCCGTGGTCTGCTATGACGGCGACGAGGCCGGCCGGAACGCGACGCTGCGCGCCGCGCCCGTTCTCCTCGCGCAGGGGCTGCAGGTGGACGTCGTCGACGTCGGCCCTGGGGAGGATCCCGACACGTTCCTTCGCAAGCGGGGGCTCGACGCGTTCATCGAGCTGCTCGCGACGCCGGAGGATCTGTTCGACTTCGCGATCAAGCGCGTGGCGCCGAATCCCGCGGCGTTGCGGGGCGCCGAGAAGAGCGAGGCCGTCGAGGCGCTCGTGCCGCTGGTCGCCGCGGTCGCCGACCCCGTCATGCGGAACGACGCGGCGCAGCGCGTCGCCGACCGGCTCGGCCTCGAGTTCTCCTCGGTCTGGGCGCGCGTGCGCGCGGGGGGCGGGGACCCGGCTCGTACTGGAGCGCCTGCGCCACGCGATCTGGACGGAGTCGTGTCGGGAGAGAAGGAGATCCTTCGAGTTCTCGTCCACGGCCTGGATCCCGACATCACAACTGAGTCGCTTCGCGCCGATTTCTTTCGCGATCCGGCATGCCGCCTGATCTTCGAAACCCTCGCAGCGCGCGGATGGAGCGGCGCGGGCGACGTGAATGAGATACTGGACTCTCTGCGTTCCGAAGACGCAATCGCCGTCCTTTCGTCTGTGTCGTTCGCGCCGGAGCTGGATCCGACGGCGGAGGAGCGTCGCCGCAGCGATACACGCAGCATGGTTCTGCGAATGCGACGAGACAATCTCGATGATCGGCTAAGGATGACGAACGCGGAGATCAAACAGGCTCAGGACGGCGGGGACGTAGAA
>JBOGJQ010000345.1:0-5489 GCA_050745405.1 Thermoanaerobaculia bacterium | reverse complement strand
GCCTGAGTTGCTTCGCGCTCTCGACCGCATTCCCGAGCAGAACTCTGGCGCATCGAAGATCGCTTAGGAGAGAATGTGATGGCCGGAACCGCCTCTCAGAGTTTCAACTACGAGAGGGACATCCTCTTCTGACGGTTCTGCAAGGATTGGCATTGAGAGCGGCTCAAACGGGGGAGCCTGTGTCAGTGCGTACGCGCCCGCCAGAGATATCTATCTCGCTACCAGCGACGGTAAATATGGCCGCTACACTGGGACGTCCTTCTCCTCACCAATGTCTGCGGCGCTTGCTGCTCGGTACCTTCAGCGGGAAACGAACCTCACGGGAACGACTCCAGGCTACGCTCAGGTGTACGATTTTCTCTTGACGCAGTCGCAGACATCCGTGCAGAACACGACGACCGCACCGACGTACTGGCTCTGCGTACTCGGAGGGCTGAGCTTCGACACGGTCGCGTATCCCACCAATCCAGGATCATGTTCAACTCTCGGCCCCGGCTGGCATGGCCCCTACCAAATGCCGAGCGCCACAAACACGTCCGACGCTCGAATGCTGTTCTGGGACGAAGGATACTGCCCGTAGAACTATCCAAAGCACACTAGGCGGGTTCAACTTCGTCTTTCCTCCGCGTCTGACATATATGAAAGGGCCGGAATCCGCTGTGGGATTCCGGCCCTTGCTTTTTCATCGGAATTGGTGGAGGCGGCGGGGATGGCCGAAGAGTGGAGCTGCGGCATGGGCCTTGAGCAGCACGCGGCGTTTTCCGGCGAAGCTCGCGGAAATCATGGCCGCGCTGGCGACGATTCTCGAAGGGCATACGGAGGCGCTCGAGCGCGAGGAAGCCGAATATCCGGCCTACGTCAGTCTCGCGCGCCAGCACCGCGACACGCGGCGCGGCTTCAGGCGCTCGCGAGGGAGATGGCCGGCTATCGCGATCTGCCGATGGGACGCCACGACGTCGAGACGCTCTCCTCGCCCGGCCACGCCGCAGCCTTCGCCCGCTTCGTCGAGCTCGAGGAGGAGCTCCTCGAGATGCTGCGCGCCGACATGGACCGCGACAAAGTGATTCTGCGCGAGTTCCAATCGGGGAGCACCACGACATGAGGTCGTTTCTCGCCGCCGTCGCAATTCTCGTTTGTCTCGAGGCGGACGCCGCCGAAGTGGCGCGCGCCGGTCCGTACACGTTCCACAGCAGCTTCTGGGTCAGCCTTCATCAGACGCTGATGCATTGCGCGACGGCGAAGACGCCGTGCGATCTGGCGGCGCTCACGGCGGACGAGCGGGCGGAGTGGGAGGCGGCGGTCGAGACGTACCGCACGACGGGCGAGGGTCAGATCACCTTCCGTCGCCCGATGGCGATCACCAGCGACGCGCTCACGACCGTCCCGGACGACGAGATCGCGCCGGAGATCCGGGAGCCGCTCGGACCCGCCCTCCGTCGCGCCGCTCCGGCCTACCGGCGTCATTTCTGGCCCGCGGACGATCGCGCCAACCGCTTCTGGATCGCGTACGCCTCGGCGATGGTCGCCGACGCCGGCGCCGAGCTCGCCGCCGCGCACGAGCGCGCGTACGGGCTCCCGTGGCCGCAGGCGATCCGCATCGATGCCGCACCGTACGCCGTTCCGTTCGGCGCGTACACGATGATCGGACGCTCGGCCGGCGTCCACGAGACCGTCGCCGCCCGCGGCGATCAAGGCGCCGGCGCGCTCGAGACGGTCGTCCATGAAGCATCGCACGCGCTCGTCAGTCCGAGCGAAGGCCCTGTAGCGGACGCGATCGCGAAGCATGCGGAGCGCCTCGGCATCGACCCGCCGCGGGATCTCTGGCACGTGATCCTCTTCGCGACGAGCAGTGAGCTGACCGTGCGCGCCCTCAGTCGGCGCGGCATCATCGATTACACGCCGATGGCCGACGACCTCTTGACGCGCGCGTGGCCGGAGTACCGCGCCGCGATCGAAGAGCACTGGATCGCCTGGCTCGACGGCGCGATCGGGATGGACGAGGCGATCGGACGTATCGTCGAGGCGATCGCGGTCAGGGACTCCGGACGCTGATCGAGTGTTCTCCGATCGCGTGAACGACTGGATCGACCGTCGTGTCCGGCGGCGCTTCAAAGCAACGATGACGTCGTCATATCCCTCGCTAATCGGCGCCATGTCGGGGCGACGCGAAAGCAGTTGGCACGCGCTACCGAGGTCGTCGGGATTCTCGGGGTTTCGGTCTCGTCCCCTTCGGGACGAGCGCCGCTCGAACGAGGTCCGGGTAGAGCGACCAGTCGTTCGGAAGCGCGGCGGGCGCTTCGTGCGCGAGCTGCAGGAGACCACGGTAGGCGGCGTACGCGAGGACCGCGTGCCCCTTCGCCTCCTCCGGAGCGAGGCCCAAGTTCCGGTAGCACGTCTCGAGGTACGCGATGCGCGCGGACGCGACGCGGTTCAGCACCTTTCGCACGACCGGATCCTCCGCGGCCTCGGCCAGCGCGGCATAGAGCGAACGCGATCGCGGCGGCCGCGATGCGGCGTCGAGCATGAGCTCGAGGCGCCTTCGATCGTCCGCGATGGCACCGAGCCCCCGCATCGTCTCGGTCGTCGCGCGCTCCTCCCACCGCGCCAGCGCCGCCCCGAGCAGATCGGCCCGGCCGCGGAAGTGCCAGTAGAAGCTCCCTTTCGTCACGCCGAGTCGTTCGGCGAGAGTGGTCACGGTGAGCGCGCCGAGTCCCTTCTCCGCGATGAGCTGAAGCGCGGCCTCGGCCCAGTCCGTTGCCGTGAGCGTCGGCTCGCCGCGCCGGATCGCACCCGTTCCGTGTTTCGCCATGCTGCCCATTCTTCCATACCCTGAAGTATTGACAAACTTCTTTCCCGTACTCTAGAGTATGGACCGATGAGCGCAGCGCTTCCCGATGCGGACATCCTGCTGCTGGAGCAGGCTCTCGACGCGGTGGAGCGCGACGCGCGCGCGCTCGTCGCCGGGTTGGACGAGGAGCTCGGGACGAGGAGCCCGGGCGAGGGGGCGTGGAGCGTCTCCGAATGCTTCGACCACCTCGCCGTCACGAACCGCGTCTATCTCGCCGCGATGTGGCCGGCCGCCGAACGCGCCGCCGCGCGGGGACGGCTGAGACGCGCGCCCGTCCGGCCGGGGCTGATCGGAACCTGGTTCGTCCGGTCTCTCGAGCCGCCCGGGAATGCCCTCTTCGGCAATAAGGCTCCGGCGATCATCCGGCCGCGCAGCTCTCCCGCGGTCCGCGACGCCTTCGACGCGTTCCTCGCTTCGCAGGAAGAAGTGCGCGCATTCATGCTTTCCTTTGCCGCGATCGACCTCGGCAGCGTGCGCTTCCCCAACCCGTTCGTGCGAGGCGTCCGTTTCAGCCTCGCGACGGGGCTGCACGCGATCGCCGCGCACGAGAGACGCCACCTCTGGCAGGCATGGCGCGCGCGGCGCGCGGTAGAGTGCATCAACTTGGTCGACGTGCGGCGGCTACCAGCCCCCACACCAGAACGATGACGATCGCGACGTGATAGACGATGTCCGGCGTCGTCCGCGGGCCGATGCCGATGACGATCGTCACGATGCCCACGATGGTCCCGAGGAGCGCGAATCCCTGGGCGACCAGCGCCAGACCGCGCGTCCACGACGGCCGCACCGCCGTGAGGGCGAGGGCGGCGAGAAGGACGATCCCGATCACGCTCTCGGCGATGCCCGCCGCCCGGTGCTCCCATCCCGCGACAAGGACCCCGAAGTGAATCATCGCGGCCACGACGAACGTCGCCCCCTCGACCGCGAGGAACGTGCGGAGAATGGAAATCCGGCTCATTCGAAACCTCCCATTTCGATACACGAAACGCGCCGCGCCCGGCGATACCATGATCCGAACGCCACGTCTCAGCGACGGGAGCACCACTTTATGAAAGCTCTTTTCGCAGTTGCCGCGATGTTCGTAGCGCTCGATGCTTCGGCGGCCGAGGTCGCGCGCGTCGAGCCGTTTTCGTTCCACAGCAGCTTCTGGATCAGCCTCCACGAGACGCTGATGCACTGCGCGACCGCGAAAACTCCGTGCGATCTCGCCGCACTCACCCCCGAGGAGCGGGCGGAATGGGAAGCGGCGGTCGAGACGTACCGCACGACGGGCGAGGGCCAGATCACCTTCCGCCGGCCTATGGCGATCACCAGCGACGCGCTCACGGCCGTCGGGGACGACGAGACCGCCCCTGAGACCCGTGACCCTCTCGGTCCCGCGCTGCGGCGCGCGGCGCCGGTCTATCGGCGTCACTTCTGGCCCGCGGACGATCGCGCCAACCGCTTCTGGATCGCCTACGCCTCGGCGATGGTGGCCGACGCCGGCGCCGAGCTCGCGAAGGCCCACGAGCGTGCGTACGGGCTTCCCTGGCCGGAGGCGGTTCGCGTCGACGCGGCTCCCTACGCGGTTCCGTTTGGCGCGTACACGATGATCGGGAAGCTCGCCGGCGTGCACGAGACGGTCTCCTCGCGCGGCGACCAGGGCGCCGCGGCGCTCGAGACGGTCTTCCACGAAGCCTCGCACGCGCTCGTCGGCCCGCGCGACGGCCCCGTCGCCGAGGCGATCGCGAAGCATGCCGAGCGACTCGGTATCGACCCGCCACGGAACCTCTGGCACGCGATTCTCTTCGCGACGAGCAGCGAACTGACGCGCCGCGCGCTCGTCGCGCGCGGCGTCACCGACTACACGCCGATGGTCTACGACCTCTACGAGCGCGTCTGGCCGGACTACCGCGCGCCGATCGAGGAGCACTGGATCGCCTGGCTCGACGGCGAGATCGCCATGGACGAGGCCATCGGGCGGATCGTCGAGGCGGCCGCGACGGCGCGCTGACCGGTCCTGTCAGAATTTTTTATTTCCGGCCCATTTTTTGTGTCGAATCGGCGCGGCGCCGTTCGTCGTCATGATGAATGCCGGGAAATCCGGCTCATCTGAACGAACGCAAAGGAGAAACGAGATGCGAGTCATGGTCATCGTGAAGGCGGACGAGAATTCGGAGAAGGGCATCATGCCCGACCAGAAGCTCCTCACGGACATGGGGAACTACAACGAGGAGCTCGGGAAGGCGGGGATCATCCTCGCGGGCGACGGGCTTCACCCGAGCTCGAAGGGGAAGCGCGTCCGGTTCGAGGGCGGCAAGAAGACGGTCATCGACGGGCCGTTCGCGGAGACGAAGGAGCTGATCGCCGGCTTCTGGATCTGGCAGGTCCGCTCGATGGACGAGGCGGTCGAGTGGCTCAAGCGCGCGCCGTTCCAGGGGACGGAAGTCGAGATCCGGCCGGTCTTCGAGGCGGAGGACTTCGGCGAGGAGTTCACGCCCGAGCTGCGCGAGCAGGAAAAGCGCATCTGGGCCGAGGCGCAGGAGCGGGCGAAGAAGGCGCAGTCCTGAGCCGCGTTGCACCGAGTCACGTGACGGTGGTTTGATCCCCTGCCGTGACGGCCGCCGATACCGTAGAAACGATCTGGCGCATGGAGTCGGCC
>JBOGJQ010000344.1:0-1816 GCA_050745405.1 Thermoanaerobaculia bacterium | reverse complement strand
CCATTCACCCGTCAGCTACGAACGCGTCAAGCGGGAGACTGCCTGACGCTAATACCAACCTGTCCACCGAACCGGGGCAACCTCATCTTTATAATCTGCGTTAATCTGCGCAATCTGCGGCTCGGTTCCCCTGACGACTGACGACTGACGACTACTGTGGATCGCTCGTCTGCTACATCTGTAGATGAATCGCCCCGAAAGTGGCGTGCGCTCGCGCTGGTCTGTCTCGCCGAGCTGCTCTGCATGAGCCTCTGGTTCGGCGTGTCGTCCGTCGTGCCGGAGATTCGCGCGGAGTGGAACCTGCCGGAGCGGGCGACGGCGTGGCTGACGATGGCCGTGCAGTTCGGGTTCGTGGCGGGGACGCTTCTCAGCGCGACGCTCAACCTGGCCGACATCATTCAGACGCGGCACCTGTTCGCGCTCAGCGCGCTGCTCGGGGCGATCGCGAACGCGCTCTTTCCGGTGATCGGTCACGACCCCGTGGCGGCGGTGGCGCTCCGGTTTCTGACGGGGATGTTCCTCGCGGGCGTCTATCCGCCGGGGATGAAGATCCTGGCGACGTGGTTTCGCGCCGGCCGCGGGGTGGCTCTCGGCGCTCTGGTCGGGGCGCTGACGCTCGGGAAGGCGTCGCCCTATCTCGTGAACGCGATCGGGCCGGAGGGGTGGCGGGCGAAGGTCCTCCTCGCCTCGGCCGCGTCGGTCGCCGGCGGCGCCCTCGTCCTCCTTCTTCTCCGCGACGGCCCGTACGCCCTCGCGCCGGCGCGGTTCGATCCGGGACAGATCGTGAAGATCTTCCGGAACCGCGGCGTGCGCCTCGCGAACTTCGGCTACTACGGGCACATGTGGGAGCTGTACGCGATGTGGACGTGGCTGCCGGTGATGCTGCGCGCGAGCTTCGAGCGCTCGGGGCATTCGGGATGGCTCGCCGAGACGGGGTCGTTCGTGGTGATCGGGAGCGGAGCGCTCGGGTGCGTTCTCGCGGGGCTCTACGCGGACCGCTTCGGGCGGACGATCGTCACGTCGGTCGCGATGATCGCGAGCGGAACGTGCTGCGTTCTGGTGGGCCTCTTCTTCGGCGGACCCGCGCTGCCGCTGCTCGTTCTCGCCGGGATCTGGGGCGCGACGGTCGTCGCCGACTCGGCGCAGTTCTCCGCGTGCGTGACGGAGCTCGGCGATCCGCAGTACATGGGGACGGCGCTCACGCTGCAGACCTCGGTCGGCTTCCTTCTGACGACGGTCTCGATCGCGGCGGTGCCGCCTCTGGTCGAGGCGATCGGCTGGCGGTGGGCATTCGCCGCGCTCGCCCCGGGGCCGATCCTGGGCGTCGTCGCGATGCTGCGTCTCAGGGGGATGCCGGAGGCGGCGAAGATCGCGGGCGGGCGTGGGTGAATCTCCGCGCCGAATGTCTTGTAAGTTAATCTGCCAGGATGTCGATCGTCGATTCCAACGGAAGAATTGTGATCCCGAGCGCTATTCGCAAGGAGGCTGCGCTCGAGCCGGGCACGGTCGTCGAAATCAGCTTTCGCGACGGGGTCATCGAAATCGTCCGCGCCTCCATCGATGTCGAAATCGTCCGGAAGGGTCGGCTGCACGTGGCAGTTCCTCGCGGCGCGCGTCAGACGCTCACGAAAGCCGATGTCCTGACGGCGGTCGAGTCGGTGAGGCGGCGGTAATCGTCCGGAGCTGAGAGGCATGACGCGCTGCCGCTTTCTCGCGCTCGGCGATTCGTACACGATCGGCGAGGGCGTCGCACCCGACGAGACGTGGCCGGCCGTGTTGACGATGCTCCTGCGCGAGCGCGGCGTGGCGACGGGCG
>JBOGJQ010000343.1:0-6598 GCA_050745405.1 Thermoanaerobaculia bacterium | reverse complement strand
CTCGAGACGCTCGAGACGCTCGAGACGCTCGAGACGCTCGAGACGCTCGAGACGCTCGAGACGCTCGAGACGCTCCAGACGCTCCAGACGCCCGAGACGCTCGAGACGCTCGAGACGCTCGAGACGCCCAAGACGCTAAAACGCGGCCGGCTCGGCGTACGTCCCGAACACCTCGCGCAGGGCGTCGGAGATCTCGCCGACGGTCGCGTAGACCTTCACGCAATCGAGGATGTACGGCATGGTGTTGACCTTCTCGTCGCGGGCCGCGTCGCGCAGGCGGGCGAGCGTGTCGCGGACGCGCTCCTGGTTTCGCTCGCGGCGCACCTTCTCGAGCAGCGCGAGCTGCTCGCCCGTCACCGACTCGTCGATGTAGAGGATCTCGTACGGATCCTCCGTCTCCATCTCGAAGCGGTTCACGCCGACGATCGTCTTGTCGCCCGACTCGACGGCGCGCTGGTACTGGTAGGCCGCATCCCAGATCTCGCGCTGAGGGAAGCCCGCTTCGATCGCTTCGACCATGCCGCCGAACTGATCGATCCGGTCGAAATAGTCGTAGCACCCCTTCTCCATCCGGTTCGTGAGCTCCTCGATGAAGTACGACCCGCCGAGCGGATCGACCGTGTTCGCCGCGCCCGACTCGTGCGCGATGATCTGCTGGGTCCGGAGGGCGATGCGCGCGGCCTGCTCGGTCGGCAGGGCGAGCGTCTCGTCGAGCGAGTTCGTATGGAGGGAGTTCGTTCCCCCGAGGACGGCGGCGAGCGCCTGGATCGTGACGCGGACGATGTTGTTGTACGGCTGCTGCGCCGTGAGGGAGACGCCCGCGGTCTGCGTGTGGAAGCGGCACATCCAGGAGCGCGGGTCCTTCGCGCCGTAACGGTCGCGCATGACCGTCGCCCAGATGCGGCGCGCGGCGCGGAACTTCGCGACCTCCTCGAACAGGTCGTTGTGCGAGTTGAAGAAGAACGAGAGGCGCGGCGCGAACTCGTCGATGTCGAGCCCCGCGCGCGTGCCGTACTCGACGTACTCCATGCCGTCGCGCAGCGTGAAGGCGAGCTCCTGGAGCGCCGTCGCCCCCGCCTCGCGAATGTGATACCCCGAGATCGAGATCGTGTTGTACTTCGGCACGTTCTCCGCGCAGTACGAGAAGATGTCGGTGATGAGCCGCATCGACGGGCGCGGCGGGAAGATGTACTCCTTCTGGGCGATGTACTCCTTGAGGATGTCGTTCTGCAGGGTGCCGGAGATCTTTTTCCAGTCGGCGCCCTGCTTCCCGGCCACGGCGAGGTACATCGCGAGGAGGATCGGCGAGGTCGAGTTGATCGTCATCGAGACGGTGACGTCCTCGAGGTTGATCCCGTCGAAGATCGTCTCCATGTCGGCGAGCGAGTCGACGGCGACGCCGCACTTGCCGACCTCACCCGCGCTGTAGGCGTGATCGGAGTCGTAGCCGTACAGAGTCGGGAGGTGGAACGCGACCGAGAGTCCGGTCTGGCCGTGCTCGAGCAGATAGTGAAAGCGCGCGTTCGTCTGCTTCGCCGTGCCGAAGCCGGCGAACTGCCGCATCGTCCAGAGCTTCCCGCGGTAGCCGGTCGGATGGAGACCGCGCGTGTAGGGGAACTCGCCCGGGAACGCGAGGTCGCGGTTGTAATCGAACTCCGCGATGTTGCCGGGAGTGGCGAGCGGCGTCGTCTCCTCGCTCGAGACCGTGGTGAAGTCCTTCTTCCAGGAGCCGAAGCGTTTCTCGACCGGGTCGCGCAGCTCGCGGCGCCAGCGGTCTTCTTCCTTCCGGATCGCCTCGAGCGCTTCCCGGCTGAACAGAGACAGCTGCGTCTCCTCGGACGGCGGAGCGAGCGTGGCGGCGGACTTTTCGATGGCGTCGACGTCGGCTGGATTTCGGCTCATAGATCTCCCAACGAATGACCCGGGGGCATTCATCCACAGATACCACAGATTTTCACAGATTGAGCCAGCGGGGGAAAGGACTACGACGCGCGGCGGATCGCGGATGAGTCGTCGGCGGCGACCATCCGGTCGCGACCGCCCCTCTTCGCGAGCAGAAGCCGGTGATCCGCACTCCTGAGCAGCGCGGCGGCCGTGGCGCCGTCCCGCGGCGGGGCGCTCATCGTGAGCACCGTTACGACGTGGCAGCGCGAGAATAGACTAGTAACGCTCGACGTTAGTATCGGGTGGCGTTATGATTGCTTCGTGATCCGGAGCTGGCGGAACGCCGAGGCCGAGAGGTTGTTTGGCCTCGAGCGCCCGCGACGACTGCCGCCGAGCCTCCATCGTGCCGGACTTCGGAAGCTCCGCATGCTGGATGCGGCCATGACTCTCGACGATCTTCGCGTCCCACCGGCGAATCGCCTGGAGAAACTCTCGGGTGATCGCAAGGGACAGTGGAGCATTCGGATCAATGACCAATGGCGGATCTGCTTCGAGTGGCGCGAGGGCGCCGCGTGGGAAGTCGAGATCGTCGACTACCACTGACTCAGGAGGACCCATGGCTCACGAAATCGCGCCCGTGCACCCCGGGGAGATCCTGATGGAAGAGTTTCTCCGGCCGCTGGGGCTGTCCCAGTATCGGCTGGCGATCGAGACGCGCGTTCCGCCCCGTCGTATCAACGAGATCGTCAAAGGGCAGCGGGCGATCACGCCCGACACCGCGTTGCGCCTCGCGCGCTACTTCGGCACGTCCGAGATGTTCTGGCTCAACCTGCAGGCGCAGTATGACCTCGACGTGGAGAAGGGACGTTCGCCCGGAACTTACCGCGCGATCCGGCCGCTCGCCGATTCGATCAGGGACGCGTCACCGCGCCGGGCGCGAAAGGTGAAGTGAGTCACTCGCCCGAGGCGGCTTCGCTGCCGCGCTCCAAACGCTTCCGCGCGACGAGGAGCAGCCCGGGGCCGAAGGGCACGAACGAGAAGAGGCGATCGATCGCGAAGGCCGCGCGCACGACCGAAACGAGCGCGCGTGACCGCCCCGCTCTCGCCACCGACTGCAGCGCCGGGTCCGCGTCCGGTTTGCGCCGCGCCCGGCGCATGTTCATCGGTAGGAGAAACACCGTGTCGTAGACGAGGACGACCGGGAATCCCCAGAACGTCGCCTTCTCCACTCGAAGCCGCGCCTTCTGAAACAGCTCGCTCAGTCCGGCGCGCGAGTAGCGCCTGCGGTGCTCGTAATACTCGTCCGACCGCGTCCAGAGTGCCTGAAGCGCCGGAACCGTGACCACGCAGCGGCCGCCATCGCCGAGCACGCGTTCCAGCTCCCGGACCGCACCCGCGTCATCATCGAGATGCTCGAGCGTCTCCCCCGAGGTGATGCCGTCGAACGCACCGCTCCGAAACGGCAGCTTCGTCATGTCGGCGACGACCGAGGGGACGCGCGCGACCCGCGTGGCATGAAGCGCGGCGGCGAATGCGCCGTCGATGCCGAAGACGCGGTGTCCCTGCTCCCGCAGGCGGGACGCGAGCTGCCCCAGCCCGACGGCCGCGTCGAGCACGCGTGCGCCGGACGGCAACTTCGCTGTCTCGCGCAGGATCATCGCGAGCCGATGCTCATGCCGCGGGCCGAACATCTCGGGCTGCGTGCCCCATGGGTGGGTTCCCGGGTTCACCATGATTCGATTGAACGCAGAACGCAGAACTCAGAACGTAGAAGCAAGAAGAAAGACCGGCTGCTCGAATGCAAAATGCAGAATGCAGAATGTCAAATGTAAAAAGCGTCGATCGCACCATCCTGGTGCACCAGGATCGTGCCACAGGCGCTTTTTGTATTTTTCATTTTGCATTCTGCATTTTGCATTCGCTCCTCCGGGCGGGCGGTTTCTTCCTTCTACGTTCTGCGTTCTGCGTTCCGCGTTCAGGCCCTGGAAAGCATCTCCCGCACGATCGCCTCCGCCTTCGCCAGCGCTTCCCCGATCTTATCCGGGTCCTTCCCGCCGGCCTGCGCGAGATCGGGCTTGCCGCCGCCCTTCCCGCCGACGATCGGCGCGAGCATCTGAATGAGACGGTTGGCGGGAACCCTCTGCTGGACGTCACTCGTCACTGCGGCGAGCAGCGTCGCCTTCCCGTCCGCCTCGCTGCCGATCAGGACGACGCCGGTCTTGAGCTTCTGGCGCAGCGTGTCGGCAAGGTTCCGCAGATCGCCTCCGGTCACGTCGCGCACCTGCCGCGTGAGCAGCCGGATGCCGTCGATCTCGATCGGCGCCTCTTCCTGCGCCGCACCCGCGGATCCCGCGCTCGCGAGCTGCACGCGGAGCTGTCGCACTTCTTTCTCGAGCTGGCGCTGCCGCTCCTGCAGCGACCGCACGAGTGCCGGCACCTCCGTCACGGGCGCGTTGACCGTCGATGCGAGCTCCCGCGCTGTGGCATCGAGCGACTGCAGGTACGTCAGAGCCCCGCGCCCGGTCAGCGCTTCCATCCGCCGCACCCCCGCGGCGAGCGAGCGGTCCGAGACGATCTTGAACACGCCGATGTCGCCGGTCCGGTTCACGTGACATCCGCCGCAGAACTCGCTCGAGAACTCCCCCGCGCTCACCACGCGCACGCGCTCCCCGTACTTCTCGCCGAACATCGAGACCGCACCGCTCCGCCGCGCCTCCTCGATGGCCATGATCGTCTTCTGCACCTCGAGGTTCTCCCGGATCCTCTCGTTCACGATCCGCTCGATCTCGCGCGCCTCCTCCTCGGTCAGCGGCCGGTTCCACGTGTAGTCGAAGCGCAGCCGGTCCGGCGCGACCAGCGAGCCCGCCTGCTGCACGGTCTCCCCGAGCACGACCTTGAGCGCCTTGTGAAGGAGATGCGTCGCCGTGTGGTTCGCCGTCGTGTCGAGGCGGACGTCCGTCGGGACGCTCGCGCGAACCGTTTCTCCGATCCGCAGCGTCCCGTCGCCGACGCGGACACGCGAGACGATGAGGTCCCCTACCGGCTTCAGCGTGTCGAGCACCTCGGCGCTCGATCCGTTCCACGAAATCGTTCCGAGGTCGGCGATCTGCCCGCCCGACTCGGCGTAGAACGGCGTCGGCGATAGAACGATCTCTCCCTGCTCCCCTTCCGCGAGCTCGCGCACCTCGACACCGTCGCGAACGAGCGCCAGGACCTTTGCTTCGACGTCCGCCCACTGCTCGTATCCGACGAACTCCGGCGCGCCGACGCGCTCGGCGATCCCGGCGAAGACGGCGACGTCCGTCGCCTTGAACTTCGACGACGCCTTCGCGCGCTCGCGCGCCGCGTTCATCATTTCCTCGAAGCCTTCGCGGTCGATCGCGACGCCCTCTTCCTCGCCGAGCTCCGCGATGAGATCGACCGGAATTCCATACGTGTCGTACAGCCGGAACACCTCGGCTCCCCCGAGCGTCCGTTGGCCCCGGCGGCGGACGTCGTCGAACGCCTGGCCGATCCGCTCCATCCCGACGTTCAGCGTCTGCGCGAATCTCTCCTCCTCCGATCGGAGCGACTGGAGAATCGCCTTGCGTCGAGCTTTCAGATCCGGATAGGCGGCGCCCATCGCGTCGATCACCGTATCGACGAGCTCCGAGAGAACGACCGGCTTCGGGAGCTTCCGTCCGAAGCGGATGCCGCGGCGGATGATGCGGCGGAGGACGTAGCCGCGACCTTCGTTCGACGGGATCACGCCGTCGGAAATGAGGAACGTCACCGCGCGCGCGTGATCGCAGAGAACGCGGACGGCGGTGTCGAGCTCGTCGTCGAACGAGCCGCCGTACCGATAGCCTGTCTTCTCGGCGATCGCGGCGATCGTCGGCGCGAAGAGGTCGATGTCGTAGTTCGAGTCGACGTTCTGCAGGATGGTCGCGAGGCGCTCCAGCCCCGCGCCCGTGTCGACCGACGGCGCCGGGAGGGGCGTGAGGGTCCCCGAAGTGTCGCGGTCGTACTGCATGAAGACGAGATTCCAGATCTCCATCGTGTCATCGCCCTCGCCGTTGACGAGCTCGGGGACGTTCTTCGAAAGATCCTTCCCGCGGAAGTAGTGGATCTCGGAGCAGGGGCCGCACGGGCCGGTGTCGCCCATCTGCCAGAAGTTGTCCTTCCGGCCGAAGCGGAGGATCCGCTCCTTCCGCGCGCCCACCTTCTCCCACAATGCGGCGGCCTCTTCGTCGGCGGCGACCTGATCGTCTCCCTCGAATACGGTGAACCAGAGCCGCTCCGGATCGAGACCGTAGACTTCGGTGATCAACTCCCAGGCGAACCGGATCGCGTCTTCCTTGAAGTAGTCGCCGAACGAGAAGTTCCCGAGCATCTCGAAGAACGTGTGGTGGCGCGCGGTGCGGCCGACGTTCTCGAGGTCGTTGTGCTTCCCGCCGGCGCGGACGCACTTCTGCGAGCTCGTGGCGCGCGTGTAGTCGCGCTTCTCGCGGCCCAGAAAGACATCCTTGAACTGGTTCATCCCGGCGTTCGTGAACAGAAGCGTCGGGTCGCCCGCGGGGACGAGCGACGAGCTCGCGACGCGGCGGTGGCCGTTCTTTTCGAAGTAGCGGAGGAACCGTTCCCTGATTTCAGATGTCGTCGGCATGTCGGGCAAGGGCCGCGTCGAGCGCCTCGACGGCGGCGGCGTACTCATATCCCTGATTCAACAGATAGG
>JBOGJQ010000342.1:0-1238 GCA_050745405.1 Thermoanaerobaculia bacterium | reverse complement strand
CCGCCGCGGCCGAGACCGATCGTCCGCTCTCCCGACGGCGCCGGAAGATCGAACGTCACCGGCGCGTAGCCGCCCGCGGTGACGATCGCGCGGTACGATCCCGGCGGCAGCGGGATCGTGTGCGCGCGGCCTCCCGCGACCTGGAGATACTCCTCGTACACGACCTGTCCCGTCGCGTCGGCGACCGAAAGGAACGCCGCGAGCGGACGACCGTCGCGCATGTCGACGATCCGCAGCTCCGCGCCCGGCGAGGTCCGCAGACGGACTTCGACTTCCGCCGGCTCGCCGTCGACGACGGTCACGTCCTGCGTCTCCTGCACGAATCCCTCTTTGAGCGCGCGAAGGCGGTACTGCCCGCTCGCGACGCCGTCGAGAATGAATCGCCCCGCCGAGTCGCTGCGGGTGCCCCCGCCAGAGAAGCGCGGGGCGCCCGCGCCCCCGTCGAGCGCCACCGTGGCTCCTTCGACCGGCTCGAGCGTCGACGCGTCGACGACGCGCCCAGTCACGGAGCCTGCACGAAACTGAATGTCGAACCGGCCGCTCCCGCGCACCTCGTACTCCGTCACGAACGGCGTGGCTGACGCCATGTCGAATACGCGGACGTCGTACGCGCCGTCGAGCAGGCCGGAGACGGCGTACTCGCCCCCGGTCCCGCTGATCGTCGAGCCTTGTGACTGCGTGCCTCGATCCTTGGGGGAAAAGATAATGCGAGCCCCCTCGACCGGCTGGCCATTTCGCGTGACGCGCCCGGCCACCTCGTTCCCGCTCTGAAAATCGAGCTCGGCCCAGGCCTCGCCACCCGCGGTGACCTCCACGGTCTTCGGCACGCTGCTGCGCATTCCGCCGGCGCCGCGGACCATCGCCACCACCTCCACGCTCCCGATCGGCGCGCCCTCGAGCCGGAAGGTGCCGTCGTGGCGGACGCTCGTACTGGCCCCGGAGCGTCGCACCAGGACCATCGTCGTGGCGAGCTCGTCATCGCTGAGCCCAAGGACGCGTCCCGCGATGGTCCCGCCGGACTTCAGCTCGATGCGGAGAACGCCCGCCGTTGCCGGATCGACGTCGCGCACCGTTTCGCTGAGCGATTCGTAACGTGCGTTCACGGAGTACGTCCCGGGGGCGAGGCCGTCGAGGACGAAGTTCCCTCCCGCGTCGGTCCTGGCGCCGCGCGAGAAGGGTGCCGCGGGGGACATGGCGTTCACCGTCGCGTCCGCGACCGGCTCGCCGGTGTCGCGGAC
>JBOGJQ010000341.1:0-40212 GCA_050745405.1 Thermoanaerobaculia bacterium | reverse complement strand
CGTGCCGCGAAGCGGTACGACCCCCGGAATCGCGATCCGATTTCAATCGCACCCTGAAGGGTGCAAGACGGGGCGGCGGGCGATCCGCACGTTGCTGGCACACCTCCGGCGCTCGCGCAGTGCGTTGCTCCGGCTCGCATCGAGCCGATATCATGCCGCCGCAATGGGTTCCGAGGTGTTCTCTAGATGTCCTGGATTCTGAGTCTCTGGCGGTCCGCGCTGGGCAAGAAGTACGTCATGGCGCTGACCGGCCTCATTCTGTTCGGCTGGATCTTCCTTCACATGGTCGGGAACCTGAAGCTCTACCTGGGTCCCGACGCGATGAACCACTACGGCGAATGGCTGCGCATCATCGGCGCGCCCGCGTTCCCCGACGGTGCGGTGCTCTGGATCACGCGGATCGTCCTGATCGTGGCCGTGTGGCTCCACATCCAGGCCGCCGTGCAGCTCACGCTGATGAACCGCCGCGCGAGGCCGGTCGGCTACGAGAGCCGAGACTACGTCGAGACGGACTACGCCGCGCGCACGATGCGGTGGGGCGGCGTCATCATCTTCCTGTTCGTCATCTATCACCTGCTCCACATCACCACCGGAGACGCGCACCCCGACTTCATTCCGGGCGACCCGTACCACAACGTCGTCGTCGGGCTGCAGCGAATCGGACCTGCCCTGGTCTACATCCTCGCGAACATCGCCCTCGGCCTTCATCTCTACCACGGCCTCTGGAGCATGTTTCAGTCGATGGGATGGAACCACCCGAAGTTCAATCACTGGCGCCGCGCGTTCGCGGTCGCCTTCGCGCTCGTCGTCGCGATCGGCAACATCTCGTTTCCGCTCGCGGTGATGTTCGGCTTCGTATCCTGAGAGTGGAGAAACGTGAACAGTGAACTGAATTCCAAGATCCCGGCCGGTCCGCTCGAAAAGAAGTGGGAGCGGGCGCGGTTCGAGATGAAGCTCGTCAACCCGGCGAACAAGCGGAAGTTCGACGTGATCGTCGTCGGCGCGGGCCTGGCCGGCGCCTCGGCGGCCGCCACGCTGGGCGAGCTCGGCTACCGCGTAAAGTGCTTCGTCTATCACGACTCGCCGCGCCGCGCGCACTCGATCGCCGCGCAGGGCGGTATCAACGCCGCGAAGAACTACCGCAACGACGGCGACTCCGTCTTCCGTCTCTTCTACGACACGATCAAGGGAGGCGACTACCGCTCGCGCGAAGCGAACGTCTACCGGCTCGCCGAAGTCAGCGTGAACATCATCGATCAGTGCGTCGCGCAGGGCGTGCCGTTCGCACGCGAGTACGGCGGCATGCTCGACAACCGCTCGTTCGGCGGCGCACAGGTCTCACGGACCTTCTACGCGCGCGGCCAGACGGGCCAGCAGCTCCTTCTCGGCGCGTACCAGGCCCTCGAAAAAGAGATCGCGCGCGGAACGGTCGAGATGCACACGCGCACGGAGATGCTCGACCTCGTCATCGTGAACGGGCAGGCGCGCGGCATCGTGACGCGCAACCTCGTCACGGGAGCCATCGAGAGCCACGCCGGAGACGCCGTCGTTCTCGGCACCGGCGGGTACGCGTCGGTCTTCTACCTGTCGACCAACGCGAAGTACTCGAACGCGACCGCGGCGTGGCGCGCCCATCGCCGCGGCGCGTTCTTCGCGAATCCCTGCTACACGCAGATCCACCCGACGTGCATCCCGCAGTCGGGCGAGTACCAGTCGAAGCTGACGCTCATGTCCGAGTCGCTCCGCAACGACGGGCGCGTGTGGGTGCCGAAGAAACAGGGCGATCATCGCCCTCCCAACTCGATCCCCGAGAGCGAGCGCGACTATTTCCTCGAGCGGAAGTACCCGAGTTTCGGGAACCTGGCTCCCCGCGACGTCTCGTCGCGCGCGGCGAAGGAAGTCTGCGACGAGGGACGCGGCGTCGGCCCGAGCGGCCGCGGCGTCAACCTCGACTTCGCGGACGCGATCGACCGGCTCGGCCGCGACAAGATCGAGGAGCGCTACGGAAATCTCTTCGAGATGTACAACGAGATCACCGCCGAAGATCCGTACGACGTGCCGATGCGGATTTATCCCGCGCCGCACTACACGATGGGCGGTCTCTGGGTCGACTACCAGCTCATGAGCAACGTCCCCGGCCTCTTCGTGATCGGGGAGGCGAACTTCTCCGACCACGGCGCGAACCGCCTCGGCGCCTCCGCCCTCATGCAGGGACTCGCGGACGGCTATTTCGTCCTCCCCTACACGATCGGCGACTGGCTCGCGCCGCTGATGGGAAAGAAAGTCACGACCGACGCGCCGGAGTTCCGCGCGGCGGAGAAGGACGTCCGCGAGCGGATCAGCCGCCTTCTCGGTGCGACGGGGCGCCGCTCGGCCGAGTCGTACTGGCGCGAGCTCGGCAGGATCATGTGGGACAAGGTCGGCATGGCGCGCGACAAGGCCGGCCTCGTCGAGGCGCGGCGGCAGGTCGCCGCGCTCCGCGAAGAGTACTGGCGCGACGTCAAGGTCATCGGCGGCGACGAGGAGCCGAACCAGGCGCTCGAGAAGGCGATCCGCGTCGCGGACTACTTCGAGCTCGCCGAGCTGACCTGCGTCGACGCCCTCCAGCGCGACGAATCCGCCGGCGGCCACTTCCGGACCGAGTACCAGACCGAGGAGGGCGAAGCGAAGCGCAACGACGACGACTTCGCGTACGTCGCCGCGTGGGAGTTCACCGGCGCGGGCGCCGAGCCGCGCCTCCACAAGGAGCCGCTCCAGTTCGAGGCGGTCAAGCTGAGCACGAGGAGCTACAAGTAATGGACTTCACCCTCTACGTGTGGCGTCAGGCGAACGCCCGGTCCGAAGGAAAGCTCGTCCGCTACGAGGCGAAGGGGATCAGCCCCGACGCGTCGTTCCTCGAGATGCTCGACGTCGTCAACGAGGAGCTCATCGAGAAAGGCGAGATGCCGATCGCCTTCGAGCACGACTGCCGCGAGGGCATCTGCGGGTCGTGCGGGATCATGATCAACGGCCGGGCGCACGGCGGCTTTCAAATGGCGGTCTGTCAGGTCCACATGCGCCAGTACCGCGACGGCGAGACGCTCTATCTCGAGCCGTGGCGGGCGCGCGCGTTCCCGATCCTCCGCGACCTCGTCGTCGACCGCTCCCCCTTCGACCGGATCATTCAGGCCGGCGGCTACGTCTCCGTGTCGACCGGCACCGCGGTCGACGGCAACACGATCCCGATCCCGAAGGAGACGCAGGAGGTCGCGATGGACGCGGCCGCCTGCATCGGCTGCGCCGCGTGCGTCGCCCAGTGTCCCAACGGCGCCGCCCAGCTCTTCACCGCCGCGAAAGTCTCCCACCTCGGATTTCTCCCGCAGGGACAGCCCGAGCGGTACCGGCGCGTCCAGAGCATGGTCGAGACGATGGAGGAGTACTTCGGGAGCTGCACGAACTTTCGCGAGTGCGAGGCGGTCTGCCCAAAAGAGATATCCATCGATTTCATCGCGCGCATGAATGCCGACTATCTCCGCGCCAAGCTGAAAGCCGCGAAATCCCCCGCCCACACCGATTGAGTCTCAGCCCCCAGGAGGTCCCATGCCGAACGGCGTCATTCGCATCCCGAAGCCCGTCAACGAACCGGTCCGCGCGTACGCGCCCGGCTCTCCGGAGAAGAAATCCATCAAGAAGCGGCTGAGCGAGATGCTCGGCGAGACGATCGAGATCCCCCTGATCATCGGCGGGAAGGAAGTCCGGACCGGGAAGACGGCCGCGGCGGTGTGTCCGTTCGATCACGGGCACGTCCTCGCGACGTACCACCAGGCGGGAGCGAAGGAAGTCGAGCAGGCCATCGCCGCGTCGCGCGAGGCGTGGGCGACCTGGTCCGAGATGCGCTGGGAAGACCGCGCGGCGGTGTTCCTCAAGGCCGCCGACCTCCTCGCCGGACCATGGCGCGACACGCTCAACGCGGCGACGATGCTGAACCAGGCCAAGACCGTCCATCAGGCGGAGATCGACTCCGCGTGCGAGCTGATCGACTTCTACCGCTTCAATCCGCACTACATGCAGTTCGTCTACGAGCAGCAGCCCGAGAGCGCGCCGCAGACGTGGAACTACGTCGAATACCGGGCGCTCGAGGGGTTCGTCTTCGCCGTCACGCCGTTCAACTTCACCTCGATCGCAGGGAACCTCCCGACGGCGCCGGCGATGATGGGAAACGTCGTCCTCTGGAAGCCCGCCTCGTCGGCGATTCTCTCCGCGTACTACATCATGCGTCTTCTCGAGGAAGCCGGCCTGCCGCCGGGGGTGATCAACTTCATCCCCGGACGCGCCGCCGAGGTGGGTGACGCGGCGTTCGACAGCCGCGAGTTCGCCGGCGTCCATTTCACGGGATCGACGGCCGTCTTCCAGGGGATGTGGAAGAAGGTCGGCAACAACATCGCGAAGTACGCCGGCTACCCGCGCATCGTTGGCGAGACGGGCGGGAAAGACTTCATCTTCGCGCACCCGAGCGCGGACGTGCCGGCTCTGGTGACGGGGATCGTCCGCGGCGCGTTCGAGTACCAGGGGCAGAAGTGCTCCGCCGCGTCGCGCGCGTTCATCCCCCGCTCGCTCTGGAACGAGGTCCGCGACGGGATCGCCGCGCAGCTCGCGGAGATCCGCATGGGGTCGCCGATGGACTTCCGGAACTTCGTCTCCGCCGTGATCGACGCGAAGGCCTTCGGATCGATCCGCGAGTACATCGACTACGCGAAGAATTCGAACGACGCGAAGATCCTCTTCGGCGGGAAAACGGACGACTCGAAGGGGTACTTCATCGAGCCGACCATCATCGAGGCGGCGCGGCCGGACTTCCGCCTGATGTGCGAGGAGATCTTCGGGCCGGTGCTGACGCTGTACGTCTACGACGACGCGAAGATCGACGACGCGCTCACCGCGCTGGATCAGGCGAGCCCGTACGGCCTCACCGGGGCGATCTTCGCGCAGGACCGCCACGCGATCGTGAAGCTCGCGGCGCGCCTCCGTCACTCCGCGGGAAACTTCTACATCAACGACAAGCCGACCGGCGCGGTCGTCGGCCAGCAGCCGTTCGGCGGCTCGCGGGCGTCGGGGACGAACGACAAGGCAGGATCTTTCCTGAATCTCGTCCGCTGGGCGTCGATGCGCTCGATCAAGGAGACCTTCGTTCCGCCGAAGCACTTCGCCTACCCGTTTCTCGGCGAAGAGTAGCGCGTCAGTTCCGCGTCAACCGCCGGCGTCGCGCGCCTTGACGCCGGCGGAACGCCGCTGCGACCATGATCGCAGCCGATGTCCCTCAAGCCGCTTCTGCAGGAGCTCTATCGCCGGCGTGACTGCGTCGTCGCGCCCGCCTTCGGTTCGCCGCGGCTCGAGGAGGGGCGGATGCTCACTCCCGATCTCGAGGAGTTCTATCGCCTATGCGGAGGGGTCGAAATGTTCGCCGGATCGCCGCACCCGGTGCGTATCGTCGGCCCGATGGATTTCGTGCCGGCCGACCCGGTGATCCACGGCCGCCCCGTGCACCGCTCGCCGACGGCCGCATGGTACGTGATCGTCCGCCGCGCCAACGACGCCTTCCTCACGATCGATCTCGGCGCCGAGCACCCCGGCCGCTGCTACGACAGCGCGTGGGACCGGCACGGCGTCGCGGGGAACTGTCCGATCGTCGCGCGGACGTTCACGGATCTCGTTCAGACGTTCGTCGCGCGCGAATCCGGAGCACCGTGGTGGGACGATCCCGCCTGGCCGCGCCTCGGCGACGCGTTCGACGAGTAAGGCCTCACAAACGGAAGAGCGGCCGCCCGTGCTCGAATGCGGGCCACGGGATCCCGGCGAGCATGAGAAGGAGCGAGACGGCGAAGCCGATCGCGACGCGCCGGCGTGCCCGGTCCGGAGTGGCCGCCTTCCTGCCGAGCGCGCGTCCGATGTGGGCGGCGGCGACGGCAGCGAACATCAGAACGCCGTGCTCGAGGGCGAAGAAGCGGGAGACGTCGTTTCCCATGACCGAGCCGGGTGCGTAGATGAGCCCGCGAAGCCATGGCCCGATGGCCCAGAGGGCGAGACCGAGGAGGAACTGGAGGTCGAGGCTGATGATGAAGAAGAGCGAGAGCCGTTCGGCCACCGTCGCCTTCCCGTCGCGGCGGACGAGCGTCGCGACGAGCGCGGCGATGCCGAACAGGAGCACGGCCCACCGGAGCCAGGAGTGGAGTGCCACGAGAAACGCCATCGGAACCTCCCGCGGGAATCTTATCGCGCCGCGATTGGTCTGATCGAACGATGTCCTGCAATCACGTCGGCGGCCCGGAGATGATCGCGATGGCGGAGGCGGTGCTGCGCGCGCGCGGCATCGAGGCGGACGCCTGGCCCGGATCGCACTTCCGCTTCACCCAGAACCTCGAGGACGGCCCCTGGGCCGCCGTCCAGCTCGAGCTCGAGCGCCGCGGCGAGGAGTGGCTCGTGACGAAGATCGACCGCTACCGCGAGCAGTTTCCGGACGTGGAAACCGGCTTCCGGGTTCTGCGGATCGGGGGAGACACGTAGCCGCAGATTAACGCAGATTAAGTGATTGCTTTTCTCAATCTGCGTCAATCTGCGAAATCTGCGGCTTCCGTTCCCCTGAATCACCGAGCGCGTTCGTAGGTGACGACCGCCCACGGCCAGCGGTTCTTCTCGTCGGGCGCGTGCTCCTCGCGGCCGACCTCGCGCCAGTCGTCGGAGTCGAACTCCGGAAAACGCGTATCCCCGTCGAAGTCGGCGTCGATCCAGGTCAGGATCATGCGGTCGGCGATCAGCATCGCGAGCCGGAAGATCTCCTCACCGCCCCCGATGAAGACCGTCTCGTCCTGGCGGCGGGCGACCGCGATCGCCTCCGGCAGGCTGCGCGCGACGACCGCTCCCTCGGGTTTGTAGTCGGGATTCCGCGTCACGACGATGTTCGTCCGATTCGGCAGCGATCCTCCGAACGATTCGAACGTGCGGCGGCCCATGATCAGGGGATGACCCGTGGTCGTCTGCTTGAAATGGCGAAGGTCACCCGGAAGACGCCACGGCAGGTTCCCTTCCTTGCCGATGATGCCGTTCCGCGCGACGGCGGCGATCAGCGTGAGGCTCATACGGCGATCGGCGCCTTGATCGAGGGATGCGGGTCGTAGTTCTCGATCGCGATGTCCTCGTAGCGGAAATCGAAGATCGACGTCACGTCGGGGTTCAGGCGCAGCGTCGGAAGCGACCGCGGGTCGCGCCCGAGCTGTTCGCGCGCCTGGTCGAGGTGGTTCGAGTAGAGATGCGCATCGCCGAGCGTGTGGATGAACTCGCCCGGGCGGAGAGCGGTGACCTGCGCGACCATGCTCGTGAGCAGGGCGTACGAGGCGACGTTGAACGGCACGCCGAGAAACACGTCCGCGCTGCGCTGGTAGAGCTGGCAGGACAAACGGCCGTTCGCGACGTAGAACTGAAACAGGGCGTGGCACGGCTGGAGCGCCATGCGGTCGAGATCCGCGACGTTCCACGCGCTCACGACGAGGCGGCGCGAGTCGGGGTTGCGCCCGATCTCGTCGACGACGCGCGCGATCTGGTCGATGTGGCGCCCGTCCGGCGCGGGCCACGATCGCCACTGATATCCGTAGACCGGACCGAGCTCGCCCTGCTCGTCGGCCCACTCGTCCCAGATCGTGACCTTGTTCTCGCGCAGCCACGCGACGTTCGTCTCGCCGCGAAGGAACCACAGCAGCTCGTACACGATCGACCGCGTATGCAGCTTCTTCGTCGTCAGGAGCGGAAATCCCTTCTCGAGATCGAACCGCATCTGGTAGCCGAAGACGCTGAGCGTCCCGGTCCCCGTCCGGTCGCCCTTCGGGGTACCGCGGTCGAGGATGTGGCGGAGGAGGTCGAGGTAGGGCTGCATCGTGACTATTTTAGAACGCAGAACGCAGAACGCAGAACGTAGAAGCAAGAAAGAAGAACACGGGCGGCGGGTTTCTCACTTCTTCGTTCTGCGTTCTGCGTTCTGCGTTCGAGCGGTTCGACTCATCCCCTTCCGGCCCCTCACGATGAGATGGACCGGCGTGCCGTAGAGCGACAGTGCCTCGCGGAACTGGTTGTCGAGATACCGCTTGTAGGAGAAGTGGAGCGGCTCGTCGATGTTGGAGAAGAGGGCGATCGTCGTCGGGGAGGCCTTGAGCTGGGTCGCGTAATAGAAGCGGCGCGGGCGGCCGTTCACGGCCGGCGGGGAGTGCTTCGCGACGGCGCGCGCGAGGATCTCGTTGAGCTCCGAGGTTTTGAAACGGGCGCGGTGGGAGGCGGCGATGCGGTCGATCTTGTCGAAGAGCTTCTCGACGCGGCGCCCGCTCTTCGCGGAGATGAACTCCATCGGGGCATACGCGAGGAATTTGAGCTTCGCGCGGATTCCCTGCTCGACGAGCTTCGCCGTGTCCTGCTCCGCCTCGACCAGATCCCACTTGTTCACGAGGATCATGGCGCCCTTTCCTTCTTTTTCTGCATAGCCGGCGACGGTGGCGTCCTGCGCGGTCGCGCCCTCGATCGCATCGAGCATGACGAGGGCGATGTCGGCGCGCTCGATCGCCTTGAGCGCCGAGATGACGGCGAGCTTCTCCGCTCCTTCCGTCGTCTTCGCCTTCTTGCGAATGCCGGCGGTGTCGATGATCTGGTACCGGCGGCCGTCGCGCACGATCATCTCGTCGACCGCATCGCGCGTCGTCCCCGCGATCGGCGAAACGACGGCGCGCTCGTCGCCGACGAGACGGTTCAGCAGTGACGACTTGCCGACGTTCGGCCGCCCGATGATCGCGAGCCGCACCGGCCTCTCCTCGTCGTCCTCCTCCGCCTCGGAGGGCTCGTCCGGGAGGCGCGTCGCGATCTCCTCCGTGAGGTCCTCGAACGCGAGTCCGTGCTCGGCCGAGATCGCAATGAGCGGCTCGAGCCCGAGCGCGTAAAACTCGGGCTCGCCCTCCTGCGCCGTGCGCTTGTCGAGCTTGTTCACGACGAGGATGACCTTCTCCGCGTGCGGCCGCAGCTCGCGGGCGATCTCCTCGTCTTCCGGAAGAAGCCCCGCGTCGCCGTCGACGACGAACAGGATCACGTCCGCCGTCTCGACCGCGCGCATCGCCTGCCCGCGGATCTCGCCGGCGAACGCGGAGAGCGGATTCTCGCCGTACTCCAGCCCTCCCGTGTCGATCAGCTCGAACGTCCTCCCGTCCTCGAGCTTCGCCATCTCCGAGATGCGGTCGCGCGTCATCCCCGGCATGTCGTGGATGAGCGCCCGCCGCCGCCCCGCGAGACGGTTGAAGAGCGTGGATTTGCCCACGTTCGGGCGGCCGATGATGACCACACGCCTCATCGGAGCCCCCGTTCGTTCGAACGCAGAACGCAGAACGCAGAAAGAAGAACGAAGAAACCCGCCCTCCCCTTTCTTGTTTCTACGTTCTGCGTTCTGCGTTCTGCGTTCATGAAATCAGGATCCAGGCGACGATCGCGAGCAACGCACCCACCAGCGTGTTGAAGAAATTCAGGGCGCCGTTCGGAACCGGGCGTTTGCGAGTCCGATTCCAGCTTCCCGCGATGCTTTCCAGGTACGAGCCGGCGATGGCGGCCGCGGCGACGATCGTCGTGCCGCGGGCGAACGGAATGTCGCGCGGACAGAGCCACACACCGAGTGCCGCAACGGCGACGCCGGCGATGGCTCCGGCCATGGTTCCTTCGATCGAAATCGCTCCCTCCGTGCCACGAGGCACGCGACGGAACGTGAGCGGGAGGAAAGCGCGCCTGCCGATGAGCTGCCCGATTTCCGAGGCGGTCGTATCGGCGGTCGCCGTGGCGAGCGCCGCGATCGCGCCGAGCCAGAGCGCCTCGGGCGATCCCCCGCCGGCGGCGATCAGCCCCGCGATTGCCGCCGCGACGCCGACGTTCGACCACGCGTGCGAAAACCCCCGCTGCCCCTCCCCTTCCTGCGCGAGCCCCTCCGCCGCCTTCCGGCGGTAGCCGAGCTTCGTCGCCGCCGTCCCGATCACGAAAAACGCGAGGAGGACGACGTACAGCTCCCACCCGGCGAAGAGGATGAGCACCGCACCGAGCGCCAATCCGCCGATCGCGCCGGAGACGTCGACGCTGCGCAGCAGCCATCCCGCGATCGCGAGAGCCGCATTCACTCCGATCCAGATCAGCGCCGTCGCGTCGACCTCGAGCGACGGCGCCCGCGTGACTCTCGACATCGCGAGAAGCGTGAGACCGGCGACGACCGGCACGACGATGTTGTCGTCGATCTCGAGAGCGAGGCTCTCGGCGATCCCGGCCGCGGTCGCGGCGACGACTCCGACAACGACCCAGGGCAGCGCGTATCCGGGATCGCCATCGACGAACGCGCCGGTGAGCCACGCGGCGACCGCACCCGCGAGAACGAAGGTGACCGATCCGGCGACGGACTTCGTCGCGTTCCACGGCAGGCGCGGTCCGCCGATGATTTTCCCGGCGAGCGTCGCCGTCCCGTCGCCGAAGGCGAGGATCGCCCATCCGGCCGCGGCGAGGCCCGGATCGTTCGGAAACGCGACGATCAGGACGAACACCGCGACGGGATAGAGCATGATCCCGAGGTCGGTGCCGCGCTCGTCGCGCGCAATGCGCCGCCCGAGGAGGCGCGGCAGGACGAACCGGTTGTGGAGGAACGCCGCGACGGCGAGCCCCGCTGCCTGCCATGTCGTGAGCCACCGCAGGAGCAGGGCGCAAAAGCCGAACGCGATGTGAACGAGCTTCCGCAGGAACTCGCTCGGAACGTGCCCTCCCGCCGTCATGCGCGCGCTATTGTAGGGCGCGCGGCGCCGGGATCCCGCGCGATTCCACGCCGCGATAGTATCGTCGCCGCCGATGACACGCCTCGCCTCCTTCGTCGCCGCGGCACTCCTTCTCGCCGGCTGCGCCGGTTCGCGATTCGCATCCGCTCCCGAGCCGATGGACGTCATGAGCTGGAACATCCGTCTCGACCTCGCCTCCGACGGCCCGAATGCCTGGCCGTTCCGGAAGGAGACCGTCGCGGCGCGCATCGCCGGCCAGGACCTCGTCGGCGTCCAGGAGGCGCTTCCCTCGCAGCTCGCCGACCTCGATGTCCTCCTTCCCGGCTTCGCGCGCTTCGGCTTGGGCCGGGATCCCGGCGGAACCGGCGAGGCGTGCGCGATCCTCTACCGGAAGGATCGCTTCGACGTCCTCGAGCAGGGCACGTTCTGGCTCTCCGAGTCCCCCGATGTCGCGGGGAGCCGCGGGTGGGACGCGGCATACCCGCGGATCGCGACGTGGGGGCGGCTCCGCGACCGCGCGAGCGGCGACGTCTTCTGGCACTTCAACACGCACCTCGACCACGTCGGCCTCACCGCCCGCCGCGAGGGCGCCGAGCTCCTCCTCCGGAAGATCCGCGAGATCGCCGGCACATCGCCGCGCGTCGTCGTCACGGGCGATTTCAACGCCGTTCCCGGATCGGAGCCGTACGTCATCATGACCGGCCCTCTCCAGGACGCGCTCGAGATTTCTCGCGAGCCGCACCGCGGTCCCGACTCGACGTGGAACGGGTTCACGAAAATCGAGCCGGGGCAGCGGATCGACTTCATCTTCGTCGGCTCCGGTTTCGACGTCCTCGAGCACGCGATCCTCGTCGAGACGACTCCCGCCGGCCGCTATACGTCCGATCACTTTCCGGTCGTCGCCACGATCGTGGCGGGTGCGGATTGAACGAGGCGGAAAAGCGTGAGGTTCTCGCCGGGGTTCTGTACGGTGTCGCCGCGTACGGCTGGTGGGGTCTCGCGGTCATCTACTTCAAGGCCGTCGGGAGCGTCGGCGCTCTCGAGATCCTCGCGCACCGGATCGTCTGGTCCGTGGTCGTTCTCGCGGTCATCCTGACGGCGTGGCGGCGATGGGGAACGGTTCGCGCCGTTCTCGCCTCGCGCGCCTCGCTTCTCTTTCTCGGCACGACGACCGTCCTCATCGCGGTGAACTGGTTCGTCTTCATCTGGGCCGTCACGCACGCGCGTATCGTCGAAGCGAGCCTCGGGTACTTCATCAATCCCCTCGTGAGCGTCCTGCTCGGGTTCGTGGTTCTGCGCGAGCGCCTGCGGCCGTGGGAATGGGCAAGCGTCTGTCTCGCTGGAATCGCGGTGGTCTGGCTGACGGTCGCTGCGGGCGTCTTTCCGTGGATCTCGCTCGTCCTCGCCTTCTCATTCGGACTCTATGGTCTGCTGCGGAAGATGGCGGGGGTGGCTTCGCTCGAGGGGCTCACGATCGAGACGACGCTGCTGGTTCCGATCGCGGGCGCGTATCTGGTGTGGCGCGGCGCGCGGGGGACGCTCGCGTTCGGCGAGACGTCCGTCGCGATCGACGTCCTCCTCGTCGCCGCGGGTCCGGTCACGGCGCTCCCGCTGCTGTGGTTCGCGAGCGCGGTGCGCCGGCTGCGCCTCGCCACGGTCGGGCTGTTGCAGTACATCGCGCCGTCGCTCCAGTTCGCCCTCGCGGTGACGGTATACGGCGAGCCGTTCGGCGGCACGCGCCTCGTGGCGTTCGCGCTGATCTGGACGGCGATTGCGCTCTATTCGGGGGAGAATTTGCGATTTCAGTTGATGCGGAGGTCGCGCGAATAGGACCAATGGGAACCAGAGGACGTATAGGACGTATAGGACGTATAGGACGTATAGGACGTATAGGACGGCGGCGCCGGGGGCGTTCTACTGGCTGTAGAGGCTGACCACCTTTTCTCTCGGCCGAGGTACCCTCGGCTAATGAGCGCGGGCTTCATTCCACCGCATTGCGGGTATCGGAAGCTTCTCTCGTACCAGAAGGCGGAGCTCGTGTATGACCTCACGTTTCGCTTCTGCGAGCGCTTCCTCGAGCGGCGCGACCGCACGGTCGATCAGATGGTGCAGGCGGCGCGCTCGGGGAAACAGAATATCGCCGAGGCGAGTGCGGCCGCCGGCACCTCCACTGAAACCGAGGTCAAATTGACGAACGTCGCGCGGGCGAGTCTCGAAGAGCTTCGCCTGGACTACGAAGACTTTCTTCGCGCGCGCGGCTTTCCGATATGGTCTGCCGACTGCCGTGAAGCGCGCTATGTTCGCCTGCTGGGAAGACGAGGTGCCGAGGGTGAAGCGAAGTGTCGGGCGTTCGGCGGCAATCGATCCGCCGACGTCGTCGCGAATATCCTTCTTTGCCTCATTCACCAGGCGAACTACCTTCTCGACCGGCAGATTCGCCGTCTCGAGGCGGACTTCCTGAAGAAGGGCGGTGTGCGGGAGCGGATGACGCGCGCCCGTCTCGCGGCACGAACGCGCGGATAACGGCCGTCCTATACGTCCTATTCGTCCTATACGTCCTATACGTCCTATTCAGTACTCGCCCCCTCCCCTGCTACCCTCCCCTCCCATGGCCGACCTCCTCGTTCTTCTCGCGATCGCCGCCGTCGCCGGAATCGCCGTGGCCCTTCAGGGGCAGTTCATGGGCATCATGGACCGCGCTGCGGGGACCGTGACGAGCGTCTTCGTCACGTACGGTCTGGGCGGCATCGGCGCCGTGCTGATCTGGCTCCTGCGGCGCGAGCCGCTCGCGCCGGTGCGGAGCGTTCCTCCGTACGCGTTCCTCGCCGGCGGCCTCGGGCTGGTCATCGTCGGCGCGCTCGGCTACACGGCGCCGCGCCTCGGCCTGACGCGCACGATCGTCGTCATGGTCGCCGCCCAGCTCCTCGCCGCGGTGATCATCGATCATTTCGGCCTGTTCACGGCCGTCCAGAGGCCGCTCGACGCCGGGCGAGCCTTCGGATTTCTGCTCACCGTCGCCGGAGTGTGGCTGACTCTGCGATGATCTGCCGATGATCGAGATCGACCGCCGCGACGGCTCCGACGTTCTCCGCCTCGCCCATGGCAAGGCGAGCGCTCTCGACCTCGAGCTCGCGGGCGCTCTCCTGGAGCGTCTTCGCGCGCTCCGCGCAGACTCTTCCGGAGCGCTCGTCCTCACTGGACGCGGCGCCATTTTTTCCGCGGGCGTCGATCTGAAGAGAATCCTCTCCGGCGGCGCCTCCTACGTCGACTCGTTCCTCCCGCTCATGTCGGACATGTTCCGGGAGCTCTTCACCTTCCCCCGTCCCGTCGTCGCCGCGATCAACGGCCACGCCATCGCGGGCGGCTGCATTCTCGCGCTCGCGTCCGACTGGAGAGTGATGGCGCGCGGCGACGCGGAGATCGGGATGCCCGAGCTTCCCGTCGGCGTCCCGTTCCCGTCGGTGCCGCTGGAGATCGTCCGCAACGCCGTATCGCCCGAACGATTCGCGACGCTGATCCTGCGCGGGCGGCGCTGCCGGCCGGACCAGGCCCTCGAGCTCGGTCTGGTTCACGAGGTCTGCGAGCCCGCCGAGCTGGAGGAGCGCGCGCTCGACGCGGCCTCGCGCCTCACGTCGACGTCGCCGCGCGCGTTCGCTCAGGTCAAGGCGATGCTCCGCCGCCCCGCCGTCGACGCTTTCGATGATGACGCCGACGCCGACGTCGCGGCGATCTGGAGGTCGGCCGAAGCGGCCGAGAGGATCCGCGCGTGGCTCGACGCGGTCCTCGGATCGCGACGCTAACCGGTCGGCTCGCCGATGTCTTCGTTCCACAGCTCCGGCCGCGCGCGGATGAACTCGCGCATCATCGCGACGCACCGCACATCGCGCACGAGCTCGACGCTCACGCCGCGGGAACGGAGCAGGTCTTCCTCACCGAGGAACGTCTCGTTCTCTCCGACGACGACGCGCGGGATCCCGTAGAGGAGGATCGCGCCCGTGCACATCGCGCAGGGTGAAAGCGTCGTATACAGGACGCTCTCCCTATACACCTCCGCCGGCTGCCGTCCCGCGCGCTCGAGCGCGTCGATCTCCGCATGCAGCGTCGGACTCGCGTTCTGCACGCGCCGGTTGTGACCTCGCCCGAGAATCCGTCCGCCGTGCACCAGGACGGAACCGATCGGAATCCCGCCCTCGGCGAGTCCGTCCCGCGCTTCCTCGACCGCGGCGTCCATGAACTCGTCCATCGGTTACCTCCAGAGCACGGAAACGATCTCGTACGCGATCAGGATGATGATGACGATCTCCAGCAGATGGCTGCGGCGGACGTTGACCTCGGCGTGGAGGAGCTCCGAGATTCGCGCGAGGGCGGTCAGCTTCCGGCCGATGCTCTCCTCCCACTCGCGCAGCCGGAAGCGGCCCGCGGCCGCGCGGAAGATCGTCGCGAGATAGAGATCGCCGACGAACTTCAGCGAATTCTCGACGCGCTCCACGTACTCGGAAAATTCGAGATACAGAGACCCGGCCTCGCGCGACAGCCGTTCGTAGTCCCCGCGCAGGAACGCCATCGCGCTTCGCCGTTCGACCGCGTCGTAGAGCCTCTCGATCCGCTCGTCGAGGATCGCGTCGACGTAGCGGAACTCGGCGAGATACGTCACCGCGAACTCGATGATGTCGGCCACCTCCCGGCTTCCGGAGGCGTCGAGGACGAGCGCGCTGTTCCAGTCGACGACCGTCAGATCGTCGCGCGCGTACGAGAAGTGCGCCGCGACGGTCGACTCGCGGATCCCGTCCGACAGCGTCTCGCCGGACTCGCCGAGAATGAGCGCGGCGACGTCGGCGCGCTGGAGCAGATCCTCGGCTCTCGCGCCGTCGATTTCTTCGAGGAGGTGGATCACGTAATCCTCGGGACGCGAGGAGACGCGGCGGCGATCGAAGGCCGTCCCGAGCGCCGTGTCGACCTCGTCCACCTTTCGCAACGCGACCTCGTCGAGATCGTTGTCGCTTTCGGCGAGCGATGCGAGCCGGACGAGATCGCCCCACGGAGTCCCGGCCTCGATCGGAACGTGGAACTGGATCGAGGCGATCCCGTAATTCCAGAGGCGGCAGAACGTCTCGGCCGCGATCGACTCCGTCCCGAGACGAACGGTCGAGTTGCCGAGGGAGAGCGTGACGGGAGCGTCGCGGAGAACGACGGCACGTCCGGCCGCGCCGCGCGCGATGCGGAGGCGGCTCGTCCCCTCCCGGCCGGTGGCGAGGCGCTCGACGCGGGCGAGATCGATCTCGCTCGCCACCTCGAACATCCGGTACGCGATCATCCGGCCGCGCCGGACGGATACCTCGGGCACGGCGCTATGGTACTAGTGTAGTGCTTACGACGTCGCCGCGGCCGTTAGAGGGACTGCCCGCGCCGGAAGCGTCTCGCTCCAGCGGCGGGCCTCCTCGGTCGGGAGGATGAACTCGAACGTCTGGCTGTCGGAACGAAGCCGCAGGACTTTCCCGCTCCTCACCGCGAGACCGGTCGCGAGCTCGTTGTCGTATTCGATCTCGCGCACCCACTTCAGATCGAGCGAGGCCTGCATCTCCCCGTTCTCGTAGAAAAACGTCGACTGATCCACGGCGAGCGCGACCATGAGACGCCGGCTGCCGTCGACGAACTCACCGCGGCTCACGAGGTCGGAGCTCTCACGGCGCCGCTCGTTGAGAGCGAGGATGCGATCGGCCCCGAGACGCCGCCACAGGTTCCAACCGAGGAAGGCGACTACGGCGATTGCGGCGAGTATCAGCACGGTGGACATGGTTTCCCTTTTCCGGCGGTCCGGGCTAAGAGCGTGGGAGGCGCGCATCCGTCTTAGTTCGGATGCCCGTCCTGCCGCGGAGGATTCCTCGACGTGATGTCAGAGTACGCCGATTCGGCGGGGATGTCACTCGCCGCAGCGGCGCTCTACGAACTCTTGGCGAGCCCAGCCGCGTTCATCGCAGCGGCGGTGCGGGAGGCCTCGGCGAGATCGGCCGACGCATCCTCGCCGCGCCCCCGCCGGATTTCGCCGCGCAGCCGATGCAGCTCGGGCTCGTAGTAACGATCGCCCGTCCGGGCGACGTGATCGAGCCCCTCGGCGATCGCGTCGAGCGCCTCGTCCGTCCTCCCCGCGAGAATCAGCGCCTCGGCCAGAAGCGCGAGCTGATGCCCGCGCGCGATCTCGCTTCCGAACGAGCGCTGCGCGGCGAGCGCGTGACGCATCGAGGCGATCGCGCCTTCGCTCTCGCCTCGCCGCGCAAGCGCCCATCCCCGCCACACCGTCGCCCACCCGATCACGTCCGCCAGACCGTGCTCGTCCCCGAGCGCCAGTGCCTCGGCCGTCCTCTCGAGGACGGCTTCCGGCTCGTCCCGCATCTGATGGACGTATCCGGCGTACACCAGCGCGAACCCCGTCGTGTTCGGGTTCCCGAGGGTGCGGGCGAGCTCGAGTGCGGATTCTGCCTTCGAGAGCGCGGCATCGCGGTCGCCGGCGAGACACAGGAGGCGCGCTTCCTGCGCCGGCGCCGCGACCGACGGGTCGAGCGCGTTGACCGAGGCGAAGAACTGATGGTGTTCCGGGCGGAACACCTCCGCGGCGCGCCGGAGGTGGTCGAGCGCGAGATCGATCTCCCCCTGATGGCCGATCGTGTAGCCGCTCACCGTGTGCGCGACCTGCTGAACGCGCGCGTCGCCGGTCCGCTCTCCCGCCGCGAGCAGCTCCGCGGCGGTCGCGCGGGCCTTGTCGAGATCGGCGCGGACGTGGTGGATGACCCAGAGTCCCCAGAGCGCCGCGAATTGCGCCCCCTCGTCGTGGAGCTCGATCGCGAGATCGCGCGCACGGCCGTACGTCTGCTCCACCTCCGGGTTGGCGTAGCCGGTCGTGGCGGCGAGCGGAACTCCGAGCGTGATCCGCAGCGCGAGCTCGCGCCGGTCCCGCTCCGCGCCGGGAGGCAGAAGCTCGAGACAGTCGAGCGCGCGCTTGGTCAGCCGGACCGCTTCCTTCGCCGCACCGACCGCCAGCGCCTGCTCCGCCGCGAGGTGAAACTCCGACGAAGCCTCGGCGGCGCGATCCGCCGCGGCATACAGGAGACCGAGCTGCTGCGCGAGGCGCGAGCTCTGTTCCGCGTGGGTCACGCGGAGCGCGTCGGCGACCCTGCCGCTCAGGGCGGCGCGGCGCCCGCGCGACAGCGTCGCATAGAAGGCGTTCTGATAAAGGACGTGAACGAAAGCGTAGCGCGTCGTCGCCTCGCCGGAAGGAAGCCGCGCTTCGCCCAGGCGTCGCACGAGACCACGCGTCCGTCCGGCCCGGTCGAGCCGCTCCTCGACTTCCGCCGCGTCCAGAGCGAGGGAACGCGCGAGCGTCGCGCTGTCGAACTCCGCCCCCTGGACGCTTCCGGCCGTCAGCACCTTCGCTTCCTCCTCGCTGACGCGCGCGATCGCCCGCTCCACCATGCTCCGGACCGATTCCGGCCATTCGGCTTCGACCTCCGGCACCGGGCGCGCGAGGTGCCACCCCTCCTCTCCCGAGACGAGCGTCCCCCGCGCCCGCATGTCGCGAACCAGATCCGTCAGGAACAGCGGGTTTCCTTCCGTCCTCGCGTGAAGGACCGCGGCGAGCTCGGTCGGGAACGGCTCCCCGCCGAGCTCGACCTCGAGGAAGACGGCGACGTCGTCGCGCGAGAGGAACGGAACGGCGAGGTCGGTGCAGATGCCCCGCGCCTGGAGATCGAGCTTGAGCGTGCGAAACGGATGGGAAGTCGAGGCGAGCTCCTCGGGTCGGTAGGCGCAGAGAAGGACGATGCCGATCCGGTCGAGGCGCATCGCGAGATAGCCGAGGGCGTCGGCGGTCGACTCGTCCACCCATTGGACGTCATCGATGAAGATCACACCCGCAGCGGCGCCCGCGAGAGATCCGATGAAGCGCGCGAGCTCGCGCTTGAGGCGCTCCTGCGACGGCGCGGCCGGCCGGCCGGCGGACGGCGACGGGTGGAGAAGCTCCGCCCACGTCGGCGCGAGCTCGCGGAGGCGTGCTCCCGCGTCGATCGGCCGCGCGATCGTTGCCAGCGAATCGAGCGCCTCGAGGATCGGAAGGTAGGCATCGTCGCCGGCGAGGCGCTCGGAGCAGCGCCCCCGCGCGATCCATCCTCGCGTCTCGCCCGTGGCGAACTGCCCCAGGAAGGACTCGGCGATCGTCGATTTCCCGATGCCCGGCTCGCCGGCGAGGCAGACCATCCGCCCTTCGCCGGCGGCGGCGCGGCGGAAGGCGGCGTCGAGGATCGCCCGCTCCGCCTGGCGGCCGACGACGACGCGCCCCGCGGGAGAGGCAGGATCGGCGTCCGCGCTCACGCGGACGGGCGCGACGAAGCGGTAGCCGCGCCGCGGAACCGTGGCGACGTAGGTGTGATCCGTCGGCTGCTCGCCGAGGGCTTTCCGGAGCAGCGAAATCTGCTGCGCGAGGTTCCCCTCTTCGACGTTCGTGTCCGCCCAGACCGCCGTCATGAGCGTGTCCTTGTCCACCATCTCGCCGCGGCGCTCGAGGAGCGCGAGGAGCGTGTCGAACGTCCGGGCGGTGACGGGCACGGGCTCGTCGCCGCGGACGAGGATCCGCCGGCCGACGTCCACCTTGAACGGACCGAACTCGTATCGCGACGCGCGCAGCATGATCGATCAGCCTTCTTGAGAGTTTTTCACTCCCGCTTTCAGGACTCCGCCGTCAGGGCTCGTTAGCTTGTCGGAAGACAGCGGCAATTCTAGCCGGTAAGGAGCGAATCATGAGAGCAACTTCACGGATCGTGACCCTGGCAGGGGTTCTGGCACTGGCGGTGGCACTCGGCGCCCGCGCGGACGACGTCGAGACGAAGCGGGGGAACATCGGCGCCGGAGGCGCCTTCACGTGCGACTTCGGTCTGCCGCCGACGATGGACTTCGGCGCCGTGCCGGGGATCCTCGAGCGCGACCGGATGTACATGTCGGCGCGTCCGGGATTCATGCGAAAGCTCATCCCGTTGCGCATTGAGTTCTCGACGGGCGAGCTCGCGAGCGGAGGGCGGTACCTCTTTGCGACGCGCGAGGACGCGGACGCGTACAAGAGCTGGGTCGAGACCGAGTTCGTTCTCGACGGCGCTCTCTTCTTCTCGCGGCCGTACTTCCTCGCGCCCGAGTGTCACGCCTGGAGCGTGATCGGAACGCAGGACTTCACGCCGCTCGACGCGCCGCATTCGGTGATTCGGACGGAACGGTGGGAGGTGCCGTTCGCGAACCAGCGCAAGCTGCTCGCGGACCGGTGGCCGTCGCTGGTGTCGGAGGCGCGAGCGCGCGGCCTGGCGGGGGTGTGGCTGCTCTACAACAAGCAGGAGCAGCTCGTCTCGCTCGTCTACATGAACGAGCCGGCCCTGCCCGATCCGAACGTGCCGGATTTCGCGGCGCTGGCGGCGATGGAGCTCGCGCCACCACTCGGGGCGCTGTTCGCCGACCAGGGATGGGCACGGGCGTTCGACAAAAGCCACTGGACGCTCACGACGTGGTTCCCGTTCGCCTCGGGCGATCGCGGCGAGCCGTCGCTCTGGCCTAACTCGCCTCCCTTCCCGCAGCCATATCCGGGCGACGGCGTGTGCGAGCCGAGCCGCGGAGAAAACGGGAACACGGCTCCGATGGACTGCCCCTCGAGCTGCGGCGACGGCCTCGCGCAACCGGGCGAGACGAACGCGAACTGCCCGGGGGATGTCCCGTACTCGTAGTGAACTCAGGAATTCTTCATTCGAAGGCGCGCCGTCCGGCGCGCCTTTTCGGTTTTCGGTACTCTCGTGGTGGGAGACCGCCATGAAAGTCCTCGTCCTCGCTCTCGTCGCCACCGTCGCCGCCGCCCAGTCGCCCGGAGACGGCACGCGAAGGCGTCCGGTCGAAAGGAATCCGTCAGCCGTGGGGACGATCCGGGCCTGCGAGACCGACATCTGCGCGACGACCCAGCCTCATGCCTGCATCGAGATCTCGAATGCCGAGACCGCATGGCGCACGTGCATCTCGAACCAGGGGCGCCGGGGTCTCGTTCTCGGGCCGACGGATCTGCGGCGGAGCCCCTCAGAGCCGTGGATGCGCGTGCTGCGCGAGGCGGGAGTCGCCGAGATCTTCGTCCCGTATCACGAAGGGGGATTTCGTCTTTATGATCACGAAACGACCTCCGCCGCGTCGGTTCGCGAAGTCACGGTCGCGGACGCGGGTCGGGACGGCCAGCTGATCACCCTCTCCGGCCGGCTGGTCCCCCAGGTGGTCGCCGAGACGAACGATCGCGGGATCGCGTGGTTGTGCAAGGAACGGCGGAGCGTCAGCCGGCGCGGCTCGGAGCTCGTCCTGTGGGGAGTGCAGGACGCCGCGAACTACGACTTCCTCATCGAATACCGGCTCCGCGACGACGGAAGCATCGGCTTCCGGCTCGGCGCGACGGGATTCAACAATCCCTACTTCGCGGGTGGGACCACCGCACCGCACATGCACGATGCCCTTTGGCGGATCGACGTCGATCTGAACGGCCCCGGCGGCGACACGGCCGTACAGCTCGCGCACGTCGAGACGGCCGAGGCACCGCGCTCGGCGCGGGACGTCGAGGAGCCGTTCAACGGCGGCCGCGAGGGCGTCATGCAGCGCGATCCGGAGACGTTCCTCACGATCGGCGTGGAGGACCAGACCCTCAACGCGCACGGGAACAGGATCGGATACACGCTCCGCGTCTCGGCGAACGGCATCGCCCGCCATTTCGGCACGCCGCCGCGCGAGGAGCGATTCACGCTGTCCGATTTCGCGGTGACCACGTTCAAGCAGTCGGAGCGGGACGCGCACTTCGACTCGCCGCACGTTCGCTACCTGCAGCCCGATCAGTACCTCCTCGGCCAGGACTTCCCGGGAATGGGCGTCGACGACGGCGAGCCGGTCGAGGACACGGACATCGTGCTCTGGTACCGCTCATCGGCACACCACGACCCTCACGACGAGGACCACGCTCCGGGCGATCCATCGTCGCTCATGACCGGCATCACGAACGTGCACTGGCAGGGCGTCGATCTCGAGCCGCGGAACCTGTTCGACTCGAACCCGCTGGGAGGGCCGAGCCGCGACGACTGCCGCTAAAGTTGGGGCCAGGCCTGGAAAACCAACTTTATGTCGTAAAGTTGGGGCCAGGTCTGGAAAACCAACTTATCCCTACTCCCCCTGTAGCGTCTCGGCCGGGTTGATTCGCGCGGCATTCCTCGCCGGGAGATAGCTCGCGATCTGTGCGATCACGACCAGGACCAGCATCGCGCCCGCGATGACCGGGAGACTCTCCGCGCGCATCCCGGGGAATGCCGCGGCCAGAAATCGCGTCAGCGCGAAAGCGCCCGCGAGACCGATCCCCGATCCGAGGAGCGCAAGCTTCGCTCCGGACGAGAGCACGAGGCGCGTGATGTCGCGCGCCATGGCACCGAGCGCGAGACGGATCCCGAACTCGCGCTTCCGCTCGGCCATCGACCGTGCGATGACGCCGTACACACCGAGCGCCGCGAGCGCGAGTCCGAGCAGGGCGAGCGACGTGAGCATCGTCCGCAGAACCCCCAACTGATAATTCGCCCTCCGGATCGTCACTTCGGCAGGCTGCAGCTTGCGCACCGGGAGGTCGGGATCGAGCGTCGCGATCGCCGTCCGAATCCTATCGACGAGCAACGGCGGCGGTACGCCGGCGACGCGGACGGCGAGCTCGCCCGCGGCTCGCGGCTCCTGCGCCATCGGCTGGTACAACTGCCACGGTGGCGTGAGGAAATCCGACTCGACCGCCTCGACATTCGCGACCACCCCCACGACCGTCCCCCACTCGAGCGCCTCGCCGCCCGCCTCCGCGAGGCGCCGGCCGATCGCGTTCTCCTCGCGAAACAGGCCGCGGGCCATCGCTTCATTGATGATGAAGACTTTCGGCGCGCCGGCGTCGTCGTAGTCGGTGAACGTCCGCCCTTCGCGCAGGCGCGTGCCGACGGTCTCGAAGTAGTGCGGCGTGACGCCGTTGATGACCGCGGTCGGCTCCTTCCCCGGCTCCGGAGCATCCTCCCCCTCGACGACGTACTTCCGCGGCTCGGCCAGGCCGAAGTACGGCATTGCGTACGAGAAGCTGGCGGAGGCGACGCCGGGAAGCGCCTCGAGACGCTCGAGCGCTCGCGTGTGGAACTCGGCAATTCGTGGATCGTCCGTGTACGTCGTATTCGGGAGGACCACGGTTCCCGTGACGAGACCGTCCGACTCCCATCCCGCGCGCCGGTTGTTCAGCTCGTGCAGTCCGCGCATGAAGAGCCCGGCTCCGGCCAGCAGGACCATGGCCAGCGCGAATTGGCCGACGACGAGCGCGTTCCGCAGACGCTGCTGGCCGCGATCTCCGGTGGCACCGCGCGAACCGCTCTTCAGGTTCCGGTTCGGATCGAGGCGGCTGAGGAAGAGAGCCGGCGCGGCGCCGAATGCGACCGCGGTGAACAGGCAGACGCCGAACGCCCACGAGAGCACTCTCCAGTCGAGAGCCAGCTCGACGCCCACCCCGCTGTCTCCCGCGCTCGCGACCGAGAGCCACTCGAACGCCCAGAGCGCGACGAAGATCGCGCAGACGCCGCCCGCGAGTGCGAGCACCAGATTCTCGAGAAGGAGTGGCCGCAGGAGCCTCGCGCGCGACGCCCCGAGAGCCGACCGGACCGCGAACTCGCGTGCCCGCGCCATCGTCCGGGCGAGCAGCAGATTCGCGAGATTCGAGCAGGCGATGAGGAGAACGAACCCGGAGAGCCCGATCAGCATGATCAGGATCGTCGACGCATCGGCGGGCATCCACGTCTCGTCGATCGGCTCCGCCCTCCAAGAGGTGCCGGCGTTCGCGGTCGGGAACTCCGCCGCGAGGCGCCGGCCGAATCCGGCGATGAACCCGTTGCCTTCGGCGGGCGTCAGCCCCTCCGCACGACGTCCGACGAGCCGCACCCACGTCGCGTTGCGGTCGCGGCTCTCCTCCGGAGTCGGCGCGAACGGAACGAACGCGTCGACCCAGGAGAGATGACGCCAATCGCTGAAGCCGGCCGGGAGAACGCCAATGATCTCGTGGGCTTCCCCGTCGAGCCGGACGGAGCGGCCGATCACGTTCGGATCGCCGCCGAACCGATCTTGCCAATAGCGATGGCTGAGGATCAGGACGTGGTGACTGCCCCGGACCTCTTCGCGCGCTTCGAAGTCGCGACCGAGGCGCGGCTGCACGCCAAGAATTGAAAACAGGGTCGTCGAGGTCCGGACGGTCTCGGTCACTTCCGCCGGCCTGCCGGTCTCGGACAGGCTCATCTCCGCGGCGGCGTACGCGGCGATGTCGCCGTAACCGCGCATCGCGGGCTTCAGTTCGAGCCAGTCGGCGGGCGAGATTCCGCCGCGCGGGTTCTGCGCCGTCACGCGGTAAATGCGGTCGAGCCGATCGCTTTCGGGGTAAGGCGGCGGCTGAAGGAAGTAGCCGTTGAGAATGCTGAACATCGCGGTGTTCGCCCCGATGCCGAGTCCGAGCGTGATGACGGCGATGGAGAGGAATCCGGGCGACCGGCGAAGCGACTGGACGGCGTGACGAAGGTCCTGAAGGCTCATTTCGTTCAGCTCCCGGCGGTTCCACAGGCTCGGATCACACCAGATGCAGCCCGGAGGTCATCTGATTGAAAAAAGGGATTTTACGTGTTTCGGGCCAGCGCGAGACCGCGGCGTCGCGTCCGCTCGCGAGATGGAGCCGTCCCGAAAACGGACGGCGAGGGCGTCCTGTTTGCACGCCCATTCGACCGTGATCCGTAAGCTGAAATCGGGCGAATATCGCCTCTATTCGCGCAAAAAGAATCCGAAGACCGGCAAGCGGCGCAACCTCGGCACGTTTCGGACGCGGGAGGCGGCGCAGAAGCACGAGCGGGCGGTGCAGTACTTCAAGCGTCATTGACGCTCGCCGGAGGTCGTTCGCATGACCGATCAGAAGCGGAGCCGGAAGACGGGAGCGAAGAGTCGGTGGTCGGGCGAGGTGACGCAGACGAGCAATGCGCTCGATCTGGAACAGGGCGTGTTCACCAAGTCCGATCCCGCCGCGATCGCCCGGTCTCTCAAACGGTCGGCGGACCGCAGCCGCCGCCGAAAGGCCGACCCGTTTCGCTCGGCGATGTCGATGCTGACCTTCTACATCAATCGCGCGGGCAAGGACCTGCCGAAACGACAGCGGAAGCGCCTCGAGTCGGCGAAAGACGAGCTACGACGGCTCTACGGGCGTCCGCCGCGTCGGACGTAAACGCCCCGATCCGGCGGAATTTTCCTCCCGCGCCGCGCGATCCATCGATCGCATGCGCGCGACGAGTCTTCGCCTCTTCCTCCTTCTCTGCCTCCCCCTCCTTCTCTCCTGCGCGACCGCGCAGATGCAGCTCGCGCCGGAGCTCGACGCGGAAGCCGCCCTGCTGGTCGAAGGCGCGAATCCACGCCGGTGGAACGCGCCGCTTCGCTTCGGCCCCTGGTCGACCACCGAAGTGCGCGAAGGCGGCGACTGGGGATTCGGTGTGCCGGTCCTCGGGATCGAAGTCGGCTTCAGCCGCCAGCCGTACCGCCTCGCTCTCGGAGGTGGTGGTGGAACCGAGGTTCGCGCCGAGTGTGTCACGCGCGCGCTCCTTCTCTCGCGCAACGACGCGTCGTTCGACCCGTCGCTCGGGAGGATCCCGGCGCTCGCCTGCGCGTACCGCGACTCTCGGGGCGACGGAACGCTCCGCATTCGCAACAAGGCGACGATGGGCGCGGAAGGAACGCTCCGGTTCGCGGGAGACGAATGGACGGTTCGTTCGGTCCACCGGCTGGAGGGATCGAGGATCCCGGCCGGCGATCCGGTCGGGTGGGAGATCGTCGACGGCGACCGCGTCATCGCGGCAGTCGAGACGATCAACCGCGGGCGCGTCTGGATCGACCCGTCACTCGTTCCCGCGACGCGCGACCGCCTTGCCGCCGTCGCCGCGTCGCTTCTCCTCTACGTTCCGCAGGAGTAGAAGCGTTCCGGTCGTCAATCCGCGGTAATCTGCGGACGAAAACGAGTCACGGCTCGAACCGCTCCCACCGCTCGCGGACGCCGGCGAGCAAATCGCGGAATCGAGCGTCCGCGTGCAGGCTTCTCAGCAACGGATCGTGGTGAGCGAGGAACGGGTAGTTGATGAATCCTCGATCGACCGAAACCGAGAGCCACTCGATCGCCGGCCCCGGCATGCCCGCGACGGCATATCCGTGCGCGAGAAACCGCGGAAAGATTTCGGTCGCGCGGGCGGCGGCTTCGACTTCGACGCCGAGCGCCTCCTGACCGACGCGATCTCCCGCGAGCGCGCGCGCGAGGAAGAACGCGACGCGCGCCGCGAGCGTCTCGCGCACCTCGGCGGGCACGCTCTTCGCCGCCTCCGCAGCCTCGGCCCGCCGCCCGTGAGAGCGAGCACCCAGACGTAGAAGAGGAGCGCCATCGGGTTCCCCCGATCCATCTCGAACATCTCGCGATACGGCTGGACCGCCGCGGCGAGATTCCCTTCGAGCAGGTCCGCCCATCCCGTCATGCAGCGCGTGAGGGGTGTCAGAGGGTCGAGGGTCACGAGGCGGTCGATCAGAGGACGCGCTGCGTCGACTCTTCCCGAGATGAGGTAGCAGTTCGCGAGGAGAACGAGCGTGTCCGGATCGTGCGGCTCGAGCTCGAGTGCGGCCTTCAGGTCGCGCACGCCCTCCTGCACGTCGCCGTTCGCATACCGCATCCAGCCGCGCAGCTGAAATCCCGCCGCGGACCGGTTGTCGAGCTCGAACACCTTTCGCGCGCACGCGGCCGACTCGCGGAGCGGCCGTTCGCCGAAATCGATCCCCGCCTCCCGGTACTGGAGCCAGACGCGGCCGAGCGCCGCATGGAGAACGGGGCTGTCGCCAACGATCTCGATCCCGTTCCGGAGAAGTTGGACGGCGTGATCGATCGCATCCCGCCGCCATCGGAGGGCTTCCTGCCGCGCGCGCAGATAGCACTCGTAAGCGTGCGTGTCGCCGACGCGCCGCTCGCCGAGCTTCCTCTCTTCTTCCGGCGTCAGCCGGAGCCTCAACGCGGCGACGATCCTGCGCGCGAGGTGCTCCTGAATGGAGAACACGTCGTCGACCGTTCCGTCCCAGCGGTCCGCCCAGACGTGAGCATCGGTCTGCGCGTCGATCAGGCGCGCTGCAATCCGCAGACGGGAAGCCTCGCGGCGCACCGTCCCCTCGACGACGTATCGGACGCCGAGCTCCCGCCCGATGCTCCTCACGTCCTTCGTCGTCCCCTTCAGCGCCATCGACGAGGTCCGCGAGATGACGCGCAGCGCCCGCACGCTCGAAAGGTCCGCGATCACCTCGTCCGTGAGGCCGTCCGTGAAATAGTCGTCCTCCGGATCGGGACTGAGATTCGCGAACGGGAGAACGGCGATGGAGCGCCCCGACTCCGGCTCGGATGGACCCTGCGGCCGCGGCGCGGCCGCGCGATGATCGCGCCACGCATCGAGCTCGGAGCGGAACGCATAGACGTTTCCGAGGGCGTGGTGCATCTGCCGGTGCACCGGCAGGCGCTCCTCGGCCTCCCAACGCCGCACCGTTCGGACACTGCGGCCGAGATAGGCGGCGATCTCCTTCCAGGAGTCGAGCCGGTCGCCGGGATCTCCACTCAAGGCTCTCCATAGTAGTGGGACAAAGCTGGCCAAAGCGAGCCGGCGGCCGAATCGTCCGACCGTGCCGATCGCAAACCAAGGAGGACGCGCTTACCTTCGAAATCATCGAGAAAGGAGCTTCACATGCGCACCCGAATTCTCCCCTTCCTTCTGGTCCTCCTCTTCCTCGCCGGCGCGTCGAGCGCGAGCGAGCCGTGCACGGCGACGCCGGCCGGCGACGGCGCCTGGAAACTGCAGCCGGTCACGGGCACCGGTGTCCACTTTTTCAGTACGGCGATCGTTCACTCGGCGATCCCGACGGCGACCGCAACGATTCAGAGGAGCACCGAGACGGTCGAGCTGAGCGGTGACCTCACCGGCCGCATCCTCTATCACCCGACATCGGTCTTCGACTTCGTGAAGGGCACGCTCGTGAACACCGGAAATCAGGTCTTTTCCGGGACGGTCCTCGGGTCGGAGCCGGTCCTGCTCTACGACGATTCGTTTCGCTTCGAGGTCGATCTCGTCACCGGCGCGACGGTCGGAGTCGTGCACCTGACGGACACTCTGGCCGGTCCCCGCATCCGCTGCCACCTCGACGTGACCGGCACGGGCGTCGGCGCCGACGGCAATCCGACATTCGCCTACACCGGGACGTGCCGGATCAAGAATAAGGATGCCGATTCGAACTGATTAAGGCTGGTGCGGGCATTGCTGGCCTCGGTCGCGTGGCCCTCCGCAATTCCGTCCCGGCGGCGAGCATCGCGCTCGCCGCCCTGCTGCTGACCGCCTGCTCGGGCGTGCAGTCGGCGCTCGATCCGGCCGGGCGCGCGGCGGAGGATCTGGCGCGTCTCTGGTGGTGGATGGCCGGCGCCGCGGTCGTGATCTGGGCCGCCGTCATCGCCCTCGCCGTTTACGCCGTGCGCGCGCGGCCGCGCGCACACCCGCGCCGCGTCGCTCTGTTCGTCATCGGCGGCGGCGCGGCGTTTCCGACCGTCGTCCTCGCGGGCCTTCTCACGTACGGCCTCGCTCTGATGCCCGATCTCCTCGCGCCGGTTCCCGAAGACGCCCTGCGCGTGCACGTCTCGGGCGAGCAGTGGTGGTGGCGCGTCCGCTACCCCGCGCCCGACGGCGACGGCTTCGTCGAGCTCGCGAACGAGGTCCATCTCCCCGTCGGCGAGCCCGTCGAGCTGCTCCTCGACTCTCCCGACGTGATCCACGCCTTCTGGGTCCCCTCGCTGGGCGGGAAGATCGACATGATCCCCGGCCGCACGAACCGCCTCCGCCTCGAGCCGACGCGCACCGGGCGCTTTCGCGGATTGTGCGCGGAGTACTGCGGTGCGTCGCACGCCCTGATGAACTTCTGGGTCGTCGTCGAGGAGCGCGCCGCATTCGACGCGTGGCTCGCGCGTCAGGCGCAGCCGGCCCGGCGCGGCAACGACGTCTTTCTCTCGAGCGGGTGCGGCGCGTGTCACACGATCCGCGGCACGCCCGCGGACGGCACCGTCGGCCCCGACCTCACGCACGTCGGCTCCCGTCTCTCCCTCGGCGCGGGGATCCTGCCGAACGATCCGTCGTCGTTCGCCCGATGGATCGGCGAGACGAGCGCGCTGAAGCCGGAGGTGCACATGCCGGCGTTCGGGATGCTGCGCGACGAGGATCTCGCCGCGCTGGGGACGTACCTGGAGAGCCTGCGATGAGCGTCGAGCACCACGCGCCTCTCTCGTACGAGCCGCCGCCGGAGGTGCAGCGCGCGCAGGAGGACCGGCTCCGCGAGGCATGGGCGGCGCCGAAGGGGTGGCGCTACTGGTCGGCCGTCAACAATACCGAGGTCGGGATCTGGTACACGGCGGCGTCCTTCGTCTTCTTTCTCTTCGCCGGCGTGCTCGCGCTGCTGATGCGGACGCAGCTCGCCCTGCCGCAGAACGACTTCCTGACGGCCGACCTCTACAACCAGATCTTCTCCCTCCACGGCTCCGTGATGATGTTCCTCTTCGCGGTGCCGATCTTCGAGGCGATCTCGATCGTCCTTCTCCCGCAGATGCTCGGCGCGCGCGATCTCCCCTTTCCGCGCCTCTCCGCGTACGGCTTCTGGAGCTTCGTCATCGGAGGGATCTTCGTCTGCGGCTCGATCTTCTTCGACGCCGCTCCGAAGGGCGGGTGGTTCATGTACCCGCCCATGACGACGAAGTACCAGCCCGGTTACGGCGCGGACATCTGGCTTCTCGGGCTCTCCTTCATCGAAGTCGCCTCGATCGCCGCCGCCGTCGAGCTGATCGTCGGCGTTCTGAAGACGCGCCCGCCGGGGATGCGGATCAACATGATCCCGCTCTACTGCTGGTACATCCTCGTCGTCGCGGCGATGATCCTGTTCGCGTTCCCGCCGCTCATCGCCGGCGACATCCTGTTCGAGCTCGAGCGGATGCTCCACTGGCCCTTCTTCGACCCGACGAAAGGCGGCGATCCGCTCCTCTGGCAGCATCTCTTCTGGATCTTCGGCCACCCCGAGGTCTACATCGTGTTCCTGCCGTCGGTGGCGCTCATCGCGATGATCGTTCCGACGTTCGCGCGCCGGCCGATCGTCGGCTACACCTGGATCGTCCTCGCCGCGATCGGGACCGGCTTTCTGAGCTTCGGCCTATGGGTCCACCACATGTTCACCACGGGACTGCCGGGGATCTCCCTCGGCTTCTTCTCGGCGGCCTCGCAGGCGGTCGCGATCCCGACCGGCATTCAGATCTTCTGCTTCATCGCGACGCTCCTCGCGGGGCGCGTGGTGCGCTCCGTGCCGATGCTCTTCATCTTCGGCGGGATCGCGGCGTTCGTCATCGGCGGTCTCACCGGCGTCATGGTCGCCCTCGCGCCGTTCGACTTCCAGGCGCACGACTCGTACTTCGTCGTCGGGCACCTCCACTACGTTCTGATCGGCGGCGCGATCTTTCCGATCGTCGCCGGCCTTTACTACTTCTTCCCTCTCGTGAACGGAAAGAAGCTCTCGGAGCGCCTGGGACGGATCGCCTTCTGGACGATGTTCGCGGGGTTCAATCTGACGTTCTTCCCGATGCACTTCACCGGACTGCGTGGGATGGCGCGGCGCGTCTTCACGTATCCGACCGACCTCGGCTTCGACGTGCTGAATCTCGTCTCGTCCATCGGAGCCTACATCCTCGGCGCGGGAATCGCCGTTCTCGTGTGGGACGTCATCCGGCCGAAGGGAAAGCAGCCGGTCTCCGAGCCGAATCCGTGGAATGCGGGGACGCTCGAGTGGCTGCAGGAGATGCCGGGAGAGAACTGGGGCGTGCGCTCGATTCCGGAGATCGACAGCCGCTATCCGCTGTGGGATCAGCCGCACTTCATGCGCGACGTGCACCAGGGGCGCTTCTTCCTGCCGGACGCGGAGGAGGGGAAGCGGGAGACGCTCATCACGACGGCCGTCGACGCGCATCCCGTGCAGTGCCTCCGCGTTCCGGGCCCGAGCTTCATCGCGATGATCGCGGCGGTCTTCACGGCCGGGCTCTTCATCTTCACGACGTATCACTGGTGGTGGGCCGCGGCGATCAGCGGAATCCTCGCGCTCGGGGCGATCGTCGCCTGGCTCTGGACGGGTACCGCGATCATTCCCGAGAAGCCGGTCAAGAACATCGGCCTCGGCGTCCGGCTGCCGCTGTACGCCTCGGGTCCGGCCTCGGTCGGCTGGTGGGCGATGCTGATCACGATGCTCGGCGACATCACGGCGTTCGCATCGCTCGTCTTCGGCTACTTCTTCTACTGGACGATCCACGAAGAGTTCCCTCCCAAGGGAGCAGCGGGCCCGGATCCGCTGCTGACGCTCGTCGCGGGAGGGCTCCTCCTCGGCGCGTGGGCGCTCACGATTCTCGGGAAGCGGTGGAACGCAGCCGATCGGGGCGGCGCGTTCCACGGGGCAATGGTGCTCGCCGTCCTCGCGACCATCGCCGGAAGCATCGCCATGCTCGCCGCGATCCGCGGCATGGATCCGGAGAGCCACGTCTATCCGGCGATCGTCTGGGTGCTGGTGATCTGGACGGTCGTCCACGTCGCCCTGGGCGCGATCATGCACCTCTACTGCATGGCGCGGCGGGCGGCCGGCAGGATGAGCGCGCGGCACGACATCGACATCGGCAATGTGACGCTGTACTGGCACTTCATGGCGATCACCGCGGCGGTGACGGCCAGCGTCATCGCCGGATTTCCGTTGGTGACCTGATGGATCGACGCGACGCATGCACTTGCGTGTCATCCCGAGCGAAGCGAGGGATCTGGGTGACGGGAATCGCGATGCCCCGCGCACCCGAGCCCCAGATCCCTCCCCTGACGGCTTCCAACAAACTTCCAGTGTTTATGCGGGTTTCCGAGTCCGATCACACACACAAATGCCGTCATCCTGAGGAGCGAAGCGACGAAGGATCTCCTGATTCGCGACTCAGACTCGCGACATCGTTGCGAATTGAGACGCGGCTGAGGAGATCCTTCGCTCACGCCCTCCCACCCTACCTCGCTCAGGATGACCGCATCTTGGTGCGCGGAGTTTCTTCCCCTCAGGCGCCGCGCCAGCCGTCAGTGGCTCGGGATGACAGTCTCCGGCGTGGGAGCTCGGCGCGATGATTCGCTCCCGCGAGCGTACCTGGTCCCTCTGGATGCTGACAGTCTCGCCGTCGCTCTGGGCGGCGCATCTGCTCGCGTCGTACATCACGGCAGCGATCTGGTGCGCGAAGGCGCCGGTGCGCGACGTCTCCCTCGGGTGGGTGCGCACGGCGATTCTCGTCTACACCGTCGTTGCGCTCGCCGGAATCGGGTGGATGACCTGGGTCGGGTGGCGCGCGCACCGGAGCGGCGGTGACGCGCCGCCGCACGACGAAGACACGCCCGAGGACCGGACGCAGTTTCTCGGGTACGCAACCCTCCTCCTCTCCGCCCTCAGCGCGGTCGCCGTGATCTACGCCGCGATCGTGGCGCTCTTCTTCGGGAGCTGCCGATGATCCGCCGCCTGCTCGACGCGATCCTCTGGGGCCTCGTCCTTCTCTTCGGCGCGCGCAAGGCGCCCCGCGAGAGGCGCGATCCGAAGCGCACCTGGAAACAGCGGGGCATCGAGCTCGCGATCCTTCTCTTCTTCGTCGCCCTCGGCGGCTTTCTCGTCGCCGCGTCCGGGATCGTTCCCATCAAGGCGAGCTCGGGCCACTGGCCGATCACGAAATGGTTTCTCGAGTTCGGCATGGCGCGGGCGTTCTCGACGTACTCCCTCGCGATCGAGGCGCCGCCGCTCGACGACCCGGCGCTCGTCGTCAAGGGCGCGGCGCAGTACGAGATCGCCTGCGCCCCCTGTCACGGCAGCCCGGAGCTGCACCACCCTCGGGTCACGGCAGCGATGACGCCGGAGCCACCGTACCTTCCACCGGCCATCGGGAAATGGACGCCCGAGGAGCTGTTCGCGATCGTGAAGCACGGGGTGAAGCTGACGGGGATGCCGGCGTGGCCGACGCAGAAGCGGAGCGACGAGGTCTGGGCGATGGTCGCGTTCCTCCAGCGGCTCCCGTCGCTCGACGTCGAGGCGTATCACGAGCTCGCGTTCGGGGCGACGCGACCGACCGGGGGCGCGGCACCGATCGAGGATCTCACCGGGCCCGAGAACCTCGCGCCGGCTCTCGTCATCCGGCGATGCGCGCGGTGTCACGGCCTCGACGGACGCGGTCGCGGCATGGGGGTCTTCCCGAAGCTCGCGGGACAGCACGAGCGGTATCTCCACAACGCTCTCGTCGCGTTCGCGCGGGGCGATCGGAACAGCGGGATCATGGAGCCGATCGCCGCGGGTCTCACCGGCGACGAAATGCGCGTGCTCGCGCGGTATTACGCCAGTCTGCCTCCCGCGGTCGGCATGCACGGCGAGGCAGTGCCATCATCGGAAACGCACTCGCCCTCGATTGCGCGCGGCCGCGCGATCGCGCATCGCGGCATTCCGGAGCAGCGCGTACCGTCGTGCGTCGACTGCCACGGCCCGACCCAGCCGCCCTACCCGACCCGCGCGTATCCCATGCTCGCGGGGCAGTACGAGGATTACCTCCGGCTGCAGCTGGTGCTGTTCAAGGGGGGCACGCGCGGCGGCTCGCCGTACGCGCACCTCATGAACGAGGTCGCGCCGAAGCTGACGGACGAGCAGATCCGCGACGTGGCGGCGTACTTCGCCTCGCTGCGGTGAGGCGTTAGGCGGCGGCGAGCGCCTCGTCGTAACCGTTCGCCTTCAGCATCGCGGCGAATGCGGTGCGATCGACGGCCTTCGCGAGCGCCTCGCGCGGCTCGACGACGCCACGGCGGACCAGATCGAGCAGGCTGTCGTTCATGAGACACATCCCGACCTTCCGGCTCGTCTGCATGACGCTCGGGATCTGGAAGATCTTCGCCTCGCGGATCAGATTCGAGACCGAAGGCGTGCCGATCAGGACCTCCATCGCGGGAACGCGGCCGCCTCCGATCTTCCGGCAGAGCATCTGGCTGATGACGCCGCGGAGGCTCGAGGCGAGCATCGTCCGCACCTGCGCCTGCCGGTCGGCGGGGAACTGATCGATGATCCGGTCGACCGTCGTCGCGGCCGACGAGGTGTGGAGCGTGCCGAGAACGAGGTGCCCCGTCTCGGCGGTCTCGATCGCCATGGAGATCGTCTCGAGATCGCGCATCTCGCCGACGAGGATCACGTCCGGATCCTCCCGGAGCGCCGCGCGGAGAGCGCTCTTGAAACCGTCGGTATGCTCGCCGACCTGACGCTGGTTCACGAGGCACCCCTTCGAGTCGTGGACGAACTCGATCGGGTCCTCGATCGTGATGATGTGATCGCGGCGAACGCGGTTCATGTAATCGACCAGAGCGGTGAGCGTCGTCGATTTGCCCGATCCGGTCGGCCCGGTGACGAGGATGAGCCCCTTCGGCAGGTGGCAGAGCTCCAGGATTTCTTTCCCGATCCCCATCTCCTCCGCCGTGATGATCCGGCTCGGGATGACGCGGAAGACGGCGCCGGGGCCCTTCCGGTCGACGAAGTAGTTCGCGCGGAAGCGGGACACGCCCGCGATCTCGTACGCGAAGTCCGTATCGTTGCAGCGCTCGAACTCGTCGCGGTTCCGTTCCGGAGCGATGGAAAAGAGAAGCCGCTTCATCGCCTCGGGCTGGATGGCGCCGGCACCCGGGATCGCCGTCATCTCGCCGTCCTTGCGGACCATCGGCGGCACCCCGGAGCTCAGATGGAGGTCGGAGGCGCCCATCTCGATCATTTTGAGGAAGAGGCGGTCGATCTCGTTCTCGACGCGCGTGACGGCCGTCGGACGCGCCGGAGCGGCCGCCGGAAGGAGAAATGATGCGTGGGCGGCGTCACGGCCGATCTGCGCGGTCGCGCGGATCTCGCCGATCCCATCGTGCCGCATCGTCCACTCGGCCCTCCCCTCGGCCAGCGTGCTCTGCAGCTCCGCCGGGACGACCGGGGCGAGGAGCGTCCGGAGCATCGCGACCGTGAGCGGCGGGAAATTACGGACTTCCCGCTCCCCGGCGTCCGAGACGACGATCATGGGCCGGCCGGCGCTGAGGCGCAGCTCGCGCGCGCCGACCTTGGCGGTTTCCTTGAGGTACAGGTCGAGTGACATACGCCCATGAGTCGGCCGGAGGGGCGGAAAAATACAGCGACCTTTCCATCACCTCCCGAGGTGAATCGTCGGCACGACTTTGGGCGACCCGATCGTCACGAGATCCAGCCGCCCGTCGCCGTCGAAATCGCCGATGACGATCGCCACCGGCTTCTTGCCGGTCTCGACGATCGTCTCCGCGGCGAAGCCGTCCTCTCCGCTGAAGAGGACGGAGATCGCGTCGGCGGTTCTGAGCGCCGCGGCGAGATCGAGGCGACCGTTGCCGTCCAGATCCGCCGCCGCGATCGCGACGGGATCTTTGCTCACGGCGACGGGATCTCCGGCCAGGAACGCTCCCGTTCCCTCGTTCCAGACGATCGAGATGCTATTGCCCTCACGGTTTGCCACGGCCAGGTCGAGACGTCCATCGGCGTTGAAATCCCCGATCGTCATGGCCGACGGATGCAGCGCTCCGCCGCCGAGCGTGACGAGCGCGGTCCCCGCGAACGTGCCGCCGCCGCTGGTGAGGATCGAGACCGAATTCGCGACCCCATTCGCAATGGCCAGATCGAGACGCCCGTCGCCGTCGAGATCCCCCGCCGCGATCGAGCTCGGGTGCTTCGCCGGACCCTTGCCCGGGAGCGGGACGACGTACGACTCCGCAATCGCGTCCCGGTTGAGCAGAATCGACACGTCCGCCGTGAGCTCGTTCGAGGTGGCGAGATCGAGCCGGCCGTCGCCGTCGAAGTCACCGATCGCGATCGAGGAGGCCCCCCGTCCGCGGATCGGCGGCCTCTCCGTCTCCGCGAACGACCACGCACTTTCATTCCGCACGATGGAGACGTCGTTGGAGACCGAGTTCGCGACGGCGAGGTCGAGTCGTCCATCACCGTCGAGATCGCCCAGCGCCAGCGAGACGGGGCGATGACCGACAGGCACGCGGAGACGTTCCGCGAGAGCCCCTCCGTCGTTCTCGAACAGAACGAGCTCGTCCGCCGTGGTGTCCACGGCGGCGAGATCGAGATCGCCGTCTCCGTCGAGGTCGCCGGCGCCGGCGGCACCCCCTCCCTGGCCGCTCACGGCCGTGGTCGCGGATGCGACGTTGTTCGCCGCGTCCGGATCAGGATCCTGGCTGTGGATCTCCGCTGACAACACCAGAGACCCCGCGGTCATCGGGACGAGACGGAGCTCGATCTCTCTGGATGCGCTCACGTCCATGTCGCCGAGCGCACAGTGCAGCGATGCGCCGTCCCGCGTGCACTCGGGCGATGCGGAAGCGAAAAAGGCGTTCGGAGGCAGATCGACATCGATCCCGACGCCCGTCGCCCCCGACTTACCGGCGTTCGACGCCGTCAGGAGATACGTCACCACGTTGCCTGCGACGGCTGGATCGGGCGAATCGACGAGGGCGAGCGACAGATCCGCGCTCGCGGTCACGTTGACCGTGATCGTCTCCTCGTTGTTCGTGGGTTGAGAATCGGTCTCCACCGCGCTTCCCAGGAGGGTCGCGTCGTGATCGCCGCGTTCGAATGGGCCGACGTCCGCAATGATCTGGTACTCGTGCGATGCTCCCGGCAGGAGATCGTCTCCCGTGCAGGTCACGACGGACGATGATGTCGAGCATCCTTCGTGCGAGACCGGGACGACACCCGGCGGAAGCGTGACCGTCAGCGACGGTTTCGTCGCGGTAGATGGCCCGGCGTTCCCGATCGTCAGGTTGTAGACGAGCTCGGTTCCCGCGACGATTTCCGCCGGAGCCGTTCCCGCGACGGAGACGTCGACGAGCGCGTCGATCTGCGTCGCCGCGCCCGCCGTCTTCGGGATGTCGTCTTCGGCTGCGACCATGGATGCATCGATGACGAGCTTTCCTCGCGCGGACGGATCGATCCGCAGCGGGATCGTGAACGTTTGCGTCCCCTCCGGACCGAGCGCCTCGGTGCGGCACTCGATCCCTCCAGCCGACTCCTCGCATCCCTCTCCGAGGTCGCCCGCGAAGGTGCCCTCGGGAGCCGGCAGCGACACCAGGACGGACGTGGCACCGGACGGGCCGCCGTTCGTGACGGAGATCGCGGAGTCGAATGTCTCACCGGCGATGGCGCTATCGGGCGATACGACCGAAAGACTCAACTCGACGTCCGTGAGAATCGAGACGGATGCATTGGGAGCGGCGTTGTCGCCGGGATTCTCGTCGGTCTCGGCCGCATCGACCGATGCGGCGATCGCGAGCGGCTCTCGCGCGAAGGGATCCACGTCGGCCGTCAGTTGGAACTCGTGCGAATCCCCGCCCGCGAGCGTCGCGACGACGCAGGTCAGCCCCGTTTCGTTCGGCGTGCAGTCCTCGCCCGAAGCCTCGCGGAGTTCCGTCGGGAGCGTGAGCGCGACAGTGACCGCAGTGGCCGTCGAGGGCCCGGCGTTCGAGACCGTCGCGGTCCACTCGAGCGATTGTCCAGCGACCACTTCCGCGGGAACGCTCATCGTGAGCTTCTGATCGATCGACACTTCGACGGCGTTCTCGAAGGCGACCTCATTTTCCGGCGACGGGTCGGACTCCGTCGCGCCGGCCGAGAACGGCAGCGACACGCTGTTGCGCGCAAGGCCGTCGATTCCACCCGCGACCGTCACGGTCGCCGGCGGGTCACCAGGCGAGAGCGCACCGACGCTGCACGTCACCAGGCCGTCGCTCAGGGCGCATCCCGGAGATGCCGCGGCGTCGAACGTCACATCGTCCGGGAGCGCCGCCGAAATGACGACGCCCGTCGCCTGCGATGGTCCCTGGTTCGTGACGGTGGTGGTCCACGTGCCGGTCTCGCCCGCAATCACGGGCGCGGAGTCTCCGGCCGCCGTGAGGACCAGATTCGCGACCGGAACGAGCGCAGGAGTCAGTTCTGCACGATTGTTCTCGTCATCGATGTCCGATGGCCCGACGGCGTCTGCCACGATCCTGCTCGGAGGAGTGCGATCCTCCGGCGGAAGCCGGAACGTGAAGGCAAAGGACTCGGACGTGCCGACGTCGATCCTGATGTCCGGACAATCGATGCGCTGCTTTCCGATCGGACCCAGATGCGTAACCTGGGCACAGCCGGCCGGCAGGGGACCGAGCGTCACACCGTCTGCCAGCAGCGCCAGAATAAACATCTGCAGGGTGTTATGACGGGCATCCGAAGGGCCGAGGTTGGCGAGCGTCGCCAAGACGGTGAAATCGGCCCCCGGGACCAGATCTCCCTCGGACGCGAGCGAGACGGTCAGATCGCTCTCGGAGGAGACCGCCGTCGGGGACAGCTCACTCCTGTTGTTCTCCGTCTGGACGTCGTGCTCGGCGCTGCTCACCGTAAGTGGGAACGTGAGGACCTCGAGTGAAGGATCGAGGCGTACGTCGAAAAGCGCGGCACGCGAGCCGGTGAAAGCTGCGAGGCTGCCGACCTGACAACGGACGGTCGCGCCTTCCGCGCTGCAGCCATCCCCGGAGACGAACGTCACGCCAGCGGGAAGTTCGGCCTCCATCACCGTCTGTGTCGCCACGTCCTCCCCGGTATTTGCAACGAAAACACGGATCGTCTCGATCGTGCCCGCGACGACCGGGAAGGAGGAGTCCGGCACACTGCCATTCACGCTGAGATTCACGCTGACGCTGATCGTCGACGACGTCTGGACGGTATCGTTCGCGGGATTCGTGTCCGTCCCCGCTGCCGAGACATTGGCGGTGTCGGTGATCGTCCCGCTGTCGTTCGCGCCGATGCGGTGGCGGATGCTGAAAGAACGGATCTCGGACCGGTCGAGCGATCCGAAGCGGCACGTCATGCCGCCGTCTTCTTTCAAGTCGCAGAGAGCACCATCCGCGAGGAATTCGAGATCCTCGCAGTAGGCACCGCCGGGAGTGCACTCGTTGCTGTACGGCACGAACGTGAGCGGGCGGGAGAAGTCGATGTCGACGACGATGCCGATCGCGGGCCCCGGTCCCGCATTCTGGATGTCGTACTCGTACGTGACGACCTCGCCGCGGCGCGGCGCGGGAATCTCGTCCCGATGAATGGAGAGATCGACCCGCGGGTTCACGGTCACCGTCGTCGCCGCGGAGGCGATCTTGCCGAGTCCATCGGTCGCGGTGAAGACGACCGGCGAGGTGCCGGCCGGGAACCGGTCGGGCGCATTGCTCACGACCGTCGCCGGACCGCAGGCGCCATGGGCCGTAGCGAGCGGCACGCTGACGGGTGTGAGAGGGCTCGTTCCCTGATCGACGGTGATCGGATCGGGGACCGTGTCGAAGATCGGGATCTGGTCGGGAACGACGGTGATGACCACCACATCGCTCGAGGAGATCCCGGCCGCATTCGTCGCGACGAGCTCGACGAGGTTGACGCCGGCCGGCAGCTCGACGGTTGCCGATGCGCCGGAGGCGAGAGATACGCCGTTCGCGCGCCAGTCGAGTTGCACCGGCCCGCCGCCTTCGACGGCACCCGATCCCGACAGCGCGACCTGCGCCGAACAGGTCGGCGTCGTGATCGTCTGATCGTTGCCGGCGAACGCGCGCGGCATCGTCACGGAGAGCATGGCCTGATTGCCCGCGCGGTCCCTGGCGACGCCTGTGGCGATCCCGCCGGGCAGGACATCGAGATTGGACGGGCAGGATCCGACGCCCGAGGCGACCCCCTCGACGGCTGGATCCGCGCACGTGAAATGGACCCGCGTCGCGGTCGTTCCGTCGGGAGCGACGAACGTCGACGTGGAAGCCGCAATGGTCGGCGCGCCGGAATCGCGCCTGATCGTCACGCTCCGCGTCGTCGTTCCGCCGTGCGAGGTCGCCGTGCAGGTGAAAGTCGTTCCGTTCGTGTCGGTCGTGACGGCCGACGGTTCGCAGCCGGAACTGCCCGTGAGGTCGGTTTCGACGTCGTGGACGGTCCACGACAGGTCGACCGTGCCGGCACGGTACCAGCCGTTGTCGCCTTCGTTGCCGGTCACGACCGGGGTGATCACCGGACCGGTCACGTCGGCGGACGAGCAGCTCGCGGCCGTGTTCGCGGCGTTCACCGTGACTGAGCCGGCGTTCGGGAGCGTCGGATCCGCGGCGCCCGCGATTGCACGCGCCGTGTGGACGAGCGG
>JBOGJQ010000340.1:0-6805 GCA_050745405.1 Thermoanaerobaculia bacterium | reverse complement strand
AGCGGCGGAACGGCACGATGTGCCGGCGAATGACTCCAACGTGTCATCCCAAGCCGTGAGGCGAGGGATCCGGGGGTCGGGCGCGCGACGATCTTCCAATAAGCTTCCAGTGTTTATCGAGTTTCCGAGTCCCATCACCTACACAAAAGCCGTCATCCTGAGCGAGGACGGATGGGTGGGTGTGAGCGAAGGATCTCCCCAGCCGCGTCTCATTTTGACACACATGGTCGCGAGTCTGAGTCGGCGCATCTTGAGATTCTTCGCTCCCGCCGTCCCGCCCACCCGTCGCTCAGGATGACGGCATTTTGGTGTGCGGAGTTTCTTCTCCTAGGCGCGGCGCCCAGCCGTCGGTGGCTCGGGATGACAGCTTCCGCGATTCGTCGTGAATAGTACGGGCTAGTCGCCGGCCGGCTCGTTCTTCGGATTGAGGGTGGTCATTTCGGCCATGACCATCCGCTCCCCTTCCGCGTAGGAAACCGCCTCGCGCTCGACGGTTCGCGGCAACCAGAAGAGGGCGACGAGCAGGCCGAGAAGCGAGGCGACGACGCCGAGGAGGAACACGACGTCGAGCGACTGGGCGAGGGCCGTCTGCAGGATCTCGAGCACTTCGGGCGTGACGCCATCACGCGCCACCGGGTCGATGAGAGCGCTCGGCTCTTCGGCCAGGCTCGCGGCGAGCTCCGGGCTGAGCGCCCGTCCGCCGGTGCGCGCAGCGGCCCCGAGCCGCGATTCGAGCCCGATCGACAGCGCCGCGCCCATCACCGCGACGCCGATCGCACCGCCGATCGTACGGAAGAACTGATTGAGCGAGGTCGCGATCCCGAGCTGGCTCCGCGCGACGGCGTGCTGCACGGCGAGCAACAGCGTCAGCATCGTCAGGCCGAGGCCGGCGCCGATCAGCGCGAGATCCGCGAGAAGGAACGCGCGCGGCGTCTCGCGCCCGAAGCTCCAGAAGACAGCGAAGCCGGCCGTCAGAAACGAAAGCCCCGTCAGAACCATCGGCCGGTACCCGAGACGGAGGAGCAGGCGTCCTCCGACGACCGACATCGTGACCCACGACAGCATGAGCGGCGTCAGGAGCGAGCCCGCTTCCGTCGCCGTGGCGCCGCGCGCTCCCTGCGCGAAAAGAGGGACGTACGTGATCGCGCCGAACATGCCGATCCCCGCGAGGAAACCGACCACGACGCTCACGCTGACGACGCGGTTCGCGAAGAGAGCCGGCGGGACGATCGGCTCCGCGGCCCTCCGCTCGATCGCCACGAAGAGGACGAGCAGGGCCAGCGACACGCCGATCAGCGCGATCCGCCCCGGCGTCACGAGAGCGGCGCCCCCTCCCTCCCCTTCGACGAGCGCGAGCAGCAGAATCGTCACCGCCGCCGTCAGCACGATCGCCCCGGCGTAGTCGATCGATCGCCGCTCGCGCCCGGCCGGCTCGCGCAGCGCGAACCCGATGATCACGGCCGAGGCGATGCCGAAGGGGACGTTGACGAAGAACACCCACCGCCAGGAGAGCTGGTCCGTGATGAACCCGCCCAGCAGCGGCCCCACGATGCTCGCGAGGCCCCAGACCCCGCTGAACATCCCCTGCATCCGCGCCCGCTCCTCGAGCGTGAAGATCTCCCCGATGATCGTCATCCCCAGCGGAATGAGCGCGCCGGCGCCGATCCCCTGCACGGTCCGGTAGACGATCAGCTCCGGCATCGACCGCGCGACGCCCGACAGGATCGATCCCGCCAGAAAGACGCCGACGCCGATCAGGTAGTAGAGCCGCCGCCCGTGGAGGTCCGACAGCTTTCCCCAGACCGGCACGGTTACGGTCGAGGCGACGAGGTACGCCGAAAAGACCCACGAGTAGTGATTCATCCCGCCGAGCGCGGCGATGACCGTCGGCATCGCCGTCGCGACGACCGTCGCCTCCAGTGCCGCGAGGAACATCCCCGTGATGATCCCCGCCGTGACCGCCCACCGCCGTCCGCGGGAGAGAGGAAGAGCCGGAACCGACATCGCACGCATTCGATCAACATTTGTGCCGGAGCAGGAAGATTTCTCCACGCGAAAACGCCGTTCCGGGCACGCGAATCGAATGCATATCCGTTCGCCTGAAAGGAGGCAAGTCATGGCGCAAAGACAATCGAGCTCGGGACGCAGAGGATCGGAACCGACGGGGCAGGCGCGCGGCAACAAGCCGGAGACGCGCCCCCAGGCGAAACGCGAAACGGCCACGGGTCGCAAGCGCAGCGGTTCAATGACCAGCCCGGCGAAGGCGGGGCGGCAGAGCACCAAGACCGGACGCGACTGAGTCGCGCGTGGACCAGATCGCGGTCGTCCCGCTCGGGATCAGCGCGGGAACGCCGACGCGCGACCGCCACGTCTCGTCGACGGCCGTCGTTCTCGACGGCCGTGTCGTTCTGTTCGACTGCGGGGAGGGGACGCAGTACCAGCTCATGCGCGCGCCGTTCCGCTGGAGCGGCCTCGAGCTCGTCTGCGTCACCCACCTCCACGGCGATCACGTGTACGGCCTTCCCGGTCTTCTCGGCACGATGACGCTGCACGGCCGCGAGGAGCCGCTGACGGTGTGCGGCCCGCCGGGCCTTCGCGCCTATCTCGAGGGCGTCTTCGAGACGACGCGGCTGCGGCGCGCGTATCCCCTCGAGATCGTCGAGGTCGGAGAAGGATTTTCCCTTCCTCGCGACGGCTACGCCGTTCGCGCCGCACGTCTCGAGCACAGCGTCCCGACGTTCGCGTTCCTGCTCGTCGAGGATGACCGCCCGGGGCGGTTCGACGTCGCCGCCGCGCGCGCGCTCGGCGTGCCGGACGGACCTCTCTTCGGCCGGCTGCAGGCGGGCGAGGACATCGATCTTCTGGACGGAAAGCGTGTCGCCGCGGCAGGAGTGACGGGCGCTCCGCGTCCGGGGCGGCGGATCGCCTACTGTCTCGATACGCGTCCGTGCGATGCCGCGGTCGAGCTCGCCCGTGGCGCGTCGATCCTGATTCACGAGGCGACCTACGGCGAGGATCTCCGCGACGAAGCGGCCGCGCGCGCCCATTCGACGGCGGCGGAGGCGGCGGAGGTCGCAAAACGCGCCGGCGCCGCGCGCCTCCTTCTGACCCACTTCAGCCCGCGCTACACCGAACCCGAGATCCTCGCCGCCGAAGCACGCCGGATTTTCACGATGACCGATGCTGCCCGGGAGCTCCAGCCGGTTCCCCTCAGAACGGAGCCTTGACCGTCGCGCCGAGGTCGCGGAGAAGGCCGTCGTGAAGGTCGTAGATCCAGCCGTGGAGCGCGAGATCCTGCCCCGCCGACCAGGCGCCCCGCACGATGCCGGTCTCGGCGAGCTCGTGTACCTGCGCGACGACGTTGAGCTCGCAGAGGCGGCGCCACCGCGCGTCCGGCTCTCCCGGAAGCTCCTCGCCGCGCGACGCGGCCAGCTCCCGCACGGGAGCGAGCCAGTCGCGCACGGCGCCCGTGGCGTTCCCCTGGAGCGCCGCCTGGATCCCGCCGCAGCCATAGTGGCCGGTGACGATGACGTGGCGCACGCGGAGCACTTCGACGGCGTACTGCACGACGGCCATGCAGTTCGGGTCGTTCCGGCGGACGACGTTCGCGACGTTCCTGTGGACGAACAGCTCGCCGGGGTCGAGGCCGACGATCTCGTTCGCCGGCACCCGGCTGTCGGAACATCCGATCCAGAGATACTCGGGCCGCTGAATCTCCAAGAGGCGCTTGAAAAACGACGGATCCGCCGCCACCCGCGCCGCGGCCCACTTCCGGTTGTTCTCGAAGATTTCGGGGAGGTATTTCATTCTTCGTTGCTCGCTGCTCGTTGTTCGTTGTTCGTTGTCGGTTGTCCGTTGTCGGAGGACGGCCGAAGCATAATAGGGCATGCACAAGCGCCGCGGCGCCGCGTACCCGATCATCGTCCGGGAAGAGGGCGGCGAGCGCCTGCTGCAGTTCGGGCGGACGCTGCAGAGCGTGATGCGGCTCGACGGCTCGGGGCGCGGCGCCGATTACGTCGACCTGTTTCCCCTCGTGCGCCTCTTCGTCTCACCGCTCGAGAGCGTTCTGTTCGTGGGGCTCGGCGGCGGCTCGGCCCCGCGGCAGTTCGCCGCGTTCGATCCCGCGCTCCGGATCGAGGTCGTCGAGATCGACCCGGCGGTGGTCGCCGTCGCGCGCGAGTTCTTCGCCTTCGAGGAAGGGGCCAATCTCGAGGTGCACGTCGGCGATGGTGCCGCCTGGGTTCGGGACACGGCACGGGAGTACTCGGCGATCGTCATCGACGCGTATACCGCGGTCCGCCGCCGCCTCGTCGTGCCGCCGGAGCTGGAGACCGCCGCGTTTTTCCGCGACTGCCGCGCGCGCCTCGGAGCGGACGGGGTTCTCGCCTTCAACTGCGCCGCGCGGCGCGGTGACCGTCTGACGAGACGCATCGCCGGCGCGCTCCGTTCGGTCTTCCCGTCCGTGGTCGGAATCGAAAGCCGCGACGGCCGCAACGTCGTCCTTTTCGCCTCGGCGGCGCGGCTCGAGTCGAACCCGCGGGCGTTGCGCGAGCTCGCCCGCGCCCGACTCGCCGCCGGGCAGCTCCCGTCGGCCCGCATCGCCGCGGGCGTCCTCCGCGTCCTTCCGCAGCCGGAGTAGCGGGAGTCAAAAGGCGAGCGCATCTATAATCCCGCGTCGAGAAATGGAACAGGGGGTGGAGATGCCTGGAGCGAGCGGGGCGCGTGCGTACTGGAGAGCGAATCGGATTCTGATCGCCGTTCTCCTGGTGGTGTGGGCGGCCGTGTCGTACGTCTTCGCGATTCTCCTCGCGCGGCCGTTGGGCGCGATCGAGGTCGGACGCCTTCCGATGAGCTTCTGGTGGGCTCACCAGGGCTCGATGCTCGTCTTCGTCGTCCTCATCTTCGCGTACGCGATCATCATGGACCGGCTCGACCGCCGCTATGACGTCCACGAGGAGGACGAGCTGTGAGCGTCGAGGCGTGGACCTACCTCCTCGTCGGCGCCACGTTCGCCGTCTACCTCTACATCGGCTATCTGAACCGCGTCCGCGACACGCGCGGCTTCTACGTCGCCGGCCACGGCGTCCCCGCGATCTTCAACGGCGCGGCGACCGCCGCCGACTGGATGTCCGCGGCGTCGTTCATCTCGATGGCCGGACTGATCTCGTTCATGGGATTCGACGGGACCGTCTATCTCATGGGCTGGACCGGCGGCTACGTCCTCCTCGCGCTCCTCCTCGCGCCGTACCTCCGGAAGTTCGGCAAGTACACCGTGCCGGACTTCGTCGGCGACCGCTACTACTCCGGCACTGCGCGCATGGTCGCCGCGATCGCGGCGATCGTCGTCTCCCTCACGTACGTCGCGGGACAGATGCGCGGCGTCGGCATCGTCTTCAGTCGCTTCCTCAGCGTCGACGTGAACACCGGCGTCGTCATCGGCATGGCCATCGTCGCCTTCTTCGCCGTCCTCGGCGGGATGAAGGGGATCACCTGGACGCAGGTCGCGCAGTACTTCGTCCTGATCGTCGCGTATCTCATCCCGGCCGCGGCCATCGCGTGGATGCTGACCGGAAATCCGATCCCGCAGATCGCCTTCACGTTCAGCGACCTCGTCCCGCGGCTCAACGGCCTGCAGGCCGAGCTCGGCTTCACGGAATACACCGAGCCGTTCCGCACGAAACCGCTCATCGACGTCTTCTGCATCACGTTCGCCCTGATGGTCGGCACCGCGGGCCTGCCGCACATCCTCGTGCGCTTCTACACCGTTCCGAACGTGCGGTCGGCGCGCTACTCGGCCGGCTGGGCGCTTCTCTTCATCGCGATTCTCTACACGACCGCTCCCGCGCTCGCCGCCTTCGCGCGCTACAACCTCGTCCAGTCGCTGCACGGGAAGACGGTCGAGGAGATCCACGAGCTCGAATGGGTCTCGAAGTGGGAGACGACCGGCCTTCTCGCCTTCACCGACCGGGACGGAGACGGCGTGATCCGGATGACGCCGTCCGCCGAGACGAGCGAGATCTCGATCGACCGCGACATCATCGTCCTGTCGACGCCGGAGGTCGCCGGTCTCGCGCCGTGGGTCGTGGCGCTCGTCGCCGCCGGCGGACTCGCCGCCGCGCTCTCGACGGCCGCGGGACTCCTCCTCGTGATCTCCAGTTCCGTCGCCCACGACATCTACACGCGGATGATCAACCCGAACGCCTCGGAGGCGAAACGCCTTCTCGTCGGCCGCGTCATGATTTTCGTCGCGGTCCTCGTCGCGGGGATCTTCGGGATTTATCCGCCGGCGTTCGTCGCGCAGGTCGTGGCGTATGCCTTCGGCCTCGCGGCCGCGAGCTTCTTCCCCGTGATCCTTCTCGGGATCTTCGACGAGCGGACGAACCGCGCCGGCGCGATCGCCGGCATGCTCGCCGGACTCGTGTTCACGCTGGGCTACATCACGGCGAACAAATACTTCGGAATGGACCCGTGGTTCGACATCAGCTCCGAGGGGATCGGGACGGTGGGGATGGTGGTGAACCTCGTCGTCACGCTGGTGGTGTCGCGCCTGACGCCCCCTCCGCCGGACGAGATCCGGGAGATGGTGCACCACGTTCGGATTCCGCGCGGCGCGGAGAAGCCACTCCAACACGCGTGAGAGAACCGAGCCGCAGATTGCGCAGATTAGCGCAGATTAAAGAATGAGGTTGCCCCGGTTCGGTGGACAGGTTGGTATTAGCGTCAGGCAGTCTCCCGCTTGACGCGTTCGTAGCTGACGGGTGAATGGTAGCCGATCCCGGAATGGCGACGGTGCGGGTTGTACCAG
>JBOGJQ010000339.1:0-1535 GCA_050745405.1 Thermoanaerobaculia bacterium | reverse complement strand
CGCGTGGAGCGACCGCAAGAATGACGCGCGCCGCCTCGTCGCGTTCCTCACGGCCCCCGAGCAGATGCTCGAGCGCGCCGCCGCGACGGGACAGTATCCGCCGCGCCGCTCCCTCTACGATTCGCCGGCGCTCGGGCGCGCCCTCGGCACGGATCCCGAGGCCGTGCGCGCGATCGTCGAGTCGGCGACGCCGCGGCCGGTGACGCCGGTCTACAGCGAGCTCTCCGCGATCCTGCAGGTCGAGCTCCACCGCGCTCTCGCTGGCGGCGCGACCCCGGCGGAGGCGCTCGCGCGCGCCGACGCGGGCATCGCCGCTCTGCTCGAGCGTGCGGGGCTTTCCGGGGCGCCGCGATGAAGCATGAGCGCGCGTGGCCGTGGCTCGCTCCCGCGATCGGCGTCATCGCGCTCGTCGCCGTTTTCCCTCTCGCGTGGACCGCGTGGGAGTCGCTCCACCGGCACGACCTCCGGATGCCGTGGCTCGGGCGCCCTTTCGTCGGTCTCGAGAATTACGCGGAGCTCGCGGCCGACGCGCGCTTCTGGGGCGCGATGGCGCACACGGCGGGGTTCACCCTCGTCACCGTCGCGCTCGAGCTCGTCCTCGGGCTCGGCGCGGCGCTCGTCCTCCATCGCGCGTTCCGCGGCCGCGCGCTGCTCCGCGTCGCGACGCTTCTGCCATGGGCTCTGCCGACCGTCGTCGCGGGACTTCTCTTCCGGTTTCTGTTTGATTCCGAGGCGGGCGCGGTGTCGGTCGTGCTGGAGAACGTGGGGCTCGAGCGGATCGTCTGGCTCGCCGACCCGTGGCTGGCGTGGATTCCGATCGTCCTCGCGGACGTCTGGAAGACGGCGCCATTCGTCGCGATCCTCCTTCTCGCGGGGCTGCAGCAGATCCCAGGCGAGGTGTACGAGGCGGCGGCGATCGACGGCGCGGGGTGGTGGACGCGGCTCGTGCGGATCACGGTGCCGATGCTCATGCCGGCGATCGTCGTCGCGGCGGCGTTCCGCGCGCTCGACGCGTTCCGCGTGTTCGATCTCGTCTACGTTCTGACGGGCGGCGGGCCGGGGACGGCCACCGAGCCGGTCGCGCTCTACACGTTCAACGCTCTCTTTCAGAGTCTCCGCTTCGGCTACGGCTCCGCCATCGCGATGGCGCTCTTCCTCGCGGCCTCGGTCATCGGCATCGCGGCGGTGATCTCGATCGGGAGGGAATCGCGGTGAGAGGAAGCGTGCATCGCGCGGGCCTCCTGCTCCTCTTCGCGTGGGTCGTCACTCCGCTCGCGTGGGGTTTTCTCGCGTCGCTGACGCCGGAGGCGGAGCTGTTCGACGCGGCGCTGGCGCCGAGCCGTCTGACGGCGGAGCACTACCGGTCGCTCTTCACGGAGCGCGATTTCGTGACGCCGATCCGGAACTCTCTCGTCGTCGCCGGCGCGACGACGGCGCTCGCGCTTCTCTTCGGAGTCCCCGCGGCGTGGGCGCTCGCGCGGTTCGAGTTCCGCGGGAGACGGACGCTCCTCGCGCTCGTTCTCGCGGTGTCGGTC
>JBOGJQ010000338.1:0-12129 GCA_050745405.1 Thermoanaerobaculia bacterium | reverse complement strand
GGCCACTTTCCATCCGCCCCACCGATCTCGCGCTCACTTATTCGAGACGAACATCGTCGATCCCTCGAGGCGGTACTGCAGTCCATTGTCCTCGAGCAGCTCGGCGAGCGCCTGGTCCCAGGGGACGTTCTGCCAGTTGACCGAGACTTTCCGATCGACCTCGGGAGCCACCTCGATCGTGAGCCCGGTGAGGGTGGCGAACGTCGCGAGGACGTCGCGAATATGGGCGTCCGTCAGGCGAAGAGTCATCGGCTGGCCGGTGTATTCGGGGGCCTCGGAGGACGGCGCGTCTGACGGCGAGACGCGGAGCGTGCTTTTCTGGACGAGCTTTCCCTCGCGGAAGATCGAGACATCGACCACGAGATGGTTCGCGGTTCCCGGAGCGATCGCGACGGCGATGTCGACTCCGCGCGACGAGGTCGTCGCGCGTCCCGTCTCGCCGGCATCGATCGTGATCTTCGGCGCGGCGACGACTGCCTGCGTGCGATTGTCCGTCACCGCCGTCTCGACGGTGATGGCGCCATCACTCCTCGTCGCGACGACCTTGACGGCGAACGCGTCGCCCGCGCCCCCCGAGGCGGGAGCCGCGACGATACCGCCGGCGAAGCTGAATGCGACGAGGGCGAGGACACCGAGGAGAGTGATGCGGGATGCGGTCGGGGAACTGGCGCGGAGAGTCCGATAACTCATGACGTAATCCATCCTTTCCTTCAGTTTCGCCGTCGCCATGCAGGAGACTCCCGGCAGGCGCGGCGCAATGGTGGCCAGACAGAACTTCGACAGCGCATCGAGATAAATCGAGCTTCCCTCTTCCAGGGAGGCGACCGCCTCGTCGCAGGCGCGCTCGCGGTCGAGGAGCGACATTCGCCGGGCGATCCAGAGAAGGGGGTGGAACCAGAAGAGCGCACAGAGGGCGAACTCGAGCCGCGCGACGAGGTTGTCGTGCCGCCGGACGTGCGCGACCTCGTGCGCGAGCACCGCCTCGATCTCCTCGTCCGAGAGCTCCGGACAGCCGCCGTGCGGCAGAACGACGAGCGGCCGGAGGATGCCGACGACGGCCGGAGCTTCGGCGAAGGCGGCGCGGATGAGATCGACGCTGCGGGTGACGCCGATCCGGCGGCGGGCGCGCTCGAGCGCCGCGACTTCGCGCGCCGACGGCGGGAGAGCCGAGCGCATCGCGAGGCGCTCGAGGCGCGACCGGACGAGCATCGCCCGCAGCAGGAGGACCGCGGCGATGCCGACCCACACACCCATGACCGCCCCGATCCATGGCGAAGGAGCAGGCGGCGCGAGATCGGCGCGGAATGCGCCCCCGAGAACGGCGAGCGCGTCGCGCACCGGCAGCGCGGCCGCCGCGACCTCGTCGCCGCCTCCCGCTCTTTCGATGAGCGCGACGAACGGCGCGCTCGGGATCGCGAACTTGCCGACACCGATCGCCACGACCGCGAAGCGGCTCGAGGCCGTCAACCTCCGACGCAGCAGAACCGCGATCACGAGTACGAACGCGAGAAAGAGCGTCGAGAGCCAGAGATGAGTAACGAGCGGATCGACCCACTCCGATGCCCATCGCGCAACCCGATACACGACGGCGCTCATTCGCCCTCCTCCTCGGCGGATCCGCCGAGCCGTTCCGTTCGCTCCTCGGCGGCTTTCACGTCCTCGAGCGTCAGCTTCCCCGACTCGACGAGATGCGCCACGACCGGCTCCGCCGATCCACCGAACAGGTCGAGGAACTCGTCGATGATTCGCCGGTAGACCGACGTGCGGTTCAGCGTTGGAGCAAAAAGAAAAGCGTTCCCGATCTTCCGCGTCCGCCGAACGGCTTTCTTCTCTTCGAGCCGGGCGACGATCGTCTGCACGGTCGTGTACGCGGGACGCTTCCGCTCCTGAATCGCGTCCTGGATCTCCCGGATGGACGCTTCCTCGCGGTTCCAGAGGATGTCCATCACCTCGAGCTCGAATCGGGTCAGCTTGACGGTTTCACGGCGGGCCATGTCATCTCCTACGTGTATCGTAGTAAATACTACGTCTGTAGTATTGCTCGGTCAAGCGGTAGATTCGGAATCGGATTGAACGCGCGATTCCGGCCGAGCCGGCTTCCCGCGGCGCGGTTTCTGAATACCGTCCCCGTTCCGGGACATCCGCCCATGTCCGGCACGTACGATCCGCTTCTCGTCACGGTGAGCGTCGGTATCGCGATTTTCGCGAGCTACACCGCGCTCGCGCTGGCGACCAGCGTCAGCGCCGCCCGCGGCCGTGCCCGCGTCGCGTGGCTGGGCGGCGGCTCTCTCGCCATGGGCTTCGGCATCTGGAGCATGCATTTCGTCGGCATGCTCGCCTTCCGCATGCCGGGGATGGCGATCGCGTACGACGTGCCGCTCCTGACGCTCTCGGTCGTCGTCGCGATCCTCGCCTCGGCTCTGGCGCTCTGGGTGGTGAGCCGCCCGGAGGTCGCCGCGCCGGCTCTGGCGGGGGGCGGCCTCGCCATGGGCGTGGCGATCTGCGGGATGCACTACGTCGGCATCGCCGGGATGCGCATGCCGGCGCGTGACGTGGAGCCCGACGCTCGTCGCGGCGTCGATCGCGATCGCGATCGGCGCCGCCTACGCCGCCCTCTGGCTCGCTCTCCGCCTGCGCAACGAAGTCGGTGCCCGATGGCCGCGCGTTCTCGGCGCGATCGTGATGGGGCTCGCCATCTCCGGTATGCACTACACGGCGATGGCGGCGATGCGCTTCACGCCGCTGGCGAGGCCGCTGGCCGTGAGCGAGGACGACGTGCTCGCGACGGGCGGCCTCGCGATCGCCGTGACCGTGAGCACGCTTCTGATTCTGGCGATCGCGCTGGCCAGCTCGGTCGCGCAGAGGGAGCTCGAGCGCCAGACCGGACTCGCGCGCGAGCACGTGCGACGTTTCCACGATGCCGAGCGTCGCGCCGGCGAGCAGGCGGCTCTGCGCCGCATGACGGAAGAGCTCTCGTCGGCGTTCACGCGCGAGGACGTCCTCGAACGCATCACGCGAGCGGCCGTCGAGACGACGGGCGCCGACGGCGGCTTTGTCGAGGTCACCTCGGCCGATGGAACCGAGGTGACCGTGGCCGCGCCCGAGAGCGAGCTCGCGCCGGCGCCGGATGCCCGGGCGCCGTTCGCCGGCTCGTTCGCGGAGCGCGTCGCCTCCGCCGCGGACGCACTCGTCGCCGTGTTTCCCCAGACGAGCGGCTCCGCCGCCCGCCTCGGGATTCCAGAGGGCGCCCATTCCGCTCTCGCCGTTCCTCTTCTCGAGAACTCGACGCCGGTGGGAGCGATCGTTCTCCTGCGCGGCGCGCGGCAGCCGCCGTTCGAGCCCGAGGACGCGACGCGCGCCGCGACGTTTACGCATCTCGCTTCGCTCGCTCTCCGCCGCGTCCATCTTCTTCAGGAAGCGGAGCGCCGCAGGGAAGCTCTCGAACATGCCGAGCGACTGGCGGCGCTGGGTCGCGTGGCCTCGACCATCGCCCACGAGTTCAACAACGTCCTGATGGCGATCCAGGCGTTTCACGAGGCGACCCGCCGCGGCGGAACGTACGAGCATTTCCAGAGAACGGCGCCGCAGGTCGAGCGGGCGATCCGTCGCGGCAAGACGGTGACGGAAGCGGTGCTCCGGCTCACGCGCGCGGCGCAGCCGACCCTGCGGCCGGTCGACTTCGAGGCCTGGCTTCAGACCGTCGCCGCCGATCTCACGGCCCTCCTCCCGGAGTCGATCCGGATCGAGGTCGCTTGTGAACCCGGGCTGTCCGTCCTCGCGGATCCGAACCACCTCGAGCAGGTCTTCGCGAACCTCGCCCTCAATGCGCGCGAAGCGATGCCGGAGGGAGGACGCTTCTCGGTCACGGCGGTGCGCGAGGTCGACGCGACAGGCGAGGCGGTGGCGCGCATCGCCGTGCGCGACACGGGAACCGGCATGACCAAGGAAACGCGGAGACGCGTTTTCGAGCCGCTCTACACGACCCGCGTGGGAGGACGGGCCTGGGACTCTCGATCGTCCACGAGATCGTTCGCGCCCACGGCGGATCGATTGCGGTGGAAAGCTCGCCGGCCGCCGGACCCGTCTTCCACATCACGCTGCGCCTCGCGTCCGGCGCCGCCGAGACGCACCCGGGCGCGAGCCGGAGCTCGACGGGAGTCCGCAAGCTTCTGCTCGTCGAAGACGACGACGCAGTGGCCGAAGGCATGATGATGACGCTCGAGTTGTCGGGATTCGAAGTGCGGCGCGTCAGCCGGGGCGCCGAGGCCGTTCCCGCCGTCGCGGAGTTCGCGCCGGAGGCCGTCGTTCTCGACGTCGGCCTTCCCGACATCGACGGGCTCTCCGTGTATCGCCAAATCAACGCGGAGTTCGACAGTTTGCCGGTCGTGTTCGCGACGGGCCACGCCGACGAGACGCTCCTCTCGGAGATCAAGCGCCTCCCGCACGTTCAGTTCCTCCGCAAGCCGTTCGAGCTCGACGCGCTGATCGCGGCGATCGAGAAAGCGACGCGCGGGCGGGGGGCGTAATCGTCCAGCAACGAGCAACCAGCAACGAGCAACTATCTCTGCATCGCCAGATTCACGATCTTCTGCAGCAGCTCCGGGTACGCGATGCCGGCCGCTTCGGCCGCGGACGCGAACTCCTCGGCTTCGGCGATCTCCGGGTTCGGGTTCGCCTCGAGGAAGTAGAACTCGCCGGTCGGCTCGAGGCGGAAGTCGATGCGCGCGTAGCCGTCGAGCTGGAGGAGGCGGTAGATCCGCTTGCTCGTCCTGACGATCCTCTGGCGCAGGCCCTCGTCGAGATCCTCCGCCGGCTGCTGGTAGATCCCGCGCTTCCGCTGGTACTCGGAGCTGTGCTTCACGCGCGCGGTGGCGATGGCGGCGGCCTTTGCGGGGAGGTTCTCGAAGACGAGCTCCCAGATCGGGAGCGCCTTGACCGTCTTGTTGCCGATCAGACAGACGTAGAGCTCGCGGCCGTCGATGAACTGCTCGACGATTGCGTCCGTGCCGATGCTCCCGTGGATGAAGGCGACGCGCTCCCGGAGCCTGTCGTCGGAGTCCACGATCGACGCCTGCGAGATTCCCATCGAGGCTTCTTCCGTCAGGCTCTTCACGATGAGGGGGAACTCGAGGGCGCGCGGGCGGCGGGCGGCGCGGCCGCGGGGAAAGACCGCGAAGTTCGGGACGTGGATGCGGTGGTAGTGGAGGATCTTCTTCGCGAGTGCCTTGTCGCGCGCGAGGACGAGGCCGCGGGGGCGGCAGCCGGTGTAAGGGACCTGCTTCATCTCGAGGTAGCTGACCACGTGGAAGTCGAACTCGGCGCTACCGAGAAACTCCTCGAGGAGATTGAAGACGACGTGCGGGTGCCACTCGTCGATGAGCTCACGGATCGGCGCGAGATCGTCGTAGAGCCCGACCGGACGGACCTCGTGCCCGAGGCCGCGGAGGGTCGAGACGACGTCGTACTCGGTCTTCCAGAGGTCCGCTTCCTTCTCGGGGACGCCTTCGCGCGAATCGGGCGGGACGAGAGCCGGGTGCAGGATCACGGCGATGCGGAGCTTCTTCATAGCGCGAACCACGTCCGCCGAGTGTAGTGGAACGTCATCGTCTTGACGGTGAGCAGGATCGCGAACTCGATCAGGAGCCGGCGGTCGCTGCCGACCGCGCGGAGCTTGAGCTCGCGGCAGCGGCCGATCATGTCGTCGAGCACCTGCTCGAGCGTGAACTCGTACTCTCCCGTCCAGCGGGAGACGAGGTGGCGGATCTCCTTGCGGTTCCGCCGCAGGAACCGCGACGCCAGTTCCCAGCCGGTATGGCGCGAATCGTCCGAGAAGAGCTCTCGCAGATCGCGGTCGTAAATGTCGGGATAGGTCTTGAGGTACTGCTCCCGCTTGTGCCCGTAGTGCTCGCGGAGCGTCATGGTGAGATCGCGCAGCGGCTCGACGCGAGCCCTGGAACGAACGATCGCGGCGCGCGGCCCGAGCTCCCGCATCAATTCATCGACGAACTCGAGCTTCTCGAGGGCCGGCCATCCGGCGTAGCGCCGGCGCCACGCGACGCGCGACTGCAGCCAGACCGCGAACGTCTCGGCGAAATCCTCGACGGGGTGACTCTGGGCGTAATAGAGCCGCAGGTGCTGCACGTACCGGCGTGAGGCGGGGTTCGGCCGGTAGAACTTCGGGTACCGCCGGGACGACGCCCCGAACACGCGCTGCCACGCGCGGCGCCGGTGCAGCTCGTACGCGTGCTGGATCGCGTGCCCGGTCTCGTGGCGGAGGATCTTGAGGCATTCCTCGCGCGAGCCCCCCTCGATCTCGAGCATCTGCGCGCGCTCGAGCCGCATGAGGCGCGGATGCGCGAGATAGAAGGGAATCGCGACTCCGGGGATCGCCGCCGGCGAAAAGAACTCGCGCGAGAGCCAGAAGTGAGGACGGAACCGGATCCGCCGCCGCTCGAGGTCGGCGCAGAGCGCATCGATGCAGCTCTCCAGCCACGTCCCCTCGATGCGAAGGCCGAGCTCGCGCAAGGGGAGGTCGAGGATCTCGGCGTCCGTCCACTTCGCCCACGCCGGAGACCGCCTCCGCTTCGTCTTCGCTTTTTTCGCCTTCGCCATCGCCCGAGCCGAACTCGCCGCTATCGAACGACGTGCCAGCGGGTCTGGCGGCCGGCGAGATACCAGACCGTTTCGCCGTCGAACACGGCGGACTGCTCGAGCTTGATCTGGACCCACTCGTCGTCCCACTCGGGGACGCGCACCTTCACGTTTCCTTCGATGGCGTACGCGGTGAAGGGGTGGAGCTTCCAGTCGCCGCGGACGGGCGTCGGCCCCTGGTTGTCCCACATCCCGATCGTCGGTCCCGGCGCGTGTCCGAAAAAGCCGAGCGGGTGCGTGTACGTCGTCGCGACGATTCCCCCGGCCGCCGCCTCCGCGCTCGTCTTCGCGAGGATCTGGTTGCCCGTCCGCCCCGTCTCGAAGTTCGCCGTCAGGATGTCCTGCCAGCGGTTCCCGATCGCGAGCGCCCGCTTCAGTCCCTCCGGAACGTCCGTCTCGCCCAGCCGGAGGACGTAGCCCATCTCCTGCGTGTCCGTGTTGAGGCGGAGATACGTGATCCCGACGTCCGTGTGGAGGACGTCGCCGCGCTGGATGACGCCGCTCTTGCCGAAAAAGTCCGCATCGCGCTCGGTCGCGTCGCCCTTTCTCTGGAGGTTCACGTCCGGCATGAACCAGATCGGCAGGCCGAGGTCGTCGTAGCGCTGGCGGATATACCAGGCGACGTCGTCCGTCGTCGTCACGCCGGGCGTGATCACCTCGTTCGAGAACGCCTCGGTGATGACACTGCGGGCGATCGCGACGATCTGCGGGTACGCCTCGAGCTCGAGCGCCGTGCGCGTCTCGAGCCAGCGGAGCGCGAGATCCTCGGCGCTGACCAGGCGCGATTCGAGCTCCGGAGGGAGCGCCTCGAGGAGCTGGTCGTGGAGGCCTTTCGTGAGGCCGTCGCCGAACGCCCAATGGCGGCTCACGTCGATCCCGATGCGCCGCGGATTGCGCTCGCGAATGACCTCGGCGAGACGCGCCCATTGCTCCTCGTCCGAACCGCCGTCCCAGGCGGATTCGTAAAAGTCGCCGAGGCCGTAGCGGCTGACCGTGAGGCGCTCGACGCCGGCGTCGGGACCGCGGTCATGGAAGACGAGCATCGTCGTGCGTCGCGCGGCGAACACCGGCGCCGGAACGAGCGTCAGGTAGACGGGATCCTCGGCGTACTCGCGGTTGATTACGAGCCACATGTCGATGCCGGTCTCGCGCATGAGTCGCGGCAGGAGATTCTCGAGCCGGTCGCGGAGGATGCGGTTCACCGGCTCGATGCGCGCGCGCTGCGAGAGAACGCCGGGGACGGACTCGATCTCTCTCCCCTGCTCCGCCGGCACCGTGCGGGCCGGCTGGGCGAAGAGAGAGGTCGTGGCGGCGAAGGTCAATATATAGACGATCTGACGGAATCGCATTGGGGAAGTCTACCGTCAAGAACGATCGGCGCCGTCATCCCGAGCGTTCAGCGAGGGATCAGGGACGGGCGGGACGCGCGTGACGCGGCACCGTCGATCGGCGGGAGGGCGAATGTTCGTCGTCCCGCCGACCTGAGTTACTCCGTTGACGGATTCCCCACCCGTCCCTGATCCCTCGCTACGCTCGGGATGACGGCTCCGCTCGGGATGATCACGCGAACGCCGGACGCGTGAGGTTCTCGACACCGTCCTCGCGGACCACGACGTTGTCCTCGATCCGGACCCCGCCGAACTTCCGCATCGCGTCGACCTTCTCCCAATTCACGCCCTTCCCGCCGCGCGAGCGCAGATCGGCGAGAAGCGACTCGATGAAGTAGATCCCCGGCTCGACCGTAAACACCTGCCCCGGCTCGATGACCCGCGTCAGCCGCAGATACGGGTGCCCCTCCGGCTTGGGAATCGTGTTCCCTTCCGCGTCCGCGGCGAATCCGGCGACGTCATGCACCTGCAGCCCGAGGTAGTGGCCGATGCCGTGCGGAAAGAAGGCGGAGGTGATCCGGTTCTCGATCGCCTCGTCCACGCCGGCGTCGATCAGCCCGTGCGCCTTCAGCGTCTCGGCGACCTTGCGGTGCGCCAGCAGGTGAAATTCGCGGTAATCGAGTCCCGGCCGCACCGCGTCGCAGAGCTCGAGCTGGAACCGGTCGACCGAGGCGACGAGATCGGCGAACTCGTTCTTCTCCGCGGACCACGTGCGCGTGATGTCGGAAGCGTAGCCGTGGAACGTCGCGCCGGCGTCGATCAGGAAGGAGCGGACCTCTTTCGGCCGCTCGCGCTCCTGGTGCTGGTAGTGGAGAACGGCCGCGTTCTCGTTGAGCGCGACGATGTTCCCGTACGGCAGGTGCGTCTCGTTCTGCGCGGTCGCGCGGAGATACGCCTGGTGAATGTCCCACTCGCTTCCGCCGGCGCGAAACGCCTCCTCGGCAGCGCGGTGGCCGCGCGCGCCGATCTCGTTCGCGCGCCGGACGCATTCGATCTCGTATTCGGTCTTCCACGACCGGTCGTAATGGAGCCGGTTCACGAGCTGTGGCGGATTCGGATTCGTGAGCCCCCAGTCGCCGAACGACGGGTCCCATTCGCCGATGAACCCGACGCGGCCCGACGGCATGTGCGCCTTCGCGTCCTCGAGCCGGCCCAGACGGTGGATCTCGAACTCGCCGACCCAGTAGCCGGTGGGGTCCGTCGCCGGCTTGTACCAGTAATCGACCGGCTGAAAGTAGAGGAGAACCGGCTTCTTCCCCGGCGTGTAGACGACGAAGCAGTTCGGGTTGTCGACCACGGGGACCCACGATTTCAAATGGGGATTCACGCGGAAGGGATAGACGTGGTCGTCGAAAAGGGCGTAGTGCTCGCTCCCGCCGAAGACGACGGCGTGGTCGTAGCCGCTCGCCTCCAGCGCCGTGTCGTGGCGGCGCCGGATCGTGGCGAGGTGCGCGGGGTAGAGTGAGGCGACTTTGTCCGAACTCATGGCTGCGAAGGATATCAAGGAGTCCAGAGTCCCGACTCGATCCGTTACACTACGCCCAATGGTCCGCAGTCTCGACGACGCGCGAGCCGGCTTTCCTTCTCTCACTCGCACGGTCAACGGCCTCCCGCTCGCCTATTTCGACGGGCCGGGCGGATCGCAGGTGCCGCGGCAGGTGATCGACGCGGTATCGCGCTATTACGAGCGGTCGAACGCGAACACGCACGGCGCGTTCGTCACGAGCGTCGAAACGGAAGAGACCATCGCCGCGGCGCGGTCCGCGGCGGCCGACCTGCTCGGCGCGCCCGGCCCGGAGACGATCTCGTTCGGGCAGAACATGACGACGCTCGCGTATGCGCTCGCGCGCGCCTTCGCCCGGCTCGTCGGCCCGGGTGACGAGGTCGTTCTCACGCAGCTCGATCACGAGGGGAACCGCGGGCCGTGGAAAACGCTCGAGGAACGGGGCGCGGTCGTCCGCGAGGTCCCGCTCGAGGGCGACGGCACGCTCCGGATGGAGGCGCTGCGGGAGCTGGTCGGACCGAAAACGAAGCTGGTCGCGATCGGCCTCGCCTCGAACGCCCTCGGCACGGTCAACGATCTCGCCCTCGCGCGCGAGCTCGCGCGCCGGGCTGGCGCGCGTCTCGTCGTCGACGCCGTCCATTACGCGCCGCACTTCTCCATCGACGTCGCCGCGCTCGACCCCGATTTCCTCCTCTGCTCCGCGTACAAGTTCTACGGTCCGCACGTCGGGATTCTCTACTCGCGCCCCGGCGCGCTCGACGAGCTCCCGGCCGACCGGCTCATCACGCAGGACCAGGAAGCGCCGTACCGGATCGAGACCGGAACGCTGAACCACGCCGCGCTCGCGGGCGTCCTCGCCGCCGTCGATTACCTCGCGTCGTTCGGTGAGGGCGCGACGCGCCGCGCGCGCCTCGTCGACGCCATGCAGCGCCTCGCATCGCACGAGCGCACGCTGGCGACCCGCTACTGGGACGCCCTCGCCTCGATCGACGGCGTCCGCCGCTGGGGACCCGCTTTCGGCGACGCGCTCCGCGCGCCCACGGTCTCGATCACCGTCGACGGGCGTACCGCGCGCGAGGTGACCGAAGCGCTCGCGGCGCGGGCGATCGCGGCGTGGGACGGTGATTTCTACGCACGACGAGCCGTCGAGATCCTCGGCCTCGCCGACCGCGGCGGCCTGGTCCGCTGCGGCATGGCGCTGTACACCACGAGCGACGAGGTCGATCGCCTGATCGACGCCGGCCGCGCGATTGCTGCAGGGAGGGAACGATGACCGCCGTCACCGCCGACAACGCCACCGTCACCACGACCGTCGCGAAACCCGTCGCCGCCACCCGTCTCCTCGCGCTCGACGTCTTCCGCGGGGCAACGATCGCCGCGATGCTCCTCGTGAACGATCCCGGCACGTGGAGCGCCGTCTACGCGCCCCTGCTTCACGCTCCGTGGCACGGGTGGACGCCGACGGATCTCATCTTCCCCTTCTTTCTGTTCATCGTCGGCATCACGACCGCGCTCTCGCTCGACGCGCGGCGCGCCCGCGGCGCGACGAATCGCGACCTCACGCTCCAGGTGCTCCGCCGCGGCGCGGTCATCGTCGGTCTCGGCCTGTTTCTGAGCGGCTTCCCCTTCTTCGCGACGGGGACGATCGACGGCAACGCCGATCCGACGTTCCTCGAGCGCGTCGGGGATCGCCTCGAGCACTGGCGCTTCCCCGGCGTCCTGCAGCGCATCGGCGTCGCCTACATGATCGGCGCGCTCCTCTGGCTCAGAACGACGTTCCGCCAGCAGGTCGGCATCACGGCCACGCTTCTTCTCGGCTACTGGATCCTCATGACTCTCGTTCCCGTTCCCGGAACGGGGAAGCTGGGGTACGAGACGCTCGGCGACCCCTCCGGCTCGATCGCGGCGTGGCTCGACCGCACCGTCTTCGGGACGAACCACCTCTGGCGGCAGGCGAGGACATGGGACCCCGAGGGACTTCTGTCGACGCTCCCGGCGATCGGAACCGTGCTGCTCGGCATCTTCGCGGGGCGGACCATCGGCTCGTCCCGTCCCCTGTCGGAACGGCTCAACGCGCTCTTCGCGTGGGGCGTGGCGGGCGTCATCGCTGGCGCGGTGTGGGGATGGTTCTTCCCGATCAACAAGAGTCTCTGGACGAGCTCGTTCACCATCTTCACGGCCGGCGCGGGCGTCCTGGTCCTCGGATTCTGCATCTGGGCGATCGACGTCCGCGGCTGGCGCCGATGGACGACCCCGCTGCTCGTGTTCGGCGTGAATCCGATTCTCGCGTACGTCGGCGCGGGGCTGATGGCGCGGCTCATCTACTCGCTGATCCGCGTCCCGGCCGCGGACGGCGGGACGATCTCGATCCAGGCGGCGATCTATCGCGCGGCGTACGCGTCGTGGCTGCCGCCGAAGCTCGCGTCGCTCGCCTTCGCGCTCTCGTTTGTTGCTTTTTGGTTCGTGGTCCTGTATCCGCTTTGGAAGAAGAGGATCTACCTGAAGGTGTGATGTGGCCGGGGCGTCCCGCCCCGGAACCCGACGTCGTGCTTCGCGGCGATGCGGGGTTCCGGGCCGGGACGGCCC
>JBOGJQ010000337.1:0-9621 GCA_050745405.1 Thermoanaerobaculia bacterium | reverse complement strand
TCCTCGGTCATCTCGCGATAGTTGCGCGAGTTGAAGAGAGACCGCGCCCGCGTGTAGCGGTAGTCGGCGGAATCGGTCTGTTTCGGGAACCGCTCCGCGATTCTTTCGAGGAGGTCGAGCGCCTGGTCGTAGCGGTTCACGCGTCCGAGACGATCGGCGAGTCGCACCGACTCGCTGAACGAAAGGCGCGCGAGAGGAGAGGCGTCGTCCGGCAGCGCGTCGAGCGCTCCGTAATGCGCTTCGGCCCAGCGCGTTCCGGGATACTCCTCGAGAATGCGGAGGCGGAGATCGGCGGCCTCGGATCGAAGCCCCGCTTTCTCTAGCGCCGAAGCGAGGTGCGCGAGCTCCTCGTCGGTGAACTCGTCGATCGGAACGCCGGCCGTGTCACGAAGCGCGGCGAGGGCCGCGTCTCGATCGCCGGCTGCGGCGAGAACGGCGGCCAGGCGGAGACGCGCATCGGCCTTCGCGCCGGCGGGAGTGTCGTCCGCCCCGATGACCCGGCGGAGCACCTCCGCGGCGCGCCCGAGCTCCCCGCGCTCCTCCTCGACTTCGGCGAGCTGAAGGAGGAGGTGGGACCGGATCAGCGGGTTCGCCTCGGCGGCGGACGCGAACGCCGCGGCCGCTTCGTCGAGACGCTTTTCGGCGCGGAAGTGAATCGCGAGACGGGCGAGGGCGCGCCGCTGCTCGGTCTCATCGCCTTCGGCGGCGAGACGTCGCAGCGACGCTTCGTAATCTTCCTCGGGGACGAGCTCCTCCGCCTCCGCGACGGACTGCACCTCTTCCGGTGGAGCGGGAGCAGGGGAGGGGGAACCGCCGCATGCGGCAATGGCAAAGAAGATCGATAGGAGGAAGGGGAAAAAAGATCGGTTCACGATCGCTCCACGGGAAGGGTCCACGCCTCGCCTTCGTCGGCGAAGCCGAGACGGCGGAGCGGTTCGTCGAGAAGGGGATGTTTGCGGCACGCGATGCGGCCTGAGCCGAGGCGCCCGGCGAGCTCGGCCAGCTCCGCGAACATGACGCGCGCGACGCGCTTGCGACGCAGCTTCCGGGCCACCCAGACGTCCGTGACGTGGAACTCGGCCGGGTCGAAAGTGAAGGCGATGCGGGCGGCGAGGTCGCCGACGAGGAAGCCGATGAGGGCATCACTGGCGAGCTCGTCCGCGGTCAGAGGGCGCTCCTCGGCGGCGAAAAAGGCGGCGAGACGGGGACGATCCGCGGCCGTCGCAGGGCGGACGAAGAGGCGCTGCCCCTTCACGAGGCCTCGATCCGGGTGGGGAAATAATGTAAAATAACCAAAATCGTTCCTGGGAATAACTCGCTGACTTCCTTGACAAAGGTTCGCATAAACGTAAACTTCGTGGCGGCCCTCCACTTATTTAGAACGACCGGATCGGACAACTTCATTCTATGAATGCCCAACAGGCAATCGAACGATTCCTGCGCCACGGCGAAGTGGAGCGGAATCTATCGCAACGGACGCTGCGGGCGTACGAATCCGATCTGATGCAGTTCCACGAGCACCTCGCGGAGACGGAGGTCACGGGGATCACGCCCGAGCACCTCGAGGACTATGTGACGATTCTGACGGGGGGAACGTATCGCGACACGTCGATCCGGCGGAAGGTGGCGGCCCTGAAGGTGTTCTTCCGGTACCTCGAGGACGAGGGCGTGTTGGACGAATCGCCGGCGCGCCGGCTGCGGATCAAGCAGCCGGCCGAGGCGCGCGTGCCGAACGTGCTTTCGCTGAAGGAAGTGAAGGCGCTGCTGTCGGCGCCGAAGCGGCACATCGCGGAGCTGGCCGACCAGCGGACGGTGAGCGTCGGGGCGCGGAACCGCTACTTCTGCGCGATCCGCGACAACGTGATCATCGAGTTGCTCTTCTCGACCGGCATCCGGATCGGAGAGCTCGTGGCTCTGGACGTGGCGGACGTCGAGATCGACCGCCGGGTCATTCAGGTGACGGGGCGGGGCACGCGGGGCCGCGAGGTCGAGATCGCCTCGGACGTCGTCCTGCAGGCATTGCGCGATTACCTTCGCCTGCGCGGCGACCGCGAGATCCAGAACGACGCCCTCTTCGTCGGCCGCTCGGGAACGCGTCTCACGATCTATTCGATCGAGAACATCTTCAAGAAGTACGTCCGGAGCGCGGAGATCCGGCGACACGTCACGCCGCACGCCCTGCGGCACACCATGGCTTCGATGATGATCTCCGGCGGGGCGGACATCCGCTCTGTCCAGGAGATGCTGGGGCACGCGTCGATCCTGTCGACGCAGGTCTACACCAAGCTCACCATCCCGCGCACCAAGCGGAGCGCGCAGCCCGACCACGGGGTTTCGGTCGACCCGGCCGCGCGGCTGTCGATACGGCGCAAGTAGTTTTCGTTCGCCGTTGGCGGTTGTCCGTTGTCCGTTGTCCGTTGTCCGTTGTTCGTTATTCGTTATTCGTTATTCGTTGACGGGGCGCCGTCATCCTGAGCGAGGAGGGGCGGGAGGGCGTGAGCGAAGGATCTCCTCAGCCGCGTCTCAATCCGGTGAATCGCGAGTCTGAGTCGCGGCTGAGGAGATCCTTCGTCGCTTCGCTCCTCAGGATGACGCCGCTTCGTGTGCATGACTATCCCTGACGACTGACGACCGGCCAACGAACAACGAACAACGAACAACGAACGACGAACAACGGCCAACGAACGACCGAAATAGGCCCTCCGAAGACGCCTGTTGTAGAATCGCGCACCACGAGCGGGCATAGCTCAGTTGGTAGAGCACAAGCTTCCCAAGCTTGGGGTCGCGGGTTCGAACCCCGTTGCCCGCTCCAATTTCCTCCCTAGAGGTGCTCATGGCGATTTTCGCGAAGGAGACGCCGTCGGCGGCTCCGCCGGCGCCGAAGTCCGAACCCACGACCGCGGGAGGGGCCTCCGTCATCGGAGGGAACCTCGTGGTCGACGGCCGGATCTCGGGCGACCAGAACCTGCTCATCGAAGGTACCGTCAAGGGGGAAGTCCGCCTGCAGAGTGATCTGCGGATCGGCGCGAAAGCGCGGGTCGAGGCGACGGTCCACGCGAGGAATGTCCTCGTGGAGGGATCGGTCGTCGGCGATCTGTCGGCCGACAACCGCGTCGAACTGCTCGCGTCGGCGACCGTCGACGGCAACATCCGCTCTCCGAAGATCATCGTGGCCGAGGGCGCGCGCTTCCGGGGCGCCGTCGACATGGGGAGCGCGAAACCGCATCCGGAAGAAGGAGATCAGTCATGACCGCAACCGCAACGGGAACGCCGTCGACCACCTACAAGCTCCGCGAGACGCGCGCTTACCTGAACTTCATCGACGGCAAATGGATCGCGAGCGCCGGCGGCCAGACGTTCGAGAACCGGAACCCCGCGAACCAGGACGACGTGATCGGGTCGTTCCAGGAATCGAACTCGGCGGACGTGGGGCGCGCGGTCGACGCGGCGAGCCGCGCGTACAAGAGCTGGCGCCTCGTCCCGGCGCCGCGGCGCGCGGAGTTCCTCTACAAGGTCGGCGAGATCCTCAAACGCGACAAGGAAAAGATCGCGCGCGAGATGACCCGCGAGATGGGGAAGGTCCTCCAGGAAACGCGTGGCGACGTCCAGGAAGCGATCGACATGGCGTACCTGATGGCCGGCGAGGGCCGCCGCCTTTTCGGCGTGACCACGCCGTCGGAGCTTCCGAACAAGTTCAACATGGCCGTCCGGATGCCGCTCGGCGTCGCGGGACTCATCACGCCGTGGAACTTCCCCATCGCGATTCCCGCGTGGAAGACGATGCCGGCGCTGGTCGCCGGGAACACGGTCGTCATCAAGCCGGCGTCGCAGACGCCGCTGTCGGTCATCATGCTCGCCGAGGCGTTCGAGGAGGCGGGACTCCCGGAGGGCGTGTTCAACGTGGTCACCGGCGGCGGGATGGAAGTCGGCCAGCCGCTCCTCGCGCACCCCGAGGTAAAGGTCGTTTCGTTCACCGGGTCGACGGAAGTGGGACGCGAGATCTCGAAGGCGTGCGCGCCGACCTTCAAGCGCCTCCACCTCGAGATGGGCGGGAAGAACGTGATCCTCGTCATGGAGGACGCGGATCTCGACCTCGCCGTCGACGGCGCTCTCTGGGGCGCGTTCGGCACGACGGGACAGCGCTGCACGGCCGCATCGCGCATCGTCGTGCACGAGGAGGTCTACGACCGCTTCGTCGAGAAGCTGACCGCGCGCGCGAATGAGATGAAGGTCGGCGATGGTCTGAACGAGTCGATCGACATGGGACCGGCGATCTCGGAGGGCCAGCTCGAGACGGTCACGAAGTACGTCCGGATCGGAAAGGAAGAGGGAGCGACGCTCGCATGCGGGGGAGAGGTCCTCTCCTCCGGCGATCACGCGCGCGGCTTCTTCCACCAGCCGACGGTCTTCAGCGACGTGACCGCGAACATGCGGATCGCGCAGGAGGAGATCTTCGGTCCGGTGACGGCCGTGATCCGCTGCAAGTCGCTCGACGAGGCGATCCAGATCGGCAACAGCGTCCGGTACGGCCTCTCGTCGTCGATCTACACGCGCGACGTGAACCGCGCCTTCGTCGCGATGCGCGACATGTACACGGGCATCTTCTACGTCAACGCGCCGACGATCGGCGCGGAGACGCACCTCCCATTCGGCGGAGTGAAGGAGACCGGCAACGGCCACCGCGAAGCGGGCGTCGCGGGGATCGACGTCTTCACCGAATGGAAGTCGATCTACGTCGACTACTCGGCGAGCCTGCAGCGCGCGCAGATCGATACGGAGGAGTAGTAGTTAGTAGGTAGTACGACATGATCCGCACGCCGGAGGCGTGCAAGAGGGTAGCCGGGGGTCCGCGCAGCGGATCCCCGGATTCGTTTCGTAGATTGCCGTGCACCCTGAAGGGGTGCAAGACGGGCGGCGGCGTGGAATGGCCGCGCTGATTCGCATCCGGCACCCCCTTCGGGGTGCAGCATTCGGGAGGCATCGCTGATCCGGGGGTCTTCGACCCCCGGCTACCGTCCGGCACGCCTCCGGCGTGCGTGCCCCCTCCCCCCTCGCGCCGTCAACAGTTCCGTAACACGTGTTACGTAACTGTTGCAATCTACTGATTCTGCGGCACTTGCAGTTACGCCGTGCCGACAAATTATCCGATTCCTCGGAGGGGAAATTCAAAACCCCGGATCGGGCTCAGCGACACCGCGGCGGGCTCTTCGCGTAACCCCTCCGACTCCAGGCGGTTACGTCCGCGCGACGGTTCACCGTTTTGTGGTGGCAACCGTGCAACGAGGCCGCGCAACCGATGCGACTTCCGCATCGGGAAATTCAAGGAGGCTTCTGAATGAAACGTTTCTCGTATTTCGCGGCGCTGCTCGTGCTCGTCGCGGGGACGGCATTCGCCCAGACCACGGCGAATCTGACCGGAACCGTGACGCACGACGGATCGCCGCTTCCCGGCGTCGGGGTGACGATCGAGTCGCCGCAGATGCAGGGCACCCGGACGGAGTACACGGATGTCAACGGTAACTATCGTTTCCAGTCCATCCCGGCGGGCACCTACACGGTGACGTTCGTGATGGAGGGAATGACCACGGTGACGCAGACGGCACGGGTCGGCGTTGCGCAGACCGGCCGCGCCGACGCGGACCTGCAGCTCTCCGCGGTCGCCGAGGCGATCACGGTCACCGCGGCGGCTCCGGCCGTCCTCGAGACGACCGAGGTCCAGACCAACTACGAGCAGCAGACGGTCGACGAGCTGCCGATGGGCCGCACCGTCACCGCGACCGCGCTCCTCGCGCCGGGCACCACGAGCAACGGCCCGCGCGGCGCGATGCAGATCTCGGGAAGCTTCGCCAATGACAACCTGATCATGGTCAACGGCGCGGTCATCCAGGAGAACCTGCGCGGCCAGGCGGATCCGCTCTTCATCGAGGACGCGATCCAGGAGACGACGGTCCTCACGGGCGCCGTCTCGGCCGAATACGGCCGCTTCACCGGCGGCATCGTGTCATCGATCACGAAGTCGGGCGGCAACGAGTTCACCGGCTCGTTCCGCGACAACTTCGACAGCATCGAGTGGCAGGAAGCCTCGGATTTCCCCGGCGACGAAGTCCCCGAGGGCGAGATCAACGAGGTGTACGAGGGGACTCTCGGCGGACGCATCATCCGCGATCGTCTCTGGTTCTTCACCGCGGGACGGTTCGAGGAGACCGAGAACCTCACCAGCTATCAGTTCCGGCTCGGCAACCCGCGGAAGAACATCTCGACCCGCGAGCATCACCGCCTCGAAGGAAAACTGACGGGGCAGATCACGCAGAGCCACAACATCGTCGCCTCGTACATGGAGGCTCCGGTCGAGTCGACGAACAACATTCAGCTTCTCGGCGTCTATGAAGAGCAGGCGATCGACTCCGCGGTCGAGAACCCGTACGACTTCTTCGTCGCCCACTACAGCGGCATCCTCACGCCGAACCTGCTCGTCGAGGGACAGTACTCGCAGAAGAACTTCGCGTTCGTCGGATACGGCGGCGAGAATTCGGATCTGTACGAGGGAACGCCCGGCGTCGTGTGGCAGGGCGGGCTGCAGGGACAGTTCAACGCCCCGTACTTCTGCGGCACGCCGGAGTGCGGTGACGAGGAGCGGAACAACGAGCAGTACGGCGCGAAGGGTACCTACTACCTCTCGACCTCGGACCTCGGCACGCACAACATCGTCGCCGGGTACGAGAACTGGCTCGAGTACCGGCTGTCGAACAACTTCCAGTCGCCGACGAACCTGACCGTGTGGCTGTACAGCGTCCCGCCGACCTACGACGCGGCCGCCGACCAGTACACGTTCACGATCACCAATACGGACACGATCGAGTACTTCCCGATCGAGTTCCCGTCGCTCGGCTCCGAGCTCGAGACCTCGTCGTTCTATGTGAACGACAAGTGGGACCTCAACGAGCACTGGTCGTTCAACCTCGGCGTCCGCTACGACGCCAATGACGCGGTCGACAGCTTCGGCCAGACGACCGCCGACGACTCGGCGTTCAGCCCGCGCGTCGCGGCGATCTTCGACCCGAGCGGCGACGGCCGCATCAAGCTCCAGGCCTCGTACAACCAGTACGTCGGCCGCCTCGCGGAAACCGTCCAGGGCGCTTCCTCGCCCGCCGGCGATCCGTACTTCTTCATGTTCTACTACGGCGGTCCGGAGTTCTCGGGCACCGGCCGGGAGGTCATCCAGACCGCGCTCGACTGGTTCTTCGCGAACGGCGGCTACGACCGCACCCCGGATTACGCCTCCATCGGCGGCGTGAACACGAAGCTCGTCCCGGAAGGCCTCGTCTCGCCGAACGTGACGGAGTGGACCTTCGGTGGGGGATTCCAGATCGGCACGAACGGCTACATCCGCGCCGACTACATCGACCGCTCGTGGAACGACTACTACGTCGAGATGACGAATCTCGAGACCGGTACGGTCATCGAGCCGCAGACGGGCGTCGAGTTCGACGTCACGCGCGTCGGCAACAGCGACGCGTTCTTCCGTGAGTACCAGGCGGTCCAGCTCTCGGGCCAGTACCGCCTGTTCGATCGCGTCAACATCGGCGGCAACTACACCTGGTCCGAGCTGACCGGGAACGCCGAGGGCGAGGGAACGGCCGGTGGCCCGCAGTCGACGGGCGACTGGGTGTTCGAGTATCCGGAGTTCAACGGGTTCGCGCAGAACGCGCCCGTCGGCTTCCTCTCCGGCGACCAGACCCACAAGCTCCGCCTGTGGGGAACGGTCGACATCCCGACGCCGGTCGGCACGTTCAACGTCGGCCTGCTCCAGCGGTTCGACAGCGGCACGCCGTACTCCGCGGTCAGCGGCAGCGGCGCGCGCGTTCAGGCGGTTCGTCCGGAGCTGGCCGAGCTGCCGTACGTCAGCCCGCCCTCGTTCCAGACGTACTACTTCAGCGAGCGTGGTGAGTATCGGTGGGACGATTTCCTCTCGACCGATCTTTCGCTGAACTACTACCTGCCGATCAGCGCGGTCACCGTCTTCGTTCAGGGAGAGGTGTTCAACGTGCTGAACGAGCAGGCGGTCCTCGGCGGCAACACGACCGTGATCACGCGGTGGACCTCGCTCACCGGCTGCGGTCCGGACGGACAGACGCGCTGCCAGGCGTTCGATCCGTTCACCGAGACGCCGGTCGAGGGCGTGCACTACGCGCTCGGCGAGAACTTCGGGCAGCCGACCAGCCCGAGCTCCTACCAGAACCCGCGGAGCTACCGCTTCTCGGTGGGCCTGCGGTTCTAATCGACGAGAGTCCCCGCCGGCCGTCGCGTGCGCGCGGCGGCGGCGACGGAACGACACGGCGCCCCGGCTTCGGCCGGGGCGCTTTTTTTTGGGGAAAGACGAACGCAGAACGCAGAACGCAGAACGTAGAAGTGAGAAAGAGGGGGCGCGAGGTTTCTGGCTTCTTCGTTCAGCGTTCTGCGTTCTGCGTTCAGAAATGCCTTGCCTGAGCGACAGCGTTCCCATCCGACGATGCCTCGGTTTCTGATCCTTTTTCTCGCAACGTTGCTTTTGGCCTGCCGCGCGGAGGTCCCCGCGCCCCGGCCCAACATCGTCCTCATCTCGATCGACACCCTCCGCTCCGATCACCTCCCGGTCTATGGCTACGACGGAGTGGACACGCCCGCGATCGACGCGTTCGCGCGCGAGGCGACTCTCTTCCGTCACGCCTTCGCGCACGTCCCGATGACCCTTCCCTCGCATGCGTCGATCTTCACCGGCGTCATCCCGCCGGCGCACGGCGTTCGGAACAACGTCGGCTACGCCCTCGGCGAGGAGCCGGTCACGCTCGCCGCGTGGCTCGGAGACGCGGGATACGACACCGCCGGCTTCGCGTCGGCGTACGTGCTTCGCGAGGCGACCGGCATCGCGCGCGGGTTCGATCATTGGGACGCCGAGGTCGAGGGCGTCGGATCGGCGGAGATCGGGTCGCTCAGCCGGAGCGCGCTCGAGACGAATCGCCGCGCGCTCGCCTGGCTCGACGGCCGGCGTGCGGAAGATCCCTTTCTTCTCTTCGTCCACTATTTCGAGCCGCACGCGCCGTGGGATGCGCCCGCGTCGTATCGCGCGAAGGCCGCGAGCGATTACGACGCGGAGATCGCCGTGGCCGACGCCGCGTTCGGAAAGCTCGCCGACGCGCTCCGCGCCCGCGGCGTCTGGGACGATTCGCTCGTCGTCCTCCTTTCGGATCACGGCGAAGGGCTCGGCGATCACGGCGAGCAGTACCACGGCATCTTCGTCTACCGGGAGGCGATTCAGGTGCCGCTTCTCGTGAAGGCGCCCGGCGGAACCGCGGCGGCATCCGTCGACGAGCCGGTGCAGCTCGCCGATGTCTTCCCCACGATTGCCGAGGTCGTCGGGCGCCCGGCGCCTGCGCACCTCGGCGGGCGGTCGCTCTTCCGTCGCGACGGAGGAGAGCGTCCGATCTTCGCCGAGTCGCTCCTTCCGCGGATCCATTTCGGATGGAGCGCGCTCCGGTCGATCGTGCGCGGGTCGCATCACGGGATCGAGGCGCCGACGCCGGAGCTGTACGACCTCGCGCGCGATCCGGCCGAAAAGAAGAACATCGTCGAGGAGGAGCGCCG
>JBOGJQ010000336.1:0-11074 GCA_050745405.1 Thermoanaerobaculia bacterium | reverse complement strand
CTCTTGCCCTGCGGGTCCGGCTGGGCCTCCGCGCAGTACACGCCTTTTACCGCCACGCCGACGTAGCGCACCTCGGTCGGCTGGTCAGTCGGCACGCTGTCGAACTGCAAGAAGATGTAGCTGTCGGGCGTGATCCACTTCGAGACGCGCGGTGCGGTTTGGCCCCCGGTGTAAGGCTCATCGTCGAACAGCGCGACCAACTCGCCGAGGTCGCCCGCCGACAGCTGCTGCCCGGAGGCCGCAGGGGGCGAGGTCGTGGTGGGAGCCACCTCCTCGTCGTTACCGCAGCCGGCCAGCGTCAGTGCGGCCACCGCCGAGAGGCCCACGATGGTACGAAGGATTCGATCCATGACAACCCTCCGAAAAATCGGAAAACTGACGCAATTTCGGGACCAGTCAACGGGCTGCTTCGTCATATGACGCCAGCGCCGCCATGCCGAGCAATCCCGCCGGACGTCGCCAGGGCGAGGGCTCGGTCCTCGGTCCGCTCGGCGATCTCCTCGGAGGGAGATGATCAGCGCGGGATGGCCGCAACGATCCGGAGCGGCCCGCCGGAGCCGCCGGCGATCTTCATCGGGAGAGCGAAGACCCAGGCGCCGCGCGGCGGGAGCTGCTCGAGGTTGGCCACATTCTCGAAGCCCGGAACATCCGCCCCATTGGCGATCCGGTGCACGATGAAATCGCGCGACTGGCCGAAGTCGATGCTGGCCGTGTCGACGCCGAGGGCGGCGACGCGCCGCTCCGCGACGAGAAGACGCGCCGCGCTTTCGCCGTAGGAGGGGAAGTGGAGGTTCCCGGTCGTCCCGGGAGTGTCGTCGCCGAAATACGATTCCCGGTCGGGCCACCTCAGGCCCCATCCGGTGCGCAGCAGGACGATGGTCGCGGGCTCGATCCGTCCGTGGCGGGCCTCCCATGCGAGGACGTCGGCGGCGCTCAGACGGTAATCGGCGTCGGCGGCGGCTTTCGCCGACACGTCGATGACGACGGCGGGCGCGATGAGCTGCCGGAGCGGAATCGCGTCCGCGGTCGCGCCGCCGAAGGCGAAGTGAATCGGAGCGTCCAGATGGGTCCCGCCGTGCTCCGGCGTGCAGAGCGCATTCGCCGAATAGAAGTACCCACCCGGGGTCTCGCCGTAAGCGAGCTGCTCGATCTCGAATCCGGATGGAGAAGTGGGCCAGTAGAGCGTGCGCTCGTCGAACGCCCAGGTCAGGTCGATCAGCTCCGCCGTGCGCAGGTCGACCGGCATCGGAGTCGTCACGCATCCCGCCGCGATCGCGGCCAGGACGAGAAGGATCCGCGGAGTCATCGCGCGCGATTGTAACGCCGCGGACGCGGATTGCCGGCGTGATCCCCATGGACCCGTAATCCAATACATCCGTGTAATCTGTGTAATCTGTGGATGCGTTCCACAGAACGACAAATGGCAGCGTAAAGTAGCATTCAGCCAATGGCCAAGGATCGCGACGACCTGGATGCGGAGATCAATGCTCTCTTCCGGCTCGATCTCGCTGAATTCACCGCTGCTCGCAACACCCTCGCGGCGCGGCTCAAGAAAGAGGGGCGGGCCATCGACGCCGAGCGGGTGAAGTCGCTGCCCAAACCGCCTGCGCCGGCGTGGGCCGTGAATCAGCTCTACTGGAGAAATCCCCAGGCGATGGATCGGTTACTCGCGGCCGCGGAGCGCATCCGGAAAGCACAGACCGGCCGGGTCAAAAATGCGGACCTCCGCGCGCTCTTCGCTGAAAAGAAGAAGATGACGGCCGAGCTGACGAACGAGGCCGCGGCGATCCTCCGCACTGCCAGGCATGGCGCGTCGCCTGAGGCGATGCGTCGCGTGTCGGCCACGCTCGAATCGCTCGCCGTCTGGGGAGAGACGGACGGCGCGCCGAAAGCCGGTCGTCTGAGTGCCGATCTCGATCCGCCGGGGTTCGACGCACTCGCCGCGGTCGCAGGCGGGACGAAGACGGAGTCGGGCAAAGTGCTGTCGTTCCGAGCGCCCAAACCAGCCGAGGATCCGGTCGCCGTACGCGCGCGTGCACGCGAGGCGGCGGAGAAAGCGTTGCGCGAGGCGCGCCGCGAGGCCGCAGCGGCAGAAGCGGCGCAGGAAAAGGCCATCGGCCGCATCGTTGCACTGGAGAAGCAGAAGCAGGAGATCGAATCGCGCTACGCCGAGGCGAAAGAGGAAGCGCGGAATGCCGCAAAAAAAGCGAAGGCCGCCGCGCAGGCTGTCGCGGACGCCGAACGGTCCCTGGCCCGAATGAAGACGGCCCTCGAGTAGGTCGCGGAACGTCTGAAGGGGAAGCCGGCGATCACAAATAACGCTCCTTCAGAATCGACACGTGATGAATGACGTGCCCGGCGGCGATATGTGCCAGAGCTCGGACCGTGAACGGGTTATCACTCGCGACGCCCCGCCGCTGCCACGCATCCGAGGGGAGGTTGCGAAAGAAGTCCACCGTCGCCGCGCGGACCGAGGCGAATTCTCGTATGTGCCTTTCCCAGGGGCGATCGCCGGCCGCTGCCATCCTGGCCGCCACTTCAGGCTCGTAGCCGGGAAGAGCGGATTCGAAGCCGCGCGCGAACCAGAACGCGCGCATCGTGAAGAGGCGCTCGGTGTCGTTGATGTGGCCCAGCACGTCGGCGACGCTCCACTTATCCGGCGCGTACCGGTGGCTCGCCCGCGAGGGGGACACGCCGCTGAGAAAAGCCAGCACCTCGCGACCTTGCTCTTCGAGGATCACCGTGATGTCACCGTCGGGAACGAGATCGATGTACTTGTGGTAGTAGGCGCTGGTCTCGTCGCGGTCGGGACGGCCGTTCTCATTCATGCCGATAGCATACGGCGACCGGGCCTCTTCTACCGAGCCACTGAAGGCCGGAGCCGCGCCTGAGAAGAAGAAACGAGGTGCACGCCGGAGGCGTGCCAGACGGTAGCCGGGCGTCGCCGAAGGCGACCCCCGGATTAGCCCGAGCGTCTGGCCACCGCGGGCTCCCGCTACGCTTCGGGCCCTTCGACAATGCGGATCAGCGAGGGATCGATCTCGCCGGCGCCGGCCTGCTGGAGCACGGCGGCGGCGGAGGTCCTCGGGGTCGAGAGGAATCCGGTCCAGGCGTTCCGGCCGCGCCGCTTCGAGTGCAGGAGCGCGCGATCGGCGAGTTGGAGGGTCTGCTCCCAGGTCAGCGCCTCGACCTCACGCTCCACGAAGGGGAACGAGGCGAAGCCGAGGGAGATGGTCGCGCGTGCCGGCGACTCGAGGCCGAGCTCGAGGGAGTCGACGCTCGCCCGGAGACGCTCGACCACCTGAGCCGCCCGCGAGCGGTCGACCGAACGGAGGACGAAGAGGAACTCGTCGCCGCCCAACCGAACCGCGATGTCATCGGCTCGGGCGTGCGACTGGAGCAGATCGGCCACGGCGCAGATCGCACGATCGCCCGCGTCGTGCCCGAACTCGTCGTTGATCTGCTTCAGATTGTCGAGATCGGCGGCGACGAAGAGGAGGAACTCCGGATCTTGTTCCGAGCCGCCGCTCCGACGGTGCGTGCGGAGGATCCGCGGGACTTCGTGCTTCAGCCATTCGGCGAGGAAGCGGCGGTTGTAGAGCCCTGTCAGCGGATCGGTCACGCTCGCGCGACGCAGCGCCTCCTGTTCCGCGAGCGCGACGGAAACGCGCGTCCGGCGGCGCGCTTCGAGGATGATCGAAGCGAGCAGGAGCGCGACGAGCACGATCCAGAGAACGACGGCGGCGGGAGTCCTCCACCACGGCGGGAGGATCCTGATGCGCAATGTCGCCTCGTTCACACTCCAGACGCCGGACTGCGTTCGCGCCCGCGCCCGGAGTACGTAGCGCCCCGGCGCCAGCCGCGTGTATGTCGCGACGCGGCGGTCGGCATTCGTCTCGATCCAGTCGGCATCGAAGCCGTCGAGGCGATGCACGAACCGAACGCCCTCCGGATCGCTCACGCCAGGCGCTGCCATCTCGACGGAGAAGACGACGGCGTCGGGGCCGAGCGTCACCTCGTCGCTGGCGTGAATCGCGGTCGAGAGGGGAGAGTCCGGGTCCCTCCACGACGGCAGCACGGGGCGGTGGAGGATCTCCAGAGCCGTGAAGACGACGCGGGGGCGATAGGGGTTGTCCAACACCCGCTGTGGGTCGAACGCCGTGATGCCGCGGCCGGCGAAGTACAGGAGGCCGGAGCGCCCGCGCGCGGCGCCTCCTTCCACGTAGCCGGAAGCCTGTGCCCCCTGCACTGGCCCGAAGTGAACCGCGCGGCCGGTGGAGGGATCGAAGCGGGTGATGCCCCGTTCCGTCGCGATCCAGAGAAGGCCTTCGTCGTCGGGCACGATGCTCGCGACGGAGCGGCTCGGCATTCCCCGCTCCAAGTCCACCCATTCGACCCGACCTCCCGGGGGGCCGAGCCGCCCGATGCCGCGTGCCGCGCCAACCCAGACGATGCCCCCGTGCTCGGCCACGGCGCTGAGACGCCCGCGCGCGGCCAGGCTGCCATCACCAACACGGCGGACCGAGAGTGCACCGCCTCCGAATTCGGCACGGGAGAGGCTCCCGCCGGCATGAGCGATCCAGAGCGTCTCCGGCGACGAGGCATAGAGCGAGGTCGGCTCGTCATTCGTCGGTAGATCGACACGTTGAAGCGAACCGGTAGCGGTCGTCAGACGGTAAAGCGTTCCCTCGGCGACGACCCACAGGTGATCGTCACCACCGGCGAGCGCGACGATGCCGACCCGGTCGAGGCCCGCCGCCTTTATCGCTTCGCGCGCCGGGAGAGGGCGTCCGGATGTCGGATCGAGCTCTACCAGGCCGCTCGTCGTACCAGCGAAGAGGTTCGCCCCGCCGAATGCGATTGCTGTGAGGTCCCCCTCGAAGGGGATCGTCACGAACGACCCCTTCCGCGTATCGCCGACCGCAAGCACGTCGTCCCGCGTCATCACCCAGAGTCGTCCGTCGGGACCCTCGGTCATCCGCGTGACGTCATCGTCCGGGAGCGAGCCAGGGTCGCCGGGGACGTTCCGGAGCGAGCGGAAAGCCTGCGAGTAGAGGTCGAGGCGGCTCAGTCCTCCGTTCCAGGCTCCCACCCAGAGGCTTCCGCCACGGTCCTGATACACGACGGCGACATCGTCGTCGGCGAGGCTCTCTTCCATTCCGGGCTCGTGGCGGTAGGTGATGATCTCTCCGGTCGCGGGATCGAAGCGGCTCACGCCGACGCCTCGTCCTCCGATCCACAGCCGCCCTTCGCCTGCCGAGGCGAACGTGAGAACGAATCGCGGGAGATCGGGATACTCGGTCGTCGCTCCATTCTTCGGATCGAAACGCAACACCGGAGCACCATGCCGCCCGATCCAGAGAATTCCGCTCTCGACATGAATGAACCCGATGATCCCGGCATCCTCCAGAGCGGGCGTGGCGATCAGCGAGAGCGCTCCGTCAACTCCACTCGTATGGCCCGCGAAGAGGTGGCGGTCTGCCGCAATCCAGAGGGTGCCGGATTCATCCAGCGCGACGGCGGTGACACGCGTGTCGGGAGCGACGACATCGCTCGCGACCGGTTGCGCCAATGCCCCTTCCTCCGCAGCGCGGGTCCAGAGTCCTCCATTGCTGCCGGCGAACCAGAGGCGACCATCGGGGCCCACACGAACGGTGTTCAGCCGCACGCCGATGCCGGGAGGCGTGACCGATTCGCTGAAGCGACCGGTCGCGACGTCGAGATGCTGCAGGCCGCTCGCCGTCCCGATCCATAAATCGCCGCGAGGGCCGGGAGTGATCGCGCGAATGAAGCCGTCCCGCAGATCGCCTCTCTTCCGGCTCGGCTGGTAGACGTCGAAGCGGTAGCCATCGAAGCGGTTCAGCCCCTCCTGGGTTCCGAACCAGAGGAACCCGTAGCGGTCCTCGGCGATCGATTCGACCGACGATTGGGAAAGGCCCTCGGGAACGGAGAGCCGCGCGAAGTGCGCCGACGCGCCGTGGGCACTGCTCGTGACGAGGAGCGCCACGACGACGAACGCCAGACCAACCCGCGATTCGGAGCTTCGAGGAGAAAACAGAGCGATCGAACCACCACGGGCCGGGGTAAGGACCATTGGGAGGGATTGTGGAGGGGCGGCACCCAATGATCAAGACTGAATGACCTATCCTTTGCACGCATCAGTTCGCGTCAGGCGTGGAGAGCACGACGTGCGACTCGTCCTCGCCGATGGCGGGAGGCGGGGAGTACGCCGATCAGCTTTTCCGCGGCTCCGCGGGAGGCGCCTTCGAGACGCCGCCTGCTGTCGCGCTGATCGCCGTCCGGCGTCTTCGATGACCTGTCGCGAAGGTCGAACCTTCGTCTACACTCAGTCGATGAAGACACTGCTGGTGCTTCTCGCGATCGCGACTTCCGCGACCGCACGACCGATCACGGTCGAGGACCTGATGAAGGTTCGCTCGATCGTCGACGTCCGCATTTCGCCCGACGGCGAGCGCGTCGCGTACGTCGTCTCCACGCCGTCCGTCGAGAAGAACGAGCACGAGACGGAGCTCCGGATCGTGCGAGCGGACGGAAGTGAGCCGAAGCGTGTCGGCGATGGCGTTCGCATCTTCAACATGCCGATGCCCGCACCGCGTTTGCGTTGGACGCCGGACAGCGAATCCGTCGCCGTCCTCGGCTTCGCAGGCGACAGACCGCAGGTGTTCGCGATTCCACTCGCGGGTGGCGAGGCGAGACAACTCACCGATGCGGCCGAGGGCGTGTCGAGATTCGAATTCTCTCCGGACGGAACGCGCATCGCGTATCTGTCGCGCGATCCCGCGCCGGCCGAACGGCCGATCGTCGTGCATGCGGGCGCACCGGATCGGCCGCAGCGCGTGTTCGTGGGCAAGCTCGGGGAGGCGGCGCGGGCGATCACTCCCATCGCGCACTACGTCGATGGCTTCTCGTGGTCGCCGGAGGGCGAGGAGATCGCGTACTCCGCGGCGTCACGCGGAGGCTTCACCGCGCTGTACGACACCCGCGTCTGGGTCGTTGCATCGAGCGGTGGCGAGCCGCGCGTGGTGGTCGGTCGCGCGGGGATGAACACGCGCCCGCAATTCTCGCCGGACGGAAATCTGCTGGCCTTCATCTCGTCGAATGGCCGCGTCTCGCTCATGGCGCCGCGCAGCCTCACCATCGTTCCCGCGCGCGGCGGCGCACCACGGCTTCATCCGATGAACGACGCGTGGGCGAATGAGATCGTGTGGGCGCCCGACAGCAAGTCGGTTTACGTCACGACGAATGACGGCACCTTCGGACGCGGCGAACGGATGTTCGATCAACCGATCGTGCGCGTGAACGTGGAAAGCGGATCGGCACAGCGCGTGCCGGCCGGCGGGAACGCGATTTTTGCTTTGAGCATCAGCAACGAGGGTCGCCTCGCCTATCGCGGTGTCGAGCCGCGCACCATGGGTGAGGTTTTCGTCGACGCGACACGAATCACCGACGCGAATCCCGAGCTGCGCGAGTTCGATCTCGGCGAGTTGAGACCGGTGAAATGGAAGTCGTTCGACGGCATGGAAATCTGGGGATTGCTCCTCACTCCGTCGAATGCAGCCGCCGGAACGCGCCTGCCGCTGCTCGTCTACGTGCACGGCGGGCCGGGCGGCGGCGTCACCTGGGGGCTCTTCCCGCAGTTCATGCAGACGATCGGTCACGTCGATCCGTATCCGACTGCCGCGTTCGCCGGGGCAGGCTACGCGGTCCTGTTTCCGATGCCGCGCGGCGGTGCGGGATATGGAGAAGCGGGGCAACGCGCGATCGTGAATGCGTGGGGCGAAGCGGACTACCGCGACATCATGCTCGGCGTCGACGCGATGATCGAGCGCGGCATCGCCGATCCCGATCGCCTCGGCGTCATGGGCGCGTCCTACGGCGGCTACATGACCAACTGGATCGTCACCCAGACCGGCCGCTTCAAAGCCGCATCGGCCGGCGCGAGCATCAGCGATCTCAGCGATCCTTACTACCTCACCGACGCCGGCGACTACATGGCCGAGTACTTCGGCAAACCGTGGGAAAACCGCGCGTCGTATGTCGCGCACTCGCCGCTCACGTTCGCCGAGAACGTCACCACACCGCTTCTCATCCAACACGGCGAGCGCGATCCGCGCGCCCCGATCGCCGGCGCGTGGAAGTTCTATCGCGCCCTCGACGCGCTCGACAAGACCGTGGAGCTCGACGTCTATCCCACCGGCAGCCACGTGATGTACGCGCCGGCGCTGCAGCGCGACGTCATGCGCCGGAACTTCGAGTGGTTCCTGAAGTGGATTCCGGCGAATTGAGGAAATCATGTGCAAGACCATCAAGCAACGCGTCAAGTTCAAGGCTTCGCCGGACACCCTCTACGATCTGCTGGCGGACTCTCGGAAGCATTCCGAGGTTACCGGCAGAAAGGCGCAGCTCAGCACCCGGATCGGCGGAACGTTCTCGACCGGCGGGAACGACGTCACCGGGATCAACGTCGATCTCGTCCCCGCACGACGGATCGTTCAGGCCTGGCGCCACCGCCGGTTTCCAGAAGGCATTTTCTCGATGGCCGCGATCACGTTGACTCCGACGCCGGACGGCGGGACGGAGCTGGTGTTGACGCATCGAGGCGTTCCGAAGGAACTCATCCCCGAGACCGAACGGGCCTGGCGCGATCAGTACTGGTCGAGGATCAAGGCCTGGCTCGACCGCGAGTCCGGATAGCTCGCGACCAGGGCAGTTCGAACTTCGTCCTGCGTCTATGCAAAGAGGGTCCGGCGCAGCGCAAAACAGAAAGCCGTCAGCGAAGGTCGTAAAGGCACAGCAGTGCTGCGTAGCCGCTTGGCACCAGAGACGCGGCCGATCGGAACATCCCCATGGCCGCCGAGGCTCCCTCGGATTGCGACCGTCGTCAAGATGTCCCTCATTCCGCTCTCCGCAATGCAGAGCCTTCGGGGGCCAGCGAAGGCGCGGGAAATTGCTTACTCCGGATCAGGAGTGTATATTCTCCCGTTAAGGAGCAACGGAATGGGTGTCGGTGCAGACTATCCCGCGACGCGATACGAGCCGTCGCCGCTCGTCGATCTCACGTCGAAGGCCGAGCGGGAGCGCCTGAGCCCGTCCGCGGCGCGGGCCTTCTTCAACATCGCCGCCAGCTGGGCCATCCGCGACGAGGATGCGAAGGCGCTGCTCGGCGGCATCTCGAACGGGCCTTACTACGAGATGAAGAAGAACCCCGGGCGCGTGCTCGATGCCGACCGCCTGCTGCGCATTTCGTATCTCGTCGGTATCTTCAAGGCGCTCAACATCCTCTATTCGAAGAAGCTGGCGGATGCCTGGGTCACTCTCCCCAACAGCAACCGCATCTTCGCCGGCCGGACGCCGCTCGCCTACATGCTGAAGGGAGGCGTCCCGGCGATGCAGACGGTCCGGCGGCTGCTCGACGCGCGCCGCGGCGGCCTGTGATGATCCCTGCCCGCCGCCTGGTCCGGCAGAACGACACGCATCGCCTGATTCCCTCGAAACACGGCGAGGGAGGCGAAAGCGTGCTCGCGCGGATCGCCGACGACGACGCGCAACTGCAGGACCTCTTCGATCTCGATCACGCGACCAACGACCGGCTGCTGGCGGAGAACGACCGCGCGCTCGGGATCGGAATCCACGAGCTCGTCTTCGGCGTCCCCTCGTTCCGAATCGTCAATGCGGCGTTCTGCCATCCGCACCCCCTCGGCAGCCGCTTCAACGGCCCCGATCGCGGCGCATGGTACGCCGCGTTCGAAGTGGAGACTGCGCGCGCGGAGATCGCCTTCCACAAGTGGACAGAGCTCGCGGAAGTCGGATGGACCGAGGAGGAGCTGACCTACGACGACTACCTCGCCGACTTCAGCGCCGAGCTCCACGACATCCGCCGGGACGGACGCTTCGCCGACGCCCTCGCGCCCGACAGCTACGTCGCTTCGCAGCTGCTCGCGGAGCAGCTGCTCGAGGCCGGCTCGCTCGGAGTCGTCTACCCGAGCGTCCGCCGGCCGCGCGGTACCTGCATCGCATGTTTCCGTCCGGCTCTCGTGATGAACGTCAGGAAGGGACGGACCTGCCTGTTTCGATGGGAGGGGAAGGCGAAACCGTCGGTCTCCGCCCTGCGATAAGAAAGCGCGAGTGTCCGGCGGACCCTCGCTGTCGGGCCTGACGATCGAGATAGGTCTCGCTCCTAAAGACCGTCGTCGTCGAGGCCTGCCCACTGCGAAGCTGCGGCGCGGGCCGCGGGAGTCGGAATGAAGTACGCGAACGTGACGATCCGATTCGCCGAGACCGGACGCGCCATGTCGCCATATGTCCTGCTCGCCTGGCCGCGCATTCACCTTGCATCACATCAACCGAGACGTAGTGCGCAAGACTCTTCAGTACGCCTCAATAAGGAGATTCTGATGGCCAAAGCAGCGAAGCAGATACCGGCGGGGTATCACACCATTACACCAGCACTGACGTTGGACAATGCCGCGCAGATGATCGACTGGTACAAAAAGGCGCTCGGCGCTGAGGAAGTGAGCCGCAGTGTCGGTCCCGACGGCAAGATCATGCATGCCGAGCTCAAGATCGGTGACTCGCGTTTCATGGTGAGCGACGTCATGGGCGGCGCAAAAGGTCCGCAGGCCTTTGGTGGATCGCCCGCATCATTGTGGATCTACGTCGAGGACAGCGATTCACTCTTCAACCGTGCGGTCGGCGCGGGCGGGAAAGTGGAAATGCCGATCGAAAATCAGTTCTGGGGCGATCGCGCTGGCTCTTTCGCTGATCCGGCAGGTTATATCTGGTGGATTGGCACGCGTAAGGAAGACTTCACTCCGGCGGAGATGAAGAAGCGCACGGAGGAATTCTTCAAGCAGACGGCGCAGACGGCGCAGCCGGCATCGCGGTAGCCGATCACGAAGCCGATGTTCGAGGCACCTTCAGGGAGAGTCGGTTTCACTTCGAACGGAAATTGAAGTCGTAGTCGGGTTAATTGGCTGGGAGGCAGGGAGTCGAACCCCGATTCACTGGTCCAGAGCCAGTTGTCCTACCATTGAACGACCTCCCAGCAAGGAGG
>JBOGJQ010000335.1:0-6321 GCA_050745405.1 Thermoanaerobaculia bacterium | reverse complement strand
GCAACATGGTTCATGGCCGGTCCTCCTGTTTGGGCCTCGAGCCCGCGTTAGATGGGCGCACGATACCGTGACGCCGTTTAGGAGGCCGGCCTACTCATCGTCTCTGGGCGGGTGGGAGCGGAGGATCTCGCGCACCCGCGTCCCCAGATCCCTCGCTCCGCTCGGGATGACAGCAACTCACGGGTGGCAGCCTGGTGAAGATAGTCGAGAGTCGGGAGCCGGATTGAAGCTGGATCACATTGGAATCGCCGTCAAGTCGCTCGATGCAGCGCGCATTTACGAGGACCTCGGTCTTTCGGTGTCCCACGTGGAGACCGTGGAGACGCAGGGCGTGAAGACGGCGTTTCTCCCGGTGGGCGACACCCGTCTCGAGTTGCTGGAGCCGACGGGACCCGACTCGCCGGTCGCGAAGTTCATCGGCAAACGCGGCGAGGGAGTTCATCACCTCTGTTTCGAGGTGAGCGACATCGAGATGGAGCTCGAGAAGCTGCAGGCGAAGGGCTACAGGCTGGTCAACGAGGCGCCCGTACCGGGAGCGAAGGGACGCCGCGTCGCCTTTCTTCATCCGAGTGCCGGCAATGGCGTGCTCATCGAGCTGACCGAGAGGAGCGAGGGGCGCTGATGGCTCTCGAAGGGCTGGAGGGATTCGAGCGGGACGCGATCGTGATCGTGAACCTGATCAATCCGAAGGAGAAGTTCTGGGGCGTTCTCCGGTCGCTCTCGCCGACGGGCCTGACGATCCGCGCGATCAATCTCGACTCGTTCGACGACTGGGTCCGGCAGCTCGCGCGGAACGAGCCGGAAGAGCAGACGATCGATCTCGTGACGATGTTCGTGCCTCTGTTCCGGCTGGAGCGGCTGTTCCTCGACGAGGCGGTCGGGTCGGTGAAGTCGTACTCGGACCTTTTCCGCGACGTCGTCGGCGCCACGCCGCAGGAGTACCTGGGGCTCGGGAGGAAATCGTGAGAAGAATGGTGGTGGCGCTCGCGCTGGCGCTCGTCGCGTGCGGCGGCGAGGAGCTCGAGCCGATGGACGCGTACGAATCGGCGGAGCTGCAGGCGAGGGCATACAACTTCCAGATCTTCCCCGGCGCCCGTTTTCTCGAGGAGCAGACGGAGGCGCTGCGGCGCGCGCATTTCGTGCTGCAGCCGGACGCGATCGAGGCGCCGCCGATGGCGATGTACGAGGCCGACGCGCCACTCGAGGAGGTCGCGCGGTTCTACGCGGGGAAGTACCGCTACGGCACTGTCGCCGAAAACGACGTCAACGACTTCAGCTCGGTGCGGCCGCCCGCCTACTACACGGCCGGAGACCTCGCGGCCGACGCCGCGGGCATCCGTCCGATCGTGCAGAAGCTCGGGTTCGACCTGACGCTGGCCCGCTACCAGGGCCCCTGGCGCGGCGCGCACATCGCGGCGAGGGAGAGCCTGCCGCGCGTGACGCTGCAGCGGCCCTACATCGACGTCGTGAACGACCGCGTCGTGGACAAGACGCTCATCCTGCTCGTCCGCGAATGACAGACACGAGTCCGGTCGACGATCTGCGCGCCCGGCTTCGGGAGCTCGGCTACCTGAGTCACGGCCTCGAGCGGTGGTTCGCGCTCGATCCGTGGAGCTCGCGCACGTTCTGGCAGGAGCTGCTCGCGGTCGCCGCGAAGGCGGCCACGGTCGTCGCGCCGTTCGTCGCGCTGCCGATGATGGCAGTCATGATCCTGCGGAACCACCCGCTGCCCGTCCGCGAAGCGGCGGTGCTCACGGCGGGATATCTGCTCGTTGCGTTCGTCGGGGTCGTCGTCCTGATGGCCGTAACGGCGCTGGCGCTCAAGCTCCGCCCCTCGGCCGTGGTCGAGCGCCCCCGCCTGCTGACCGGAATCGCTCTCGCTCTCGCCGCGGTCGTCGCGGCGGCGATCGCCGGATGGTGGGGCGGGTTCGCCGACGCCGCCGAACCGTTCGAGGCTGTGGCGGTGAGCGCGCTCGCGCTGCTGCTGGTCGCCGTCTCGACGGTCGTCTTTTCCGCGGCGCTTCTCTCGTTCTCGATTCACGAGACGCGGCGGATTCCCGCGGTCGCACGCGGTTCGCGCGCGCTGCCGATCGTCCTCACGGGCGCGGCGATGATCCTCGTGCTGCTCGCCGCGACGCGCGCGGGAGAGGCCGCGCCCGTCGTCGAGAGGCCGAACCAGATCGCGACCGTGCCGCGCGACGCGCGCGTCGCCTTTCTGGCGGTCGACGGGCTGACGGGCGATCTCTATGCGGCGCACGAGGAGCTGAGTGCGGCCTTTTCGCGCGCGGCCGCGCTCTCGTTTCCCGATGCGGCGTCTGCCGCCGAGCGGTGGGCGTCGGTCGGCACGGGCACCGCGCGCGAGCGCCACCGCGTCCGGGCGATCGAGGGACTGCGCATCGCCGGCAGCGAGCGGATCCTCCAGGCCGTCTCGCGCTTCGACCCCTTCGGCAGCGGCCTCGCCCTGGGCGCCGGCCTCGCGCGGAGACAGGCGCTCCCGGCGGCTGTTCGCGAGCGCGACTACGTCTGGGAGATCCTCGCCTCGCGCGGCATTCCGGTCGCCGCCGTGAACTGGTGGGTCGGCGGATCGGGCGCGACGGAAGTCTCGCAGCGCGAGATCTTCGGCGCGGTTTCGGCCACCGCCCCGGCGCGAAGCGCGCTCGAGATCGACCGCGCGGCCGGTGCCGCCGCGCTGCGGGCGCTCGCCGGCGAGCCGCGCTTCGTCACGGTGTATCTCCCCGCTCTCGACATCGTTCTGAACCGGCTCGAGGTCGCGGACGCCCGGCGCGTCGCGCTCGCCGTCGAGGCGGTCGACGCCCTCGCCGCGCTCGTCCGCGAGCTGCGCGCCGCCGGTTTCGAGATCCTGCTCGTCGGCGCTCCCGGCGAGGACCGCGGCGGACCGGGCATCGCCGCGACGACGCTCCCGCTCGATCTGGGCGGCGCCGTCGCCATGGATCTCGCGCCGACGCTCCTCGACCTCTTCGGCTTCCCCGCGTCGCGCGAAATGCCCGGCGAGAGCCTCGTTCCGGAGAGCCGGCAGGGGCGCATCGCGAGCTTCGGATCGCGGACGGTGGAGGGGGAGGGCGGGGTGGCTCCGGACGAGGAGTACTACGAGGCTTTGCGGTCCCTGGGTTACGTTCAGTGATGCGGCCACATAGGGATTGTTGGCGCTCCCTGGGGCGTTTGTTACCCTTGCCGCCCGCTCTCCCCAGGCGGCGCTGAGGAACCCCCTGATGTTCGAGAAAGTTCTGACGTCCCTGTTCGGAAGCAAACACGAGCGCGACGTGAAGCGGATGCTTCCGGTCGTGCAGGAGATCAACGCTCTCGAGCCCGAGATCCAGGCCCTGTCCGACGACGGTCTACGCGCGAAGACGGCCGAGTTCCGCGAAACGCTGCGTCCGTGGGTCGAAGAGCTCGAGACCGCGAAGCGGGAGCCCGGCGCCGAGAGCGAGCTCGAGCAGGCGAAAACGAACCTGCGCCAGGCGCTCGACGACCTTCTCCCCCAGGCGTTCGCCGTTTGCCGCGAGGCCGCGAAGCGGACGCTGAACATGCGCCACTTCGACGTGCAGCTCATGGGCGGCATCGTCCTTCATCAGGGGAAGATCGCCGAGATGAAGACGGGTGAAGGAAAGACGCTCGTCGCCACGCTTCCGGTCTACCTCAACGCGCTGACGGGTCGCGGCGTCCACGTCGTCACGGTCAACGATTATCTCGCCCGGCGCGACTCGGAGTGGATGGGACGCGTCTATCAGTTCCTCGGGCTCAGCGTCGGCGTCATCCAGCACTCGATGGGCGACCGGGAGCGGAAGGAGGCGTACCGCGCCGACGTCACCTACGGCACGAACAACGAGTTCGGGTTCGACTACCTCCGCGACAACATGAAGTTCGAGCTCGAGGCGATGTGCCAGCGTGGCCACGTCTTCGCGCTCGTCGACGAGGTCGACTCGATTCTCATCGACGAGGCCCGCACGCCGCTCATCATCAGCGGGCCCTCCGAGCAGTCCGTCGACAAGTATTACGTCGTCGACCGCATCATCCCCCGCCTCAGCGCCGAGACGGACTTCCAGGTCGACGAGAAGCAGCACACCGCGGTTCTCACCGAAGAGGGCGTCGTCCACGCCGAGCAGCTTCTCGGCGTCGAGAACCTCTACGACCCGGCGAACATGGATGTCCTCCATGCGGTGACGCAGGGGGTCCGCGCGCACGCGCTCTACAAGCACGACGTCGATTACGTCGTGAAGGACGGCGAAGTCATCATCGTGGACGAGTTCACGGGGCGCCTCATGCCGGGGCGGCGCTGGTCGGACGGCCTCCATCAGGCGATCGAGGCGAAGGAAGGGGTGAAGATCGAGGCCGAGAACCAGACGCTGGCCACGATCACGTTCCAGAACCTCTTCCGGATGTACGAGAAGCTCGCGGGCATGACGGGCACGGCGGACACCGAGGCGGCGGAGTTCGACAAGATCTATCGGCTCGAGGTCGTCGTCATTCCGACGAACAAGCCGATGATCCGCGGCGACGAGGCGGACCTGGTCTACCGCTCCGAGCGCGAGAAGTTCGAGGCGATCGCCAGCGAGATCGAGGAGCTCCACGAGAAGGGACAGCCGGTCCTGGTCGGCACGGTCTCGATCGAGAAGTCGGAGCGTCTCGCGGCGCAGCTCAAGAAGAGCGGCGTCTCGCACGTCATCCTCAATGCGAAGCATCACGAGCGCGAGGCGGAGATCATCGCGCAGGCCGGGCGGAAGCACGCCGTCACGATCGCCACGAACATGGCCGGCCGCGGCACGGACATCATTCTCGGTGGCAACCCGGAGTACTCGATCACGAACGCGACGATGAACGTCGAGGACGCGGCCGAGCGCGCGAAGATCGAGGAGGAGATCCGCGAGCAGTGGCGCGAGGAGCACGCGGAGGTCATCGAGGCGGGCGGGCTCCACATCATCGGGACCGAGCGGCACGAGTCGCGCCGGATCGACAACCAGCTCCGCGGCCGCTCCGGCCGTCAGGGCGATCCGGGCTCGAGCCGTTTCTATCTCTCCCTCGAGGACGATCTCATGCGGATCTTCGGGTCCGACCGCATCAGCGGGATCATGGAGCGCCTCGGCATGGAAGAGGGCGTTCCCATCGAGCACAAGATGGTCACCCGCGCGATCGAGCGCGCCCAGAAGCAGGTCGAGTCGCGCAACTTCGAGGTCCGCAAGCACCTGCTCGAGTACGACGACGTCATGAACAAGCAGCGCGAGGCGATCTACACGCTTCGCCGCAACATCCTCGAGGGGAGGGAAGGGCGCGACTACGTCCTGAACGCCGCCGAGGACATCGCGCATTACCTCGTCGACACGCACCTGCCCGAGGACGAGGGCGGCTGGAACGAGGCCGAGCTCGACGCGGAGCTGTTCGACTTCTTCGGGATCCACATGAGCGACGCGGGCGTCGACCCGCGCCAGATGGGGCGCGACGCGATCAAGGACGATCTCTTCGCCCTCATCCGGAAGCGCTACGACGAGAAGGAGCAGGCGCTGACCCCCGAGGTCATGTCGCTCCACATCCGCTACATCGTCCTCCAGGTGATCGACGCCCTCTGGAAGGACCACCTCCTCGTGATCGACCACCTGAAGGAGGGTATCGGCCTTCGCGGGTACGGCCAGCGCGATCCGCTCATCGAGTACAAGCGCGAGTCGTTCGAGCTGTTCCAGGAGATGATGGAGCGCGTCCAGGATCGCGTCGTGAAGTTCCTGTTCAAGACGGAGGTCGCGACCGAAGAGCAGCAGGCCGAGCGCCGCCGGCTCGCCGCGCCTCCCCGCCAGCAGCAGTTCTCCTACTCGGCTCCGCCGAAGGAAGCCGCGCAGCCGGTCAAGCGCCGCGAGGCGAAGGTCGGCCGCAACGATCCCTGCCCCTGCGGCTCCGGCAAGAAGTACAAGAAGTGCCACGGCGCCGCGGCGTAGCGCGTCTGGGGCGTCTGGGCGTCTGGAGCGTCTTGGGCGTCTGGGGCGTCTGGAGCGTCTGGGGCGTCTGGGGCGTCTAGAGCGTCTCGCGACATTCCAAAACGCGGGTCATCCTGAGCGAGGTTGGCCGGGCGGGTGTGAGCGAAGGATCTCCTCAGCCGCGTCTCAAACTCGCGAGTCTGAGTCGCAGCTGAGGAGATCCTTCGTCGCTTCGCTCCTCAGGATGACGACGCTCTCTTTCTTGCTGTCTTTTTCCGAAAACCGCTTTGACGCATCACGGGCATGAAATACGCTCCCGACGCCCAAGACGCTCCCGACGCCCAAGACGCCCAAGACGCCCAAGACGCCCAAGACGCCCAAGACGCCCAAGACGCCCAAG
>JBOGJQ010000334.1:0-3309 GCA_050745405.1 Thermoanaerobaculia bacterium | reverse complement strand
GGCCCCTCGCATACCGCGGGGTAGACGTGCGACGCCGCGTCGCCGTCCCACTCGCGTAACACCGCGCCGCGGGTCCCCCGGACGGTCGAGTTCATCAGCGCGTCGCCCGTGTTCGTCACCTGCCCCTCTCCGGGATCGTTCGAATGGCGGAATCCGAGGCAGTGCCCCATCTCATGCGCGAGGACTTCCTCGAAGAGATTGCCGCCGAGCCCGAGCTCGATCACGATGTCGCAGTCGACCGCCGTCCCGAACGTGCTCGGGCCGACCACGATCGGCCGGCTGCTCGCCCAGAACGTCGCCTGCCCGACCGTGCTCCCGTCGAGGGGATCGTTCGCGAGAGGACACGTGCCGTTCGCCACTTCGGTCGACGTGCAGTCCTTCTGGTCGAAGAAGATGAGGAACCGGTCATCATCCTTGGCGTAATCCTTCGGCGTCGCGTCCGTGGTGGGTCCGCCGTAGCCGAGGGCTATCGCCGCACCGGCCGCCGTGTTCCAGGCATTGCGCGCTCTGTCGATCGCCGCCGGAAGATCCGAAACCGCTGCCTCGGTCCCGACGCTGAACATCGTGAACGAACCCTCCGGCCACCGTGCGCCGAGCTTGCCGCCGCTGAAGTTGAAGAGCGTCACGTAGTCCGACGGGGGAACGTGCGCGTCGGACGAAACGGATCTCGTTCCGGACCGGAAGTAATCCGCCTCGGCGGCCTCCCCCGCCGCGATGCTCTCGACGAAGCGGAGAAAGCGCGCCGCGTCGCGCGCGCGCTCGAGGTGACGGTTTCCCGCGAGATCCCATCCGAAGATCTCCCTCTCCCCCGCGCCGCGCACGAGGAGCTCGCGCGAGCTAGGACCGAGGACGAAGCTGAATTTTCCGAGCTCGCCGGAGAGGATAGTGTACCGGCCGCGCCCCGTTTCCCGCAGCAGGACGAGCGCGCGCTCCCCCGGGACGAACGCCGGCGCGCTCGAGACGGACATCGCGAGGTCGCCGACGACGCCGCCCGGCGTCACGATCGCCGCCGTTTCGCCGTCGTGAAGTCTCTCGATTCCCCTTTCGACCCTGACGATGACCTCCGTCGCGATCCGCCCGTCGGCCGTGAAAGAGCTGTGCGTCGATAGCACGCGCACGATGCCGATCGCATCGGCCGCGCGGACCAGAGCCGCGTCGTCTGGAACGAGATAGCTCGCGCCGGAGGCGAGGGCGGGAAGGAGAATGAGGAGCGCGAGGATGTTGGGGCGATTCACGAGATGACCTCCGGTGGCGGGAATGACAGCGCAGTTTACCCCGAGCGGTCGTGGCCGGGCCGTCTCGGCCCGGAACCCACGCTGTGGCGAACCGTTACCCCGGGTTCCGGGGCGGGACGCCCCGGCCACACGGGGTGCGCGGACGGGGCGCCCACATTAGATTCCGTAGTACTCCCGGTACCACTCCACGAACCGCCGCACTCCCACCTCGACGGGCGTCGCGGGACGAAACCCGACGTCGCGCTCGAGATCGCTCACGTCGGCCATCGTCGACGGCACGTCCCCCGGCTGCATCGGCAGGAGCTCCATCTCCGCCTTTTTCCCGACGCACTCCTCGATCACCTCGATATATCTGAGGAGCTGCACGGGACGGTTGTTGCCGATGTTGTAGATGCGCCACGGCGCGTCGCTCGTCGCCGGGTCGGGGTCGTCGCCGTTCCAGACCGGATTCGGCTCGGCCGGACGATCGCACGCGCGGGTCACTCCCTCGACGATGTCGTCGACGTACGTGAAGTCGCGCACCATCTCCCCCCGGTTGTAGACGGGGATCCTTTCCCCCGCCAGGATCCCGCGCGTGAACTTGAACAGAGCCATGTCCGGCCGGCCCCACGGGCCGTACACCGTGAAAAAGCGCAGCCCCGTGCACGCGAGGCCGAACAGGTGCGCGTACGCATGCGCCATCCCCTCGTTCGCCTTCTTCGTCGCCGCGTAGAGCGCGAGCGGATGGTCGACGCTCTGATGCTCGCTGAACGGCTGCCGCGTGTTCGCGCCGTACACCGAGCTCGTCGAGGCGTAGACGAGATGCTCGATCCCGTTATGGCGGCTGCCCTCGAGGACATTCAGAAATCCCGTCACGTTGCTGTCGACGTAGACGTGCGGGTTCTCGATCGAATACCGCACGCCCGCCTGCGCCGCGAGATGGATGACGCGCTCGACCCTCTCCTCCCGGAAGAGCCGCTCGACCGCCGCCCGGTCCGCGAGGTCGATCTCGTGGAACGTGAACGCGTCGCTCCGCAGCAGCTCGAGGCGCGCGCGCTTGAGCGACGGGTCGTAGTACGGATTGACGTTGTCGAGGCCGACGACGTGGTCGCCGCGCTCGAGAAGCCGCCGCGCGGTGTGAAACCCGATGAACCCGGCGGCACCGGTGACCAGGATCTTCATTCGTGCGCGATTGTATCGTCCGCGCTCCGCCGCCGGATCCGCACCACCGCCCCCACGACCATCCCGTACACGAATCCACCGATGTGCGCCCACCACGCGATTCCGCCCACCTCCTCGGTCCCCGCCGCGCTCTGCAGCGCGAGCCATCCGTTCAGGAACTGCATGGCGAACCAGAGCGGCAGGAGGATGATCCCCGGCACCTCGACGAGTACCCAGGACACGAAAAGAGGGATCAGCGTCACCACGGGCTCGGTTGGAAAGAGAATGAGGAACGCGCCGAGGACCGCCGCGATGCACCCGGACGCGCCGATCGACGGGATGTTCGAGGTCGGAAAGACCGCCGCGTGAACGAGGCTCCCCGCGATCCCTCCGGTCAGATAGATCGCGAAAAAGCGCCCGTGCCCCAGCCTCTCCTCGACCGCGCCGCCGAAGACCCAGAGATAGACGAGGTTTCCCGCGATGTGCACGACGCCGCCGTGAATCAGCGTCGAAGTCACGAGCGTGAACGCCGCCTCGAAATACGTGTAACCGAAAAGGGAGGGGTCGACGAGACGCGCCGGAATGAACCCGAACACGGCGACGAGCGCGTTGCCGATCCGCGGCACCGCGACCTGCACCGCGAAAACCGCGAGGAGCACCGCCGCGACGGTCCGCGTCACCCAGGGCGTGCGTTGCCGCGGCGTGGTCGATCGGATGGGAATCATAGTCGCTCGTCGCTCATCGCTCGTCGCTCGTCGCTATTCCATTTGCCATACCACAAATGCCGTCATCCTGAGCGTGGAGGCGTGGGCGGGCGTGAAGCGAAGGATCTCCTCAGCCGGGTCTCAATCCGCAGGACTCCGCGAGTCTGAGTCGCAGCTGAGGAGATCCTTCGTCGCTTCGCTCCTCAGGATGACGACGCATAGTGTTGCAC
>JBOGJQ010000333.1:0-23561 GCA_050745405.1 Thermoanaerobaculia bacterium | reverse complement strand
CCCGAGCGTAGCGAGGGATCAGGGACGGGTGGGACGCGTGGGACGCGCAGTCTCGATCGGCGGGAGAGCGAATGTTCGTCGTCCCGCCGACCTGAGATGCTCCGGTTACGGTTTCCCGCCCGGCCCTGATCCCTCGCTACGCTCGGGATGACGGCAGACGCTTACACGGGCAGCGCGGGGGCGTGGGCGGCGTCATCCGCGAGCATGATCACCACGTACCACCCGAAAAGGGCGAGCAGCTGGAAGCGCTCCTCGTCGACCTCGTCGGAGACCCACGTCAGGTGCCCCTCGTTCCGCTCGACGACCGAGAAGTCGCGCTTGAACTCGAGCAGGTCGTGCCCGGCGGGATCGACCCAGCGCCACTCGCCGCGCCAGAAATTGCCGACGAGACGGAAGTCGACGCCACCGGCGAGATGGAGCACCCCTCCGCCGGTCATGTTCGGCTCGAACCGGCCGAGGTTGGCCTCGGAGCCGGAGCGCCGGATCGTGATCTTCGGATGGAAGAACCCGAACCGCTTGAACGACCAGACGCGGCTTCCCCACTCCCCCGTCGCCAGCGTCCCCTGCTCCCGCGCCCAGCGGATCGAAGCGACTTTGCCGCCGGCGCCGCGGAGCTCGTGATACCGCTCGGCCGGCGCGGGATGAAACCAGCGGAGATCGGGAGTCCGTCCTCCCTTGCGCGTTGCTGCGAGCATCGAAGCCCTTATCCTTTCACCTTCCCGCGGAAGAAGTCGATCGTCCGCCGCAATCCTTCCTCGAGCGGGACGCGCGGCTCCCACCCGAGAATCGTCCGGGCCCGGGTGATGTCGGGCCTCCGGATCTTCGGATCGTCCACCGGCAGCGGCCTGAACTCGATCGGCGCGCTCGTTCCGGTAATCGCGCGGATCGTCTCCGCGAACTGGAGGACCGTCATCTCCGCCGGATTGCCGATGTTCACCGGGTCGACCTCCTCGGACATCAGAAGCCGGTAGATTCCGTCGACGAGGTCCGAGACGTAACAGAACGACCGGGTCTGGGATCCGTCGCCGAAGACGGTGAGCGGCTCGTCCCGCAGGGCTTGCGAGACGAATGCCGGAACGACGCGGCCGTCGTTCAGGCGCATTCTCTCTCCGTACGTGTTGAAGATCCGGACGATCCGCGTGTCGACCCCGTGAAACCGGTGATACGCCATCGTCATCGCCTCGGCGAATCGCTTCGCCTCGTCGTACACGCCGCGGGGACCGACGGGGTTCACGTTCCCCCAATAGTCCTCCTTCTGCGGATGGACGAGCGGGTCGCCGTAGACCTCCGAGGTCGAGGCGATCAGGTACCGCGCGCCCTTGTCCTTGGCGACGCCGAGCGTCTTGTGCGTCCCGAGAGAGCCGACCTTGAGCGTCTGGATCGGCTTCTCGAGGTAGTCGATGGGACTCGCCGGCGAGGCGAAGTGGAGGACGTAATCGAGCTTCCCCTCGACGTGGATGTAGTTCGTGACGTCGTAACGGACGAAGGTGAATCCCGGCTGGCCGAGCAGGTGCGCGACGTTGTCCATCGAGCCGGTGATGAGGTTGTCCATACAGATGACCTCGTGCCCGCGCTCGAGAAAGAGGTCACACAGATGCGAACCGAGGAATCCCGCGCCGCCGGTGATGAGAGCTCGACCCATCTCAGACCTCCGCGACCCAGATTTTTCCCGTGCCCCGCCCGACGGAGACGTAGCGGAATCCGGCGTCCTCGACGCGCCGCGCGTCATAGAGGTTTCGGAGATCGATGATGACCGGCTCGGCGAGAGCCTTGCGGATTCGGTCGAGATTCAGCGCGCGAAACTCGTTCCACTCGGTCACGATGACGAGAGCGTCCGCGCCGCTCGCGGTCTCGTACGCGTCCTTGCAGAAGGCGACGTCCTGGAACATGGCGCGGGCGTTCGCGGTCGCCTGCGGATCGTACGCCCGCAGGCGGGCGCCGCGCTGCTGAAGGCCGCGCACCAGCGGGATCGAGGGCGAGTCGCGCATGTCGTCGGTCTCCGGCTTGAACGCCAGTCCGAGCAGCGCGATCGTCTTCCCGTCGACGTCTCCGCCCATCGCCTCGACGACCTTGTCGATCATCCGCAGCTTCACCTTCTGGTTCACGTCGATGACCGCCTCGATGATCTGGAAGCGGTAACCCGCGCGGCGGGCGATGTCGGCGATCGCGGAGGTGTCCTTCGGAAAGCACGAGCCGCCGAAGCCGGGGCCGGCCTGGAGGAACTTCGTCCCGATCCGGTTGTCGAGCCCCATCCCGAGCGCGACGTCCTGGACGTTCGCGCCGACGATCTCGCACAGACTCGCGATCTCGTTGATGAACGAGACCTTCGTCGCGAGAAACCCGTTGGCCGCGTACTTGATCAGCTCCGACGATTCGACGTCCGTGACCACGAACGGGATGTCGAGGCTGTGCAGAGGTGCGTAGATCTCCTCCATCAGCTCGACCGCCTCCTCGTCCGAGGCGCCGATCACCACGCGGTCCGGCTTCATGAAATCCTCGATCGCCGACCCTTCCCGCAGGAACTCGGGATTCGACACGACCGAAACGCGGTGGTCCTTCCGCGCCTCGCCGATGATCTTCTCGATCAGCCGCCCCGTCCCGATCGGCACCGTCGATTTCGTGATCACGAGCTTCGGCCCGTTCAGATGGTCCGCGATCGACCGCGCGACCTCGGCGACGTACCGGAGATCGGCCGAGCCGTCCGCTTTCGGCGGCGTCCCGACCGCGATGAAGATCGCGCGCGCACTCTGGATCGCGCCGACGAGGTCGGTCGAAAACTGCAGCCGTCCCTCCGCCACGTTCCGCGCGACGATCGTATCGAGGCCGGGCTCGTAGATGGGGATCTCTCCCCGCCGGAGGGCGTCGATTTTCTTCTCGTCGACGTCGACACAGATGACTTCGTTTCCGAAATCTGCGAGTCCTGCACCGGTGACGAGACCGACGTAGCCGGTCCCGATGACAGCAAGATTCACGGCGTTTCTCCCGGGAAACCGCTCCCCTTCATGGGTTTGGGCGTGAGCCTGGGGGCGGCGCGGATGGTATCAGAGTCCCTTTTGGCTAATTCGGGGGTGGGGCCTCCGGCGCAGTCGTCGTCTGCTGCTCCTGGGCCTCGACGGCCTCGTCGTAACGCTCCTCGATCCCGGCGGCCTGCCGGTTCCGGATCAGGAACCGGAGGAGCCGCGACTCGTTGATGCCGATGAGGATGTCGTTGATCGCCTCGTACACCGACGGATCGGCGATCAGCCGTCCGGCCGTCCCCTCGCCTTCCTCGACCTTTCGCGCGATCTCGTTGAGACGCGTGACGAGGCCACGGAACTCCTGGAGGACCTCGTCGCCGTACTCCGGATCGTTCACGAGGCGCGGCACCAGGCCCTCGCCCGTGCGCAGCGAGGCCGTGAAGGCGCTCAGGTTCTCCGAGGTGACGCGTAGGTTCTCGATCAGCGCGTCGACCCTCGCCTTCCCCTCCGGATCGGAGAGGAGGGCCGGGAGGGCTCCCTCCCCACTCTCGAAGCTCGCGTGGATGTCGGTGAGGATGGCCTGGAGCGACTCGGCACTCGACTGGACCGACCCGGTCAGCTCGGCGGCGTAGGCGTCGTCGTACAGGAGCCGCCCCATGACGCCGCGGCCGCTCTGGATCTGGTTCAGCACCGCGTTCGTCCGGTTGAGGGTGGCCATCAGCGTGTCCGTGATTCTCTGCTTTCCTTCCGGATCGGTCGTGAGCTCGCCGAGAAGCCCCTCGCCGCGATCGATGCGGGCGAGGACGTTCTTGAGCGAGTGCGAGATCTGGACGAAGTTGTCGACGAGGTCTTCGCCCGACGCGATGAGGGCGTCGACGTCGGTCGCCTCGAGCGCCGGAATGAGCGAGCCCGGCGGGAGGACCGGCTGGTTCGGCGACCCCGGTGTGACCTCGATGTAGGAGTCGGCGGCGATGAGGCCGAGCTTCTTGATCCGCGCGCGCGAGTCGACGCGGATCCGGTCCTCGAACTTTTCTTCGATCGAGACCTGAACCTGAACCTTCTCCTTCGCGGGATCGCGAGGGAGCTCGATACTCTCGACCGTACCGACGGTGACGCCGGACAGCATGACCGGATTCCCGGCGGCGAGGCCGCTCACGTTGCGGAACTGCGCGAAATAGCGGTTCTTCCGGGAGAAGATCTTCTGCTCCGCCCCGATGACGAAGAGAAAGACCATGAGGGTCACGAGAGCGGCGGTGACCAGCGCGCCGATGCGCAGAGTGCGTTTCGTATTCGTATTCATCGCTCGTTCATCCGGGGCGGCTCCGCCTCGACAGGCTGAGCGGCCGCCACATTCGACGTTCTCAGGAACTCCAGAAGCTTCGGGTGATTCGACCGCCGCGCCTCCTCCATCGTCCCGACCCACTGGAAGACGCCCTCCTGGAGGAAGGCGATGCGGTCGCCGACGTGGAACGCGGACTGGATGTCGTGGGTGACGACGATCGAGGTCACCTTGAGCTTGGTCTGGAGCGAGACGATCAGCTCGTTGATGGTCTGCGCGGTCACCGGATCGAGACCCGTCGTCGGCTCGTCGTAGAGGATCACTTCCGGGCCGACGATGATCGCGCGGGCGAGTCCCACGCGCTTCCGCATCCCGCCCGAGAGGTCGACCGGCATGAGGTGGCCCGCGACGGGAAGATCGACGAGCTCGAGAACCTGCTGGACCCGGCGGGCGAGCTCCTCGCCGCGGATGTCCGTGTGCTCGACCAGGGGAAAGCCGATGTTCTCGGCGACCGTGATCGAATCGAACAGGGCGCCGCCCTGGAAGAGCATCCCGAACTTCATCCGGACGTCGTAGAGATCTTCCTCCGGCAGCTCGGTGATGTCGTCGCCCTCGACGATCACGCGCCCCGCGTCGGGGCGCTCCAGCCCGAGGACGTGGCGAAGGGTGACGGACTTGCCCGATCCCGAGCCGCCGAGAATGACGAGGACCTCGCCGCGGACGACCTCGAGCGACGCGCCGCGAAGGACCTGCTTGGGTCCGTACGCCTTGTGCACGTCGCGAAATTCGATGATCGTGTCGCGCGGCTGCGATCTCCGCTCTTCGAACCCGGGGACGCGCAGTCCCGACAACGTGACCCGCCGCTCTCTCATGTCACCATCAGGAACAGCTTGGTCAGAAAGAAGTCCATGACGAGCACGGTGATCGCGCCGGTGACGACCGTCGCCGTCGTCGCGCGTCCGACGCCGTCGGCCCCTCCGCTCGTCCGCAGGCCGTTGAAGCACGCGATCAGCGCGATCGCGAAGCCGAAGAAGAACGTCTTCCCAATCCCCGACGCGAGGTCGTTGTACTTGATCGTCGTGATCACGCTTCGGATGTAGAAGTTCGCGCTCAGGTGGAGCGATAGGACGGCGATGATCATGCCGCCGAACGTCCCGATGAGGATCGCGAGCGTGGTCAGGGCCGGAAGCATGAGCGTCGTCGCGAGGACCTTCGGCACGATGAGCTTGCGGACCGGGTTCGTCGCCAGCGCGCGCAGCGCGTCGATCTGCTCGGTGACTTTCATCGTCCCGATCTCGGCCGTCATGCCGGCGCCGACCCGGCCCCCGACCATCAGCGCCATCAGCACCGGGGCCAGCTCGCGCACCAGAGAGAGCGAGACCACCTTTCCGATGAAGAGCTTTCCGCCGAAATCCTGCAGCGCGTACGCCGTCTGCAGCGCGAGGACCATGCCGATGAATGCCGCCGTGATCACGACGATCGAGATCGACTGCACGCCGACCTGGTCGAGCTCCTTCGAGAACGCGCGCGTCTCGAACGGGCGCCGGAAGGTCAGGCGCACCGTGTCGAGGCCGAGCTCCGTGAGCCCCCCGACGTACAGAAAGACATTCTCGACCCGCGTGCGCAACATGGCTCTCCGGGAAACGGTTCAGGCCGGCAGGAGGCGCGATTATCCGCCGCCTCAGAACACCTTGTCCAGCCAGCGCTCCAGCGCCGACTTCTTCTTCTCCCGCCGCTCTTCCTTCCGCTCCGGCTTCTCGCGTTCGACCCGCTCCCGCTCCTGCGCGACCTCGCCCCGCTCCCGCGGGAACCCGGGGAAGTCCGAAAGGTACGGGAAGTACCGCTCGCGGTACGAGGTGTGGAGGTAGCACGTCTCCACCGGCTCGGTGCCGTGGATGAACATCTCGGGACGCGTCTCGGGACATGCCGGCGTCGCGAGCAGGCCCGTCTCCGGATCGATCTCGCGCGTGACCACGCCCGCAGGACGGCGGAAATCGGCGTCCGGAATCATCGGGACGATCCGCTCCATGTAGTCGATCCAGATCGGGATCGCGCCGCTCGATCCGCTGAGGCGCGTCGGTTCGTTGTCGTCGAATCCGACCCAGACGACCGTCAGGACGCGCGGCGTGTAGCCGATGAACCAGGCGTCGCGGTAGTCGTTCGTGGTCCCGGTCTTCCCGGCGAAGCCGCGGCCGGGGAAGGAGCCGCCGACGCGGCCCGCCGTCCCTCGCCGGACGACGTCCTGGAGGATGTCGTTCATGATGTACGTCACCGTGGCCGGCGCCACGCGCTCCATCTTCACGTCGCGGCTCTCGAGGATCTTCCCCTCCCGCGTCACCACGGCGAGAATGCTGACGGGCGAAGCCTTGACCCCTTCGTTCGCGAACACCGAGTAGGCGTACGCGATCTCGAGCGGCGTGACCTCGAACGATCCGAGGGAGATCGAGGGGTACGGCTTGAGCGTGCTCTCGACACCGATGTCGGAGGCGAGCTCGATGACGTTGCTCACGCCGGCGTCCATCGCGGCGCGAACCGCGGGGATGTTGTATGAGTGGATCAGCGCGTCGCGCACCGTGATCCGGCCGTGGAACTGCCCGTCGTAGTTCTGCGGCTCCCACGAGCCGATCGTGATGGGCGAATCCTCGAGGATCGTGCCGGCGGTCAGCGCCTGCTCGCCGCGCGCGGGATCCATCGCCGCGACGTAGACGAAGGGCTTGAACAGCGAGCCCGGCTGCCTCTTCGCCTGGAGGGCGCGGTTGAACTGGCTCTTCGCGTAATCCCGTCCGCCGACCAGAGCCCGGACGTATCCCGTCCCGGGCTGGATCGTGATCACCGTCCCCTGCAGCGGATCGTCGGCGTTCCGCAGGTGGCGGTAGCGCTTCCGGAGATCGGCGACGCCGGCCTCGAGCGCGCGGTCCGCCGACCGCTGCATCATCGTGTCGAGCGTGGTGAAGATCCTCAGCCCCTCGGTCTCGAGCTGCGTCTCCGGATACGTCTCCCGGAGCTCGCGCATGACGAAGTCGACGAAGTACGGCGCGCTGTTCAGCGAGCGCGGGAATCGGGTCGTTTCGAGTGGCGAGGCGAACGCCTGCTCGTACTCGGCGCGCGTGATCTTCTCCTGCTCGAGCATCTCGCTCAGCACGAGGTTCCGCCTCTGTTTCGCCCGCTCCGGGCTGCGGAGAGGCGAGTAGACGTTCGGCGAATTGATGATCCCGGCGATCGTCGCCGCCTCCGGCAGGTCGAGCCGCTTGACGTGTTTTCCGAAGAACGTCTGCGCGGCCTGCTCGACGCCGACGAGCTGCACGGCCCCGTTCTGGCCGAGATAGATCTCGTTCAGATACGCCTCGAGGATCTCTTCCTTCGAGTACCGCGCCTCGAGGATGAGAGCCATGAGCGCTTCCTTCGCCTTGCGCGTGTAGGTGCGCTCGTGCGTCAGAAAGAGGTTCTTGACCAGCTGCTGCGTGAGCGTCGACCCGCCGGCGACCGTCTCGCCCTCACGGATGTTCGTGATCAGAGCGCGCAGAATGCCGCGAATCGAGATCCCCTCGTGCCGGAAAAAGGCGCGATCCTCCATCGCGAGGATCGCGTCGATCAGATCCTGCGGAACGTCCTCGAGCGGGACCGGGACGCGGTCCTCCATGACGTCGTTGAAGATCGACGTGATGAGCTCCGGCTCGAGCCGGACGCCGCGAAGCTCCATCTCGTCGCCGATGCGCGCGATCGCCCGCACGGTCCCGTTCGCCATGTCGACGCGAACCGGGATGCCGCGGTAATCCATGTCGGGATAGCGGAAGTTCTGGAGATAGATCTCGAGATCGCCGTCGTCATAGCGGTACTCGCCCGGATTCCGCGGCGTGCGCTCGACCTCGAAATAGCCGAGGTTGTTCAGCTTCGGTTCGAGGAGGGAACGGGGATAGGTCAGGCCCGGCAGGATCGGGGTCGCGTCCGAATAGATCCGGCTGGGGAGATCCCACCGCCGGCTCGAGTCGAACTGCTTCGTGATCACGACCCACGTGTGGCCCACGTAGATCAGCCCCGCGACGAAGACCGCCATGATCGCGAGGGCGAGACCGAACGAGTGGCGCCAGAAGAAGTCCTTGATCCGCTTCCGCGCCGTGTTTTTCTTTTTCGTGGCCATGAGTTCCAGCGCCCGTTCCAACAAGAGGCGCCGGAGCGTTACTCCACGCTAAAGCGTTGGAAGAAATAGGACCTATAGGGATGAATAGGACGGATAGGACGGATAGGACGGATAGGACGTATAGGACGTATGGGACGCTCCGCCCCAAGATGATGCGGGCCTGTCCTATGCGTCCTATACGTCCTATGCGTCCTATGCGTCCTATACGTCCTATTTCGCTCTACATCGAGCTCATCGCGTTGAGGAAGTCCGCGTTCGTCTTCGTCTTGTCGAGCTTCTCGATGAGGAGCTCCATCGACTCCACGGTGGACAGGGGGCTGAAGACCTTCCGCAGGACCCAGATACGGTTGAGCTCGTTCTTGTCGAGCAGGAGCTCTTCTTTCCGCGTTCCCGACTTGTTGATGTCGATCGCGGGGAAGACGCGCTTTTCGACGAGCTTGCGGTCGAGGTGGACCTCCATGTTACCGGTGCCCTTGAACTCCTCGAAGATGACGTCGTCCATGCGGGAGCCGGTGTCGATGAGCGCCGTCGCGGCGATCGTGAGCGATCCGCCCTCCTCGACGTTTCGCGCGGCGCCGAAGAAGCGCTTGGGACGCTGCAGGGCGTTCGAATCGACACCGCCGGACAGCACCTTCCCCGAGGGCGGGACGACGGTGTTGTAAGCACGGGCGAGGCGCGTGATCGAGTCGAGGAGGATCACGACGTCCCGCTTGTGCTCCACGAGCCGCTTCGCCTTCTCGATGACCATCTCCGCGACCTGCACGTGACGCGAGGCGGGCTCGTCGAACGTCGAGCTGATGACCTCGCCCTGCACCGACCGCTGCATGTCGGTGACTTCCTCGGGGCGCTCGTCGATGAGCAGCACGATCAGGACGACCTCGGGGTGGTTCGTCGTGATGGAGTTCGCGATCGCCTGGAGGATCATCGTCTTGCCGGTCCGTGGCGGCGCGACGATCAGCGCGCGCTGCCCTTTCCCGACCGGCGAGACGAGGTCGAGAACGCGCGACGACATGTTCGTCGGCACTTCGAGCCGGATCCGCTCCTGCGGATAGAGCGGCGTCAGGTTGTCGAACAGCGTCTTGTCACGCGCGACGTCGGGATGCTCGAAGTTGACCGCCTCGACTTTGATGAGGGCGAAGTACCGCTCCCCTTCCTTCGGCGGCCGGACCTGGCCCGAGACCGTATCGCCGGTGCGGAGGTCGAAGCGGCGGATCTGCGACGGCGAGACGTAGATGTCGTCCGGACCCGGAAGATAGTTGTACTCCGGCGCCCGAAGGAAGCCGAAGCCGTCCGGCAGGCACTCGAGCACGCCCTCGGAGAAAATGAGGCCGCTCTTCTCGGTCTGCGCCTGGAGGATCCCGAAAATCAGATCCTGCTTCCGCATTCCGGAGGCGTTCTCGACGCCGAAGTCCTTCGCGATCCTCATCAGGTCGGGAAGCTTCATTTCCTTGAGGCCGCGGATGTCGAGGGTCTCCTGCGCCGCCGCCGGCGCGGGAGTCTCGGCGGCCTTCTTCGGCTGCCGCTCGGGGCGTTCCGTCGCCTTTTCGGGCTCCGCTGGTGCCGCCTCGGCGAGAGCCACTTCGGCGGGAGCCGCGGCCGCGGCCTTTTCCTTACGCGCCCGTGCGGGCTTCTCGGGCTTCTCCGCCTTCTCGGCCGCGCGCTTCGGCTCGGCCGCTTCCGTGGTCTCGACCTGCTCGTTCTCCACCGTCCCGGCTTCCTTTTCCATTCTGTCTTCCATCACTCGTCGTTCCGCGCGTCGCGCGGCTACTCCTTCGTTCTCGCTTCCGCGACCGCCGTGTCGATCGCGCTCCAGATCGGCGGCACGCCACGGCGGTCGCGCGCCGAAAACGCGATCAGATCGTCGCGATCGAGGCCGAGCGATTCGGCGACCGCGCGCCGGCTCTTCGCCAGATCGTTTCCCGAGAGCTTGTCCACTTTCGTCAGTACCACGCGCCACGGCCGCTGCCGGGCTTCCATCCAGTCGCGAATCTGCAGGTCTTCGTCCGAGGGGATCCGCCTCGCGTCGAGGAGCAGCAGCAGCATCCTGAGCTCCTGCGCCGATTCGAGGTATCCCCCGACCAGGTCTCCCCAAGCCCGCGAGACCTCTCGCGGTACGCGCGCATAGCCATAGCCCGGAAGGTCGACGAGATAGAACCGATCGTTCACGAGATAGAAGTGAATCGCCTGGGTCTTGCCCGGTGTCTGCGATACCCGGGCCACGCCCTTTTTCCGCCCGAGGAGCGCGTTGATCAGAGTCGACTTGCCGACGTTCGAGCGCCCGACGATCGCGACCTGCGGCCGCCGGTCTTTGGGAAGATCGGCGTGCCGGTGAACCGCTCTGGCGAACGCTACGGAACGAATGTCCACAACTCGGGGAATTCCAATGATCTACGTTTACGGGATTGCTTGAGACCAGAACTGCAGGGGAGCGACCGGCGGGGCGCTCAGGGAGCGCCACGACCATTGTCGCACGATTGTCAAATCCGCCGCCAGCCGGCGACGGATCAATGCGTCAGCGTGTCCTCGCCGCCGACCGTCTTCGACGGCTCGGGGAGCTGCTCTTTCGCGGTCACCGGGAGGATCGTCCCGTCGAGCGCGATCGTCACCACCTCGTCCATCGAGTCGACCAGGTGGAACTCCATCTTCTCGCGAACGTCGGCCGGGATCTCGTCCAGATCCCGCTCGTTCTCGCGCGGCAGGATCACGCGCGTGAGGCCGGCGCGGGACGCGGCGAGGACCTTGTCCTTGACTCCGCCCACGGGGAGGACCTTCCCGCGCAGGGTGATCTCGCCCGTCATGGCGACGTCACGGTGAATCGGGATCCGGGTGACCGCCGAGAGCAGCGCGGTCGCCATCGTGATGCCGGCCGAGCGGCCGTCCTTCGGGATCGCCCCCTCGGGAACGTGAATGTGAATGTCGATCTTGTCGTGGAAATCCATGTCGAGGCCAAAGAGGTCGGCCCGCGAGCGAACCCACGATAGAGCGGCGCGGGCGGACTCCTGCATCACGTCGCCGAGCTTGCCGGTGAGGGTGAGCGTCCCCTTGCCGCGCGACAGCGCCACTTCCGTGTGGAGGATCTCTCCTCCCACTTCGGTCCATGCGAGGCCCGTCGCGACGCCGATCTCGCTGACCTCTTCCTGCTTCTGCCGCCGGTAGCGCGGCTTGCCGAGAAACTCGCGAACCAGCTCCGTCCCCACCTCGGCCGAGAAGGCGGTCTCTTCGCGCAGGACCTGACGCGCGATCTTCCGGCACACCGAGCCGATCTCGCGCTCGAGGTTCCGCACGCCCGCCTCGCGCGTGTACGAATCGATGATCTCGTCGAGCGCGTCGTCCGTGAAGCGCACGCTCGAATCGTCGAGACCGTGCTCGCCGAGCTGCTTCGGAACGAGGAACTGCCGCGCGATCGCGCGCTTCTCGAGATGCGTGTACCCGGAGAGCTGGATGATCTCCATCCGGTCCTTGAGGGGCGCCGGGATGGTGTGCGTCACGTTGGCCGTGGCGATGAACATCACCTTCGATAGGTCGTACTCGACGTCGAGATAGTGGTCGACGAAGGCGTTGTTCTGCTCGGGGTCGAGGACCTCGAGGAGCGCCGCGGAGGGGTCGCCCCGGAAGTCCATCGACATCTTGTCGACCTCGTCGAGGAGGAAGACCGGATTCATGGTCCCGGCCTTCTTCATCCGCTGGATGATCTGGCCCGGGAAGGCGCCGATGTAGGTCCGGCGATGGCCGCGAATCTCGGCCTCGTCGCGGACGCCGCCGAGGGAGAGGCGGACGAAGTTCCGCCCCGTGGCGCGTGCGATCGATTTCGCGAGCGAGGTCTTGCCGACGCCCGGCGGCCCGACGAAGCAGAGGATCGTCCCCTTCGGGTTCTTCACGAGCTGGCGCACGGCGAGGAACTCGAGGATCCGCTCCTTGATCTTCTCGAGTCCGTAGTGGTCCTCGTCGAGGATCTTCGCGGCGGCGTCGACGTCCTTGATCTCCTTCGAGGCCTTCTTCCAGGGGACCGCGACGAGCCACTCGATGTAATTGCGGGAGACGGTCGCCTCGGCGGAAACACCCGGCATCGTCTCCAGGCGCTTGAGCTCCTGGAGCGCCTTCTCCTTGATGTCCTTCGGCATGCCGGCGGACTCGATCTTCTGCCGCAGCTCCTCGACCTCGTCGGTGCGGTCGTCCTTCCGGCCGAGCTCCTGGTGGATCGCCTTGATCTTCTCGTTGAGGTAGTACTCCTTCTGCGCCCGCTCCATCTGCTTCTTGACCTTGGAGTTGATGCGCTTGTCGATGTTGATCTTCTCGATCTCGATCTCGAGGAAGTCCTGCAGCTTCTGCAGGCGCTCCCAGGCGCTGAAGGTCTCGAGGAGCTGCTGCTTTTCGGCGGTGGTGATCAGGAGGTGCGACGCGAGGGCGTCGGCGCACTTGTCGGGCTCGTCGATCTTCAGGGTCGACATCACGCCTTCGAAGGCGAGGTGGTGCGACATCTTCGCGTACTGCTCGAAGACCTCGACGAGCTTGCGGATGTAATCGGCGACCTCGGGGGTCAGCGGGCTCTGCGTCTCGATCGCCTTCACGTCGGCGACGAGATAGCCGTCCTGCTCGCGGGTGGCGACGATCTCGGCGCGCGTGAGCCCCTCGACCATCACCTTCACGTTCTGGTTCGGCAGGCGGAGGTTCTGGACGACGGTCGCGACCACGCCGACGTGGTAGATCTCGTCGACTTTCGGGTCGTCGACCTTCGGGTCGCGCTGCGTCGCGAGGAAGATCTTCTTCTCCTCGGCCGCCAGCGTCGCCTCGAGCGCGAGGATCGAGGCTTTCCGGCCGACGACGAAGGGCGCCATCATCGTCGGGAAGACGACCATGTCGCGGAGCGGCACGAGCGGGAGATTGGTCAGGGTCGGTTCGTTGGCCATAATAGTCAGTCGTCAGCGGATCGGTGCCCGACGTTCGGAACGACGAACAACGATCAACGAACTACGGCGCGGGGAGAGGGAGAGGCGAAGGCGCCGATCAGCCGGCCTTCCGGTACAGCGTGATCGGCTGGCTCCGATTCTCCACCACCTCACGCGTGATCACGCACTCCGAAATCGCGTTCTGCGACGGGATCGTGTACATCAGCTCGAGCATCAGCTCCTCGATGATGATCTTCAGGCCGCGGGCGCCGACGCTCCGCTTCAGCGCCTCGTCGGCGATCGCCTCGAGGGCGTCGTCGGCGAACCGCAGCGTCACGTTCTCGAATCCCATCATCGTCTGGTACTGCCGCACCAGGGAGTTCTTCGGCTCGCGGAGGATCTCGATGAGCGCCGCCTTGTCGAGCTCCTCGAGCGTGGCGACCACCGGCAGGCGGCCGACGAACTCCGGGATGAGCCCGAACTTGATCAGATCCTCGGGATGCACCTGCGCGAGAAGCTCGCCGAGCGCGCGATCCTTCTTGCCGGCGATCTTCGCGCCGAAGCCCATGCTCGTCGACGACATCCGCCGCTCGATCACCGTATCGAGGCCGACGAACGCGCCGCCGCAGATGAACAGGATGTTCGTCGTGTCGATCTGGATGAACTCCTGGTGGGGGTGCTTCCGCCCGCCCTGCGGCGGCACGTTCGCGACCGTCCCTTCCAGGATCTTGAGCAGCGCCTGCTGCACGCCCTCGCCGGAGACGTCGCGCGTGATCGACGGGTTGTCTCCCTTGCGGCAGATCTTGTCGACCTCGTCGATGTAGACGATCCCGCGCTGGGCCTTTTCTTTGTCGTTCCCCGCGGCCTGATAGAGCTTGAGAATGATGTTCTCGACGTCCTCGCCGACGTAGCCGGCCTCGGTCAGCGTCGTCGCGTCGACGATCGTGAACGGCACCGCGAGCATCCGCGCGAGCGTCTGCGCGAGAAGTGTCTTGCCGGTCCCCGTGGGTCCGATCAGCAGGATGTTCGACTTCTGCAGCTCGACGTCCTGGCGGCCGTTGCGCTGCTGGTAATCGATGCGCTTGTAGTGGTTGTAGACGGCCACGGCGAGCTTCTTCTTCGCCCGCTCCTGACCGATGACGTACTGGTCGAGGAATTCCTTGATCTCTTTCGGCTTCGGAAGCTGTCCGGCGGCCTCACCCGTCAGGCCCGGCTCTTCTTTCCGGTCTTCGGCGATGATGTCGAGGCAGATGTCGACGCACTCGTCGCAGATGTAGACGGTGGGTCCGGCAATCAGTTTTTTGACGTCGCGCTGGCTCTTGTTGCAGAAGCTGCACCGGAGGACGTCGCCGTTGCTCCCTTTCTTCGACATCGATGGGATCCCTTTTCCTTTGTCGTCATTGTCCAGCCGCCATCCGGGTGTGTCAAGGACGGTTGGACGGGACGATTCTCGAAACAGGGGGCCCGGAACGGCCATTCCGGAGCGAGTCGAGAGTCCGACTCCCGACTCGCGCGGAACGATTACGCGCGCTTCTCGATGACCTGGTCGACGATGCCGTAACCGACCGAGTCGGCCGCGGAGAGGATGTAGTCGCGGTCGGTGTCGCGCTCGATCTTGTCGATTGCCTGGCCGGTGTGGTCGGCGAGGATCTGGTTGAGGCGCTCCCGCATCCGAAGGATGTCCTTCGCGTGGATGTCGATGTCGGCGGCCTGGCCGCCGAGGCCCTGGAGCCACGGCTGATGGATCAGCACGCGCGAGTTCGGGAGCGCGTAGCGCTTCGCCTTCTTCCCCGCGGCGAGCAGGACCGCGGCCATCGATGCCGCCTGTCCGATGCAGATCGTCGCGACATCCGGCTTCACGTATTGCATCGCGTCGTAGATCGCCAGGCCGGCCGTGATCGATCCGCCCGGCGAGTTCACGTACAGCCAGATGTCCTTCTCGGGATTTTCCGCTTCGAGGAACAGCATCTGCGCGATGATCAGGTTCGAGACGTTGTCGTCGATCGGCTGACCGAGAAAAATGACGTTGTCCTTGAGAAGACGCGAGTAGATGTCGTAGGCGCGCTCGCCGCGCGACGTCTGCTCGACCACCATCGGGATGAGGACCATGATTCGGTGACTCCTTCGTTAGTAGCTGGTAGCTCGTAGCTCGTAGCTCGTAGCTCGTAGCTCGTAGCTCGTACATGCTACATCTACTAGCTCCCAGCGACTTGCTACCAGCTACTATTTCGATACGACGTTCGCCCGCTCGACGGCGAGGTCGAGGGCGCGCTCCTGCGCCATGCTCGCGCGCAGCGCCTCGTAGCCGCCGTCCGCGCGCAGGCGCTGCCGGACCTCGGCGTACTCCTGGTCGGTCCCCGACGACGCGCTCCGGATCTCCGCGTCCACCTCGACGTCCGAGACCGCGATCCCTTCCTTCTTCGCGATCTCCTCGAGGATCAGCGACAGCTTGACGCGATTGATCGCCTCGGGCTCGAGATTGCGCCCGATCTCCTCCCAGTCGAGGTCCGCCTGTTCGATGTCGACGCCCTGCGAGGCGAGATAGCGCGCGTAGTTCCGCATCGAGCGCTCCATCTCGCGCATCAGGAGAACCTGAGGCGCCTCGATCGGGTGCCGCTCCACGAGCGCGTGCCCGACCTGCTGGCGCTTCGCGTTCCGCGCCTCCTGCTCCTTGTGCTTCCGCAGGTCCTCGCGGATCCGCTCCCGCATCGCCTCGACGCTGTCGCCGAGGTTCGCGCTCTTCGCGAGCTCGTCGTCGACTTCCGGCTTCTCCCGCCTCTTCACGTCCCGCACCGTCATCGCGTACTGGATCGTCTTCCCGCGCACCTGCTCGTTCGGCGCGTCGTCGCCGTAGGCCTTGTCGAACTCCGCCGTCTCTCCCGCTTTCTTTCCGCGGAGCGCGTCGTTGAGCTCCGGCATCGGCGCCTCGTCTCCGAGCTGGATCGGATATCCCTCGCTCGTCCGCGTCTCCACGCCTTCACCGCGGCTCACGATGTCGACGACGACGTAATCCCCATCCTCGGCGCCTCGGCCCTCGACGGGAACGAACGTGCTCGACGCGTCGCGATAGCGTTCGACGATCGCATCGACGTCCTCCTCGCTCACCTCGAGCGGCGGCTCGGTGACGTCGATGCCTTCCCAGTTCCGCAGCTCGACCTCGGGCTTGACCTCGAACTCGGCCACGAACCGGACCGGCTTCCCTTCCTCGACGACGTCGACCCGCTTCACGCCCGGGCTCCCCACCGGCTCGATGTCCTTGCCGGAGATCGCATCGGTGAAGTACTCGGGCAGGAGCCGGTCGAGCACCTCGCTCTCGATCTCCTTCTTGAACCGCTTCCGGACGACCTCGGCGGGCGTCTTCCCGGGACGGAACCCGGGGACCTTCGCCTGACGGGCGAACTCCGTCGTCACGGTCCGGAACGCCGTATTGACGGCCTCGGCCGGAATCTCGACTTCCACTTGTTTGCGAATGGAGGAGACGTCAGTCAGATCGATCAGCATGGCTCAGCAGCCTCTCCAGCGGATTCCGTCACGGGATTGGTGCGAAAGGGGGGACTCGAACCCCCACGGCGCTGGGCCACCAGATCCTAAGTCTGGCGCGTCTGCCAATTCCGCCACTTTCGCGGGGTGCCCGAACCGTGCCGGAAACAAAAGGGGACCGAGGACGTCGCCGCGCGCTCCGCCCTCAGTCCCCTGTTTTCGGTGCCGGTCTGGTGCCCCCACTAGGACTCGAACCTAGAACCAACAGATTAAGAGTCTGCTGCTCTACCAATTGAGCTATGGAGGCAGGGATCCAAGCTAACCCTCTGAGCCCGTGCGGTATTTCCGCCGCGGCGCGCGATTGTAGCCGCCCTCCCGCCACCCCGTCCAGAGTCCGGACTCTCACTCCCGATTCCACCGCCCGCTCTTTCCTCCACTCTTGCTCAAAAGGGCGATCTCCTCGATCGTGATCCCCTTTTCCGCGCTCTTGCACATGTCGTAGATCGTGAGCGCGGCGATCGCGCAGGCGGTCATCGCCTCGATCTCGACGCCGGTCTTCCCCTCGCACCGTGCCGTCGCCGTGACGACGATCGCGTGCGCGCGGCGGTCGGTCGCGAACGTCACCTCGACGTGGGAGAGCGGGACGGGATGGGTCAGCGGGATGAGGGACGGCGTCGCTTTCGCGGCCAGGATGCCGGCGATGCGCGCCGTGTTGAGCACGTCTCCCTTGGGGAGCGCCTTCTCTTCGACGAGCCGCAGCGTGGCGCGTCCGAGGCGGACGCGGCCGCGGGCGACGGCCTCGCGCCGCGTCACGTCTTTGGCGCCGACGTCCACCATCGACGCGGCGCCTTCGTCATCGAGATGGGTGAGCTTTTTCATCGAGTCTCCTCGCGAGGGCGAGCGTTTCGGGGTCGTTCACGTTCAGGAGGGGCTCGCCCCCATGTTGCGTTCTCAGCTCGCCTTCGAGGACGTGCTCGACGTCGAGCGCCTCGACGAGCGAGCGCACCCGGAGCTGACTCGAACGGATCGCGGCGAGGACCGCGGGCATGGCCGCGCCGGCGTACCCGGCGCAAAGCGGCTGCGGGTGGCCGCCCCACCACGGGACGAGCGCCGCCGCGCCCGACGCCTCGAACCGATCCCGCAGGTCGCGGAGCAGCGCGGCCGTCACGAGCGGGTAGTCCGTCGCGAGCAGCCAGAGCTTCGCGCCCGCGGCCGCGGTGAGGGCGCACTCGAGCCCGAAGATCGCTCCCGAACGTTCGTGCTCCTGCTCGCGGATGGTCTTCATTCCTTCAACGAGCGGCCCGCGGGCGCGCTGTACGGCGATGACTTCGTCGAACACGTCCGCGGCGGCCGATCGGATTCGCTCGAGAAAGGTCTTGCCGCCGAGTCGCACGTCCTCCTTCGCCGCGCCCATGCGCGTAGAGCGTCCCCCGATCAGGAGATAGCAGTCCACCTGTCGCCGATCGCGAGAGGGTACCATCTTGCCGATGCCGAAAGTGTCCGTCGTGATTCCCGCGCTCGACGAGGCGGCGCAGATCGAGGCCGCCGTCGCATCGGCGTTCGCCGCGGGCGCCGCGGAGGTGCTCGTCGCGGACGGCGGGAGCCGCGATGCGACGCGCGAGATCGCGGAAGCGGCGGGGGCGATCGTCTCCTCGAGCGAGGCGGGGCGGGGGCGGCAGCTCAACGCCGGCGCCGCGCGCGCGGAGGGAGACGTCCTCCTTTTCCTTCACGCGGACACGCGCCTGCCGGACGGCGCCGTCGCCGCCGTCGTCGCGGCGGTCGACCGCGGCGTCGTCTTCGGCGGGTTCCGTCTCGCGTTCGCCGAGGAGCGGCTCGCGCTGCGAGTCGGAGCGTTCCTGATCAACCTCCGCACGCGCCTGACCCGCGCGCCTTGGGGTGACCAGGCGCAGTTCGTCCGGCGCGACGTCTTCGAGCGGGCCGGCGGCTTCCGCGACATCCCGATCATGGAGGATTACGAGCTCGCGATGCGGATGAAGAGATACGGGCGCCGCGGCGTGTTGCCGCTGAAGGTGGTCACCTCGGGGCGGCGGTTCCTCGCAGTCGGCGTCGCGCGGACGGTCGCGCTCAACTGGTGGACGATCCTCCGCTGGCACTTGGGCGTATCCCCGGACGAGCTGGCGGAGACGTACCGTGGCGTTACGCGTTGACAGCGTGCGCGCCGGGCCACTTTCCACCCTCCCGCCCGCCGACGCGGAGCGACCGTGGCACGGGCGTCTCGCCCGTGCCCCCTCACGTCATCGGCAGGATCGTACAAAAACAGTTCGGCGACGAAGTTAGGGCCTGACAGGGTGCGCGCCGGGACGGCGCGCCCACGAGCTACTTCTTCTTCTCGCGGCCGGACTCTTTCTTCGCGTGACGGGCGCGCCCGAGGGCGACGTTGAGGGCGTTGTCGCGCGGCAGGAAGGGGATCACCGGCTTTTTCCGCCGCCCGAGCTCGACCCGCAGCTCGACGAGCGACTCGTCGTCCGGGAGGACGCGGAGCCCCTCGTCGATCGCGGCGAGCGCCTTCTTCCGGTTTTCCGCCGCCATGTAGACGCGTGCGAGGTTCGCGTAGTGCTCGGGATGGTAGAACTGCAGCTCGATGGCCTTGCGGCAGAGGTCGACCGCGGGTTTGAACTTCTTCTGGACCAGAGCGAGACAGAGGCCGTAGTAAGAGAGCCCGTCGGCGGGGGGCATCTCCTTTCCGGAGTATGCGTCGGTCAGGAGGGTGAGGCCCAGAAGGTACTCCTCGCGACGGACCGCATCGATCCCCCGCCGGAGCGCCTCCGCGGTATCGACGCCTTGCTTCACATTTCCCCCTGACGCGCGCCGCGAACGAACGAATCGATGCGCATCCGCTGGACCGGCTCGATGTCGACGAAGCGCAGGCCGTATCGCGGGCTGCCTCCGGTGAACTCCGCGCGCACGACCTCGGACCGTGTCCGGATCGGCACCGCGCCGCTCTCCAGGTAGAACTGAACCATCAAACTCGCCTCCGGCGGAAGAACACGGTCGAGCTGCAAGAGCATACCCGATGAGGAGATATTCACGGTGCGGCCGGTGACGGTCGTTCCCGCGTCGAGCATCTCGACCCGGGTGAGGGTCTCGACCGAGGCGCGCGGGGGGACCGACAGCAGGCGCGCCACTTTCTCCTCGAAGTGGGCCGGATGGACGGGACGGAACGCGACGTCGTTGCATCCGGCGGCCCGACACATCTCTCCCGCTTCGCCTTCCTCGGCATCGCAGAGAAGAAGGATCGAGGAGCGGCGCGTCGCCTCGTGGCCGCGCACCAGACGGCAGAACTCCGGCGCGGTGAGGTCGTCCAGGTCGTAGCCGATGACGATCAGGTGCGGAAGGATCTCGCGCGCGAGCCGCCACGCTTCCGTTCCGCGCGTCGCGAGGCGGAGCGTCCGTCCCTCGCGATAGAGAAGCATCCGATCGAACAGGAGCTTGCCGCTCGAGCGGTTCGCCAGCAGCAGCACCGGCTCTTCGACCATTTGTCCTCTCTCAGTGTACCGACATCTGCCGCAGTCTGCCGACCGTCGCGACGAGGTCGTCCGCCAGCCGGTCGATCTCCGTCCGGCTCGTCGTCTTCCCGAGACCGAAGCGGATCGATCCGAGCGCCGCCGCGTCGTCCGCTCCAATGGCGCGCAGCACGTGCGACGGCTCCCGCTCCCCCGCGCTGCACGCCGAACCCGACGAAACCGAGAACCGCCGGAGCGCGAACATCAGCGACTCCGCGTCGATCCCCCGAAAGCTCACATTGAGGTTCCCGGGCAACCGCAACTCTCGCGGACCATGGATACGCGTGTCGGTGATCTCCCTCACGATCCGTTCACGAAGGTGGTCCCGGAGCGCGGCGAGGCGGACGGCTTCCTCCTCCATTTCCGCGCGCCGGAGCTCGAGCGCCGCCGCCAGGCCGATGGTGCCGGGAACGTTGACGGTCCCGGAGCGCCATCCCTTCTCCTGGCCGCCGCCAATCACCAGCGGCTCGAGGCGCACTCCCCGCCGGATCACCAGCGCGCCGATCCCCTTGGGACCGTAGATCTTGTGCGCGGAGAGCGACAGGAGATCGCACGGGATCTCCGACAGATCGACCGGGATCTTGCCGACGGCCTGGGTCGCGTCGGTGTGGAAGCGGACGCCCGCGTCGCGGCAGATCGCTCCGATCGCGGCGACCGGCTCGATCGTGCCGATCTCCCCGTTCGCCGCCATGACGGAGACGAGGACCGTGCTGGGCCGTATCGCGTCGCGGACCCGCTCGGGATCGACGAACCCCTCGCCGTCGACGGGCAGAATCGTGACCTCGACGCCCGCCCTTGCGAGTCGCGCGAGCGGCTCGAGAACGGACTTGTGCTCGACCGCCGAAGTCACGACGTGCGAGCCGGGAGCGGCGAGGCCGCGGATCGCCATGTTGTTCGACTCGGTCGCGCCGGCGGTGAACACGACCTCGGCGGGCCGGACGCGCAGGAAGTCGGCCACGGCGGCGCGCGCGTCCTCGACGGCGGTCGCGGCGCGGCGGCCGTGCGGGCTCGTCACCGCGGCGGGATTGCCGAACGTTTCGGTGAAGAACGGCAGCATTTTCTCGAGGACGCGCGGATCGCAGGGCGTCGTCGCGTGATGGTCGAGGTAGACCGGCTCGGTCATCGGCGTCTCGAGCGCCGCCGCCGCGTGGGCGGACGCTCCGCCTCCTCGGCGCCGCGTACGCGCTGCGCGAACCGCTGCCACTCGCGATGGACGTCGAGATACAGGCCCGAGGCCCGCGCGTAGAGCTCGAGCAGGGCGAGACCGTCATTGAAGTGCTCGCGGAAGACGAACCGCCACATGCTGCGGCGGTCGCTCGGCGGCTCGAGGAGACGCCAGAGCGTCTCGACCGCCTGCTCGGTCTGATGCCGCATGCCGGCCGAGAACGAGAACCGCTGCACGATCGGCTGAATGAGCTCCCGGACGAACAGCATCATGTCGCCCGCGCGCGGGCGGCCGTCGCGCAGCCGCGTCTCCTCCTCGATGCTCGCGACCACGTACGGCAGGATCAGCACCGAGAAGAGGACCGGGTCCGAGATCTTGCGGCCGCTCCGCACGGTGCGGTCGAGGACGCCGAGCATCGTCCAGAAAAAATCGATCGAGCCGTGATCGAGCGGCTTCTGCAGCTCCGGCACGAGCGGCTCGAGCAGGCGCGTCTCCGCGAGCAGCTCGATCGCCGACAGCGACCAGCCGCGACGGAGCAGCTCGAGGATCTCCTCCGAGACGCGCGCGGGCGAGGCCTTCAGGATCTCGCTCCGGTGCTCGAGGATCGCGTCGTAGGTCGCCGCCTCGATCTCGAAGTCGAGCCGCGCCGCGAACTCCACCGCGCGCATCATCCGCACGGGATCCTCCCGGAACCGCAGGTCGGGATCGCCGATCACGCGGATGAGCCGGTCGCGCAGATCCTCCAGGCCGCCGACGTAATCGATCACCGAAAAATCCGCGATGTCGTAGAACAGACCGTTGATCGTGAAGTCGCGCCGCCGCGCGTCCTCCTCCGGCGTTCCGAACGTGTTGTCGTCCGTGACGAGGAGATCCTCCCCCTCGGCGCGCTGCGGCTCGCGGCGGAACGTCGAGACTTCGACGATCCGCTCCTGAAAGATCACGTGCACGAGGCGGAAGCGCCGCCCGATGATCCGGCTGTTCCGGAAGAGCCGCCGCACGTCGCCCGGATGCGCGTCCGTGACGATGTCGAAGTCCTTCGGCGTCCGCCCCATCATGAGGTCGCGGACGCTCCCGCCGCAGAGGTGAGCGCGGTAGCCGCTGCGGTGAAGGCGGTAGAGGACCTTCAGCACCGTCTCGGGGATGTCCCTCCGCGAGATCGGGTGGTCCGCGCGGTCGACCACGTGCGGCGCGCGCGCCGCGGGCGTCGTCGGCTCCGTCTCCCCGTTTTCGATCGCGACCTTCCCGTCCGGATTCATGCGCTCACCTTGCTTCCGCCCCCTCGCGATAGTGGTACCGGCTGTCGACCACGAGGAACGTTCTGTCCCAGCGCGTCGCCGGAACGAAGTCGACGGCGATGTGCGCGAGCTCCCGGAGCTTCTCGGCCGGCGAGGCACCGGCGCGCACCGGCGTCCCGCGGTAGGACCAGTAGACGAGGAACGCGCGTCCCTTGATCAGGTCGCGCGGCACGGCACCCCAGTAGCGAGAGTCGTTCGATCGGTCGCGATTGTCCCCCATCATGAAGTACGAGTTCTCGGGGACGACGTACGGCCCGAACTGATCGCGGACGCGGTACCGCGCCGGGAGCCTCCGGTCCGCGGGAAAGACGTCCGGCTCCTCGAAGTAAACGTACGGCTCGTCGAGCGGCAGGCCGTCGATCCAGACCCGCTTGTTCCGGATCATGATGGTCTCGTTCGGCAGGGCCACCACGCGCTTCACGAAATCGGTCGTCGGCTCCTGAGGAAAGCGGAAGACGACGATCTCGCCGCGACGGATCTCCCGCAGCGGGAAGAGCGAGTCCATGGGCCCGGGGGCGCCGTAAATGAACTTGTTCACGACGATGTGATCCCCGACGAGGAGATTGTCGATCATCGACCCCGTCGGGATCTTGAACGCCTGGAAGACGAAAATCCGCGCGAAATTGACGACGATCATCGCGATGAGAAGGGCCTCGCCATACTCCCGCACGATCGATTTCTTCGGCTCCTCGGTTTCGGTCATGGTGGTTCTGCTGCCGCACGGGCCGGCGTCACTCGGCGGCGGAAGGATCGAGGATCGATACCAGCCAGGCGCCCGCGCCGCGCGCTAGCGGCGCCCAGACCCCCCCGACCAGCGCCCCGGCCGGCGCACCCGGA
>JBOGJQ010000332.1:0-1056 GCA_050745405.1 Thermoanaerobaculia bacterium | reverse complement strand
TGCTCCTGGCGAGATAGCGCTTCAGATGCGTGCTCGAGAGGATCACGCCGGCGAAGCGGGCCCACCGCACGACGGCGCGCGGATGCCGGATCCGTTTCGCGTCGCCGCCCGCCCCCGCGCAGTCTTCGTGGACCCTTTTGAAGATGCGGACTTCGCCGCCGTGGCGGATCTCGATCCGCGCGAGGAGGTCGTAGAGGAGAAGCAAATCGCTGCCGCGGAGGTTCGTTTCGTCCTCGAACGGCCGGATCGCCTTCAGCTCGGCCGTGGGCACCACGCCGTAAATGCGCTGGTACTTGCCGAGAAACGACGGCTGCACGAAATATCGGAGCCTTCGCGACCACCGCGTCCCGAGGAATTCGAGGCGCCGGTGGTTGGCCGGATCGTGGAGAGGGGACGCGCGCTCGTCGACCTTCTGCAGGAGACCGTAGCTCAGGCAGCGGTGTCGCGCCGACGTCGCGACGAGCTGTTCGAGCCATTCGGGATCCCAGGTGTCGTCGTAGGCCGCCCAGGTGAAGAACTCGCCGCTCGCGGCGTCGAGAACCGACCGGAAGTTCGCGAGAAGACCGATGTTCGTGCTCTGGCGCATGTACCGGATGCGCGCATCGCGGCGTGCGTACTCGGCACAGATCGCGGCGGTATCGTCGGTAGACGCGTTGTCGGAAACGACGAGCTCGAAATCCCGGAACGTTTGCGCGAGGAGGGACTCGAGCGCCTCACGGAGGAATCGCGCGCCGTTGTACACGGGGAGACCAATTGTGAGTGCCGGGCGCGCGGATTCGGCCATCGGTCACACCCGCCGCAGGAATCCGCCTCGGGCGACGGTGAGGACGAGCTTGTTCTCGATGGCCTCGTCGGGCCGGAACCGGAGCGGCTCGCCGTCGGCCCCGTGACGCGGATGCGTCTCGAGGCGGTCGAGATACTCGCGCACGGCGGTCAGAGGACTGTTGCCGCGGCGCCACGGCCTGTCGGCGCAGAGCTCGTCGGGGAGGTCCTCGACGATCGTGTCGAACACGACGCAGTAGCTCCCCTTGCTGGTGAGCGGCGCGTACGCCTCGA
>JBOGJQ010000331.1:0-22010 GCA_050745405.1 Thermoanaerobaculia bacterium | reverse complement strand
CCGCAACCCCCACCAGCCCTTCGGGTTGCGCGCAACGTTTCCATCGATTCCTCCGCCATAGGGCACTCAGCATGAAGACTCTCATCAGGAACGGCAGAGTCATCACCGCGGCCGACGACTATCGGGCGGACGTTCTCGTCGAGGGCGAGCGCGTCACCCTCATCGGCGAAAAGCTGGATCTCGAGGCCGACCGCGTCATCGACGCCGCTGGAAAGTGGGTGATCCCCGGCGGGATCGACCCCCACACGCACATGGATCTCCCCTTCGGCGGCACCTCGTCGTCGGACGATTTCGAGACGGGGACGATCGCCGCCGCCCACGGCGGGACGACCACGATCATCGACTTCGCCGTTCAGTACCGCGGCCAGGCGCTGCAGGAAGGCATCGACGCCTGGCACGCCAAGGCCGACGGCAAGGCCGCGATCGACTACGGCTTTCATCTCATCTGCACGGACCTTCCCGACTCCCGCCTTCCCGAGATGAAGGAGCAGATCCGGCAGGGCGTGACGAGCTTCAAGCTCTTCATGGCGTACCCGGGCGTGTTCCTCGTCGACGACGCGACGATCTTCAAGGCGATGACGACCGCGGGCGAGGCGGGAGGCCTCGTCTGCATGCACGCCGAGAACGGCGTCGTCATCGACGCGCTCGTCAAAAAGGCGATCGCGGAAGGAAACACCGCGCCGAAGTACCACGCGCTGACTCGCCCGACGAAGGCCGAGGCCGAGGGAACGGGAAGGGCGATCGCGATCGCCGAGATGGCGGGAGCGCCCGTCTACATCGTCCACCTGAGCTGCGATGACGCGCTGCGGAAGGTGACGGAGGCGCGCGACGCAGGCATCCCCGCATACGCCGAGACCTGTCCGCAGTATCTCTTCCTCGACGACTCGCTCTACGAGCGGGAAGGATTCGAGGGAGCGAAATGGGTCATGACGCCGCCGCTGCGCGCCGCCGCGAATCAGGAGAAGCTCTGGCGCGGCCTGCAGTACGACGACCTCCAGGTGATCTCGACCGACCACTGTCCTTTCTGCATGAAGGAGCAGAAGGAGCTCGGACGGGACGATTTCTCGAAGATCCCGAACGGCGGGCCGGGCGTCGAGCACCGCCTCAGTCTCGTGCACGACGGCGGCGTCGCGACGGGAAAGATCGACCCGAACCGCTTCGTCGAGATCGTCTCGACCTCGCCCGCGAAGATCTTCGGCCTTTTCCCACGCAAGGGGACGATCGCCGTCGGCTCGGATGCGGACATCGTGATCTTCGACCCGAACGACGAGACGACGATCAGCGCGAAGACGCACCACATGAACGTCGACTACAGCGCATACGAGGGGCGGCGCGTCCGCGGCGTGACGAAGACGGTTCTGTCGCGCGGCCGCGTCGTGATCGAGAACGGCAAGTTCGCGGGCAAAGCAGGCCAAGGGACGTTTCTGAAGCGCGGGCTGTTCAATTCGCCCCGTAGCTGAGTTGAAGAGTTGCACAGTTGCACGGTTGAACGGTTGAACAGTGAGCTGGTATGCGGTGTCATTACTGTTCAACTGTTCAACTCTTCAACTGTTCAATTCTCGAGGAGCTGACATGACCGCATCCGATCAGGATTTCGTCGAACTGCACGACGACGTCTCCAACAGCGCGTTTTGGAACCGCGATCTCGCGCCGACGCCGCTCTCGCGGCGGACCTGGAGCACGTACAACATCGCCGCGCTCTGGATCGGCATGAGCGTCGTCATCACGACCTACACGCTCGCCTCGGGGCTCATCGCGCAGGGGATGACGTGGTGGCAGGCGATGATCACGATCCTTCTCGGGAACCTGATCGTCCTCGTCCCGATGATCCTCATCGCGCACGCGGGGACGAAGTACGGCGTCTCCTTTCCGGTGCTCTGCCGCGCGAGCTTCGGCGTGCGCGGCGCGAACGTCCCCGCAATGCTGCGCGCGATCGTCGCCTGCGGCTGGTTCGGGATCCAGACCTGGATCGGCGGCCTCGCGCTCGACGCGCTGCTCACGGCGGCGTGGAGCGGCTGGGCGGGCGTGACGGGCTCCCGCTGGATCGCTTTCGGCGCCTTCTGGCTGATCCAGGTCGCGATCATCATGAAGGGCACCGAGGGGATCAAAGTGCTCGAGTCGTGGGCGGCGCCGCTTCTGCTCGCGGGCGGAGCGATTCTTCTTGGCTGGGCCATTCAGCGCGCGGGCGGCCTCGGGACCGTGCTCGCGGGCTCCGAGCGGCTCCGCCTCGGCCGCGCCGAGTTCTGGGCGCTTTTCCCCGCCGCGCTGACCGCGAACGTCGGCTACTGGGCGACCCTCAGTCTCAACATCCCCGACTTCACGCGCTACGCGAAAAGCCAGAAGTCGCAGATGCTCGGCCAGGCGCTCGGACTCCCCACGACGATGACGGCGTTCGCCTTCATCGGCGTCGCCGTCACGAGCGCCACCGTCGGAATCTTCGGCGAGGCGATCTGGGATCCGATCGCGCTCATCACGCGCATCGGCTCTCCCGCCGTGATCATCTTCGCCGCGCTGATCGTCCTCGCGGCGCAGATCACCACGAACATGGCCGCGAACGTCGTCTCACCAGCGAACGACTTCTCGAACCTCAGCCCGCGCCGGATCACCTACGTCGGCGGCGGCCTCATCACCGCCGTCATCGGCATCGCGATGATGCCGTGGAAGCTCTACTCCGACGCCGCCGCGTACATCTTCACGTGGCTCATCGGCTATTCGAGCCTCATGGGAGCGCTCGGCGGAATCATGATCGCGGACTACTGGATCCTGCGCCGCCAGAAGCTCGTCCTGCGCGACCTCTTCTCGCTCGACGGCGCGTACCGCTACGCGAACGGCATCAACTGGCGCGCGATGATCGCTCTCGCCGTCGCGATCGCGCCCGTCGTTCCGGGCTTCGTTCGCGCGGCTCTCACGCCCGGAGGCCAGGTCGCGAATCCGACCCTGTTCGACGACCTCTACACCCATGCCTGGTTCGTGACGTTCGGCCTCAGCTTCGTCGTTTACCTCGTCCTGATGCAACGCGCGGCCGTGCCGGCGCCCACCGCCGAGCCGTCGCAAATCTGACCGACCGGAGACCCGTGATGCCCAGACTCGTGAAATGCGGATTGATTCAGACGTCCCACGCCTGCGGGACGGACGAGAAGATCGAGACGATCCGGCAGGCGAACCTCGACAAGCACCTCCCGCTCATCGAACGGGCCGCGCGGGAGGGCGTGCAGATCCTCAGCATGCAGGAGATCTTCACCGGTCCCTACTTCTGTGCCGAACAGGACGCCCGCTGGTACGAGGCGGTCGAGCCGATCCCGAACGGCCCGACCACGCGTCTCATGCAGGAGATCGCGAAGAAGCACCAGATGGTGATCGTCGTTCCGATCTACGAAGAGGACACGCCGGGGGTCTACTACAACACCGCCGCGGTCATCGACGCCGACGGGACGTATCTCGGGAAGTACCGCAAGAATCACATCCCGCACTGCGCGCCGGGATTCTGGGAGAAGTTCTATTTCAAGCCGGGGAACCTCGGGTACCCCGTATTCGAGACGCGCTACGCGCGCGTCGGGGTCTATATCTGCTACGACCGGCACTTCCCCGAGGGGGCGCGGGAGCTGGGGCTGGGGGGGGCGGAAATCGTGTTCAATCCGAGCGCGACGGTCGCGGGGCTTTCGGAGTACCTCTGGAAGCTCGAGCAGCCCGCGCACGCCGTTGCGAATGCGTACTTCGTGGGAGCGATCAACCGCGTCGGGCGCGAGGCGCCGTGGAACATCGGCGAGTTCTACGGCCAGAGCTACTTCTGTGATCCACGGGGGCGGTTTCTCGCGGAGGCGAGCCGCGACCAGGACGAGCTGGTCACGGCGGAGCTGGATCTCGATCAGATTCGGGAGGTCCGGAACGTGTGGCAGTTCTTCCGGGATCGGAGACCGGAGACGTACGGCGGCCTGGTCAGACCGTGAGCGCGGACCGCTGAATTGAGAATCCCACCCGTTCGACCCATCCTCATCTCAATTCAGCGCTCCGCGCGCGGGGCGGCACCGGAAGCGGCGCGGAAACGAACGGAGACCCTTACAGCCGCTGAGGAGGTTTGCCCAGGAGTGTTTGCCCATTCACCCAACCACCGGACTGCATGCTGCAGCGACTCGAAGGAGTGTCGACTGAAGGGTCTCCGTTCGTTTCCGCGTCAAAGAACGAAAAAGAGGGCGGTACGCCCTCTTTTGTGCAGCGACTGCTGTGCTTGCAGGCGGAAATCTATGTCCGGTTCGGAACGGCGTCCGTGAGGGGGATCACAATTTCGTAGCGTTTCGTAGCTAGTAGCTCGTCGCTAGTAGCTCGTCGCTCGTCGCCGGGTCGCCATCAAGGTTCGAGCCGCCGTCATCCTGACGAGCGAAGCGAGGAAGGATCTCCTCAGCTGCGACTCAGACTCGCGACGGGTTCGGATTGAGACGCGGTGGGGGGATCCTTCGCTCTCACCCACCCGCACCACCTCGCTCAGGACGACGGCGATTGTGATATGCGAGGAGTCCCAGCGAGGAGTCCGAGCTACGAGCTACTACCGCTTATACCAATCCGCATTGATCTGCGTGAAGTGCGCCCACTTCTCGGGCAGCAGATCCTCGGGGAAGATCGCCTGGACGGGGCAGGCGGGCTCGCAGGCGCCGCAGTCGATGCAGACCTCGGGGTCGATGTAGAGGATCTCCGCGTCGGCGAACTCCGCCTCGTCCTTCCGCGGATGAATGCAGTCCACCGGGCAGACCTCCACGCACGCCGTGTCCTTCACTCCGATACACGGTTCAGCGATGATGTAGGTCATCCCGCGAGTCCTTTCCGCCCAGCATTCTGGCGCGATTAGTATCTCACTTCCAGGGCTCGATCGCCTCGACGACGTAGTCGTTGCCCATGAACGAGACGATCTCCGCGGCACGGTGGCCGAGCAGCGCCTTCGCGACGTCCGACTGATGGGAGTAGACGCCGTGCTCGGGGTCGGACTCCCACGGCCCGAGGATCGTCACGTCGCGGTGGACGTCGCCGTTCCGCAGGCGGACGCGCGTGCCGATGCGGATCTCGCCTGCGTCGACCTCACCCGGCTCGATCAGCCGGACGCGACCGAGATCGTTCGCGAGCTCCGCGACGCGCGCGGCGAGATACTCCTGCCGTTGCCGTGCCGCCTTGTACTCGAAGTTCTCGCGCAGGTCGCCCATCTCGCGGGCGACCTGGATCGCCTTGAGCGTCGCGGGGATCTCGACGTTCTTCATCCGGTCGTACTCCTCGCGCTTCGCGGCCGCGGCCTCGGCCGTGGCGAAGATCGGCTCGACCTGCGGCGCGCGCAGCGCGGGATAGGCCATATGGCCCGCGTCGCGCAGCAGGTCGCGGCGGTACTCCTCGAGCGCGCCGTAGCGCTCGAGCGTGTCGAGGATCTTGCGCGCCTGCTCCTCGTTCCCGCCCTGCAGCATGATCCGGACGCCGAGCGCACCGCGATCGAACAGCTCCTTGATCCGCGGGCGGATCGGGGCGAACTCGTCCCAGTTGACGGCGTCGAGCATCTGCGACAGCAAGGCCGTATTCGCGCGCGGCGGGAGCTGTTCCTGCTGCTCGGCCGCCTTGCAGAACCAGTAGAACGCGCGCGGGTGGCGGCGCGGGTGACGGAGCGTCTCGTCGACGAGCCGGTCGCCGATCTCCGGCGCGTCCTTCTGCAGCATCTCCATGACGGTCGAGAGGATTCGCGGGTCGTCCTCGAGAAAGAAGATCTCGCCGAGGACCTTCGGCCACTCCGCGTGACGCTCGCGAACGATTTCGATCGCGCGCTCCCGGAGCGTCCGATCGGTGATCCCGGCGATCACGCGCGAGGCGGCCGGCGCCATGAGGAGCTCGTCCCGGTCGATTGCCGGCTCGGCGCTTCCGGGGAGCCGCTCCACGGTGGCGAGCGTCTCCCACGCCGTGGCGGGATCGCTCGGCGCGAGGCGCTCGGCGGCGGTCACCAGGCGTCCCGCCATCCAGTCGGCCAGCTCGTCCGAGCGGCCGCTGTGCTTTTTCGCCAGCTCGACCTTCTTCCGGATGTCCGCCTGCTCGAACCCGCGCCGGATCACCTCTTCGGCGTCGGCTTCGCTCGCGTTCCACGAGTACGTGGCGCGGGCCCCGCTGCCGGAGACCAGGATCTGCGGATTCTTCCGCGCGGCCGTCCACCACGAGCCCCACTTCGTGCCGGGAACGATGCCCGTCATCGCGTCCTTCACCTCGGCGACCGTCATCGGCCGGCCGAAATCCTGAAGCAGGCGCGCGAACGCGTCGGCGGGCGCGGCGAGGACGCGCGCGGTGAGGCCTTCGGGATCTTCGAATTTTTCGCGAAGGAGGTGCCCGGGCTCGATCGGGACGAGGTTCTTCTGCGCGGCGCCGAGCGGAACGGAGACGCGCTCCAGGTCCTCGAAATCGAGGCGGGCGATGCCGAGGTCGGGATTCAGCTCGGTGACGACGCCCGCGCCGCGGCCGGCCATGAAGAACGGCTCACCTTCGTCATAGGTGAGCCACGTGACGGCCTTCTCCGCCTTCTCGACCGGGTTCGCGTCCTTCTGATCGAAGCCGACGGCGGCCATGACCTTGTCGAAGGACGCCCGGCCGCCGAACGCGTTGCGGAGCGCCTCTTCGAGAGGCGCCTTCAGTGTGGCGGGCTTGCGGGAGAGGCGGCCGATCTCGCGCAGAACCGTGAGCCGCTCCGGCCACGCGCCGCGCTCGCGTAACGCGTCGCCGAGCAGATCGAGAAGGGCGTCGGCCCGGATCCGCTCGTCCGCCTTCCGGAGACGCTTGGCGATCTCGAGGAACTCGTCCACGCGGGTCGGATCGCTCTCGATCTCGGTCATCCAGAGGGACTCGAGATCGTCCCACGCCTTGCTCTCGATCAGCGGCGCCGCCTGGCGGCTCAGTTTCACAAGGACTCCTCCGACTGCCTGCGCCGGGCTCCGGGGCGATACGCCCGGCCACATCGTCGCGTCAGCGACGCATCTTCACGAGGCTCTGGAAGACCTCGAACGGGAGGCCCTCCGAGTGCACCAGAGTCCGGAGGTGATGCAGCGTGTGCTTCCCCTCCCGGAGCTCCTCGAGGCGGATGTCGTGCTTCCGCATCAGTTCTTTCGCCTTCTGCTCGGCCATCGTTCCACTCCACTTCCGGAAAAAATCGAATTCGGGTTGACGGCGAGAGAACGGCGGCGAGCGAGGCGGTTATTCCGGAGCCGCAGGCCCGATGTCGGCGGTCCGGAGCGCTTCGAGGATCTTATCGTGCACGCCGCCGAAGGCGCCGGACGACATGACGAGGACGACGTCGCCGGGCGCGGCCTCCGCGGCGACCGTGGCGGCGATCTCGTCGAACGACTCGATGTGGTCCGCCGCGACGCCCGCCCGGCGGAGATCGTCGACGATCGCCGGGATCGACATCATCTTGTCGAGCCCGTAGCGCGTCTCGTACCGCTCCTTGTAGTAGACGGGCCCGATCACGACGCGGTCGGCCTCGCGAAACGCCCGTTTGTACCCCTCCTCGAACTCCTTGCGGCTCGAGGAGATCGACTTCGGCTCGAACACGGCCCAGACGCGATGGCCGGGCCAGCGGCCGCGCGCGCCGCGGAGGGTGGTCGCGATCGCCGTCGGGTGATGAGCGAAGTCGTCGATCACCGTCACCTCGCGCTCGATGCCGCGCACCTCCATGCGCCGCCGGATCCCGCGGAACGACTCGAGCCCCTTCCGGAGCTCCTCGGGGCCGACGCCGAGGTCCGCCGCGACCGCGATGTCGGCGAGCGCGTTGAGCACGTTGTGCGGCCCCGAAAGCGTGCTCCGGAACCGTCCCCACTCCCTCCCTTCGCGCAGGACGGTGAAGTCCGTCCCCTCGGGGATGAACGCGACGTCGCGCGCGGAGAAGTCGCGCGCCGGGTCGAGACCGTACGAGATCCAGCGGGAACGCGCGGCGGAGCGGAGCGAGGCGACCTCCGGGTCATCCTCGTTCGCGACGATCACGTCGTCGGGCGCCACCTGCTCGATGCCCGTGCGGAATGCCCGGACGATCGCGGGGAGGTCCTCGAAGATGTCCGCGTGGTCAAACTCGATGTTGTTCACGACGAACGAATTCGCGTGGTAGTGCAGAAACTTCGGCCCGCGGTCGAAAAACGCCGTGTTGTACTCGTCTCCCTCGATCACGAACTCCCGTCCCTCGCCGAGCTTGAAGTTGTGCTGGAAGTTGACTGGAATTCCGCCGACGACGAACGACGGGTCCCGCCCCGCGGCCTCGAGAAGCCACGCCATGAGCGAAGTCGTCGTCGTCTTGCCGTGTGTCCCCGTGATGACGACCGCGTGCTTCCGCCGGAGAAACAGACCATAGATCGCCTCGGGCATCGAGGTGTACGGCAGGTCCATCTCGAGCATCGCGACGACCTCGGGATTCGTCCGCGCGGCGACGTTGCCGACGACGACGAGGTCGGGCCGAAACGTCTCCAGATGCTGCTTCGTATACCCCTCGAGCACCGGGATTCCGTTCTGCTGGAGGTAGGTCGACATCGGCGGATAGACGTGCTCGTCGGACCCGGCGATTTCGTAGTCGCGGGCCTTCAGCATCCCGGCGAGAGACGCCATGGCGGTTCCGCAGATGCCGATGAGATAGATGCGTCGAACGGGCTCGAGATCGTGCAAATGGGGCATGAAGGCTCCAGGGAGTCGATCGGAGCGGTAGAGGCCGCTCCGAATCGCATCATAAAAGCAAATACCATGCGCCAGAGGCGAGTGGAATGCCGGTCGGAGGACCCCTGTTCGAAACGGGGGCCGTCCGGCCACAGTCAATCGTTCACGTTCCAGAAGAAGGGAGCTCCACCGATGTCGAAGATGCGGTTCATTCTCACCCTGGCGGTCGTTCTGACGCTCGCCGGCGCCTCCGCCGCGTTCGCGCAGGATGCCGCACCGAAACTGACGGTCATCGATCCGATCAAGGACTTCGGGACCGTTCCGAAGGGAACGATGCTCGAGTGGGAGTTCACGCTCAAGAACAACGGGCAGAAGGATCTCGAGATCGTGAGCGTCCAGCCCGCCTGCGGTTGCACGGTCGCCGAGTTCGACAAGGTGATCAAGCCGGGCGAGACCGGACACGTGAAGGCGAGCGTCGACACCACGAACTTCAACGGCCCGATCGCGAAGGGCATCTCGGTGTCGAGCAGCGACCCGTCGACGCCGATCGCGCAGCTCACGATCCGCGCGAACGTCAAGCCGTACGTCGAGGCGGCGCCTGGCTATCTCCGTTACCTCCTGAGCCAGGGCGAGGCGCGGAAACAGACCACGGTCCTCTACTCCCAGGATCCAAAGCCGTTCGAGGTCGTTCGCGTCGAGGCGCCGAAGGACTACATCAAGGTCGAGTACAAGAAGATCGAGGACGCGGAAGCGCGCGTGAACGGCGGACGCGAAGGGCAGAACCAGTGGCGCGTCGACGTCACGGTCGGAGGCCCGGAGGCGCCGATCGGCCCGATCGCGGAGAAGGTCATCATCCACACGACGTCGGAGTTTCAGCCGGTGTACGAGCTCAGCGTCACCGGCCTCGTGCGGCCGGGCATCATGCTCTCGCCGCCGGCGCTGAACTTCGGTGACGTCGGCGTCGCCGATCCCGCCGCGACGCGCATGGTGACGATCAAATCGACGAGCGTCCTGGCGCCCGAGCAGTTCCAGGTCACGAAGGTCGAGTCGACCACCCCCTCGGTCATCGCCGAGGCGAGCGCCACCGAGACGCCGGGGACCTACGAGCTGACCGTCAAGGTCGCCGAAGGAGCCAAGGCCGGCGAGATCACCGGGGACCTCAAGGTCTACACGACCGACCCGATGAACCCGGTCGTCACGATCCCGGTGAGCGGGAGCGTGAAGGGGGAAGCGGCCTTCCGACAGTAGAATGAAAAAGGCGAGCCTTCGTGGCTCGCCTTTGTTTTTTTGAATAGGACGTATACGACGTATAGGACGTATACGACGGGCGAGCGCCAGGGGCGTTCCCGTCCTATGCGTCCTATACGTCCTATACGTCCTATACGTCCGATACGTCCGATACGTCCGATACGTCCGATTAGGCTTCCACCGCCTCTTTCAGCCGCTCCGCCTGAAAATGCGCGGTCAGCGGATCGAGCAGATTATCCAGCTCGCCGTTCATGATCGCCGGGAGGTTGTGGACCGTCAGGCCGATGCGGTGATCCGTCACGCGGTCCTGCGGGAAGTTGTACGTCCGGATCTTCTCGGACCGGTCGCCCGATCCGATCATCCCCTTGCGCTGGGCGGAGAGCTCCGCTTCCCGCTTGGCGCGCTCCACTTCGTACAGACGCGCCTTCAGGACCTTGAGCGCCTTCGCACGGTTCTTGATCTGCGATTTCTCGTCCTGACACGACACGACGATCCCCGTCGGCAGGTGCGTGAGGCGGACGGCCGAGTAGGTCGTGTTGACCGACTGCCCTCCCGGACCCGACGAGCAGAAGGTGTCGACCCGCAGATCCTTTTCGTTGACCTGAATGTCGATATCCTCCGCCTCGGGAAGCACCGCCACGGTGATGGCCGAGGTGTGGATCCGCCCCTGCGTCTCGGTCTCGGGGACGCGCTGGACGCGGTGGACGCCCGACTCGTACTTCATGCGCGAGTAGACCTTGTCCCCTTCGATCATGAGAGTGGCGTCCTTCATCCCGCCGACGCTCGAGTAGTTGACGTCCGTGAGGTCGACCTTCCACCGCCGCGCCTCGCCGTAGCGGACGTACATGCGCACGACCTCGGCGGCGAAGAGAGACGCCTCGTCCCCACCCGTGCCCGCGCGGACCTCGACGATGACGTTCTTCTCGTCGTTGGGGTCCTTCGGCTGCAGGAGGACCTTGAGCTCCGCGTCGAGCGCGCGCGTCTTCGCCTCGAGCTCCCCGATCTCCATCTCCGCCATCTCGCGGAGCTCGCCGTCGCCCGACTCGAGGGTGGCGATCATCTGCCGCGTCTCGGCGAGACGCTTCTGCGCCTCCCGCTGCTCGCGGAACTTCCGGACGATCTCCTCGATCTCGGCAATCGCCTTCATCGTTTCGCGATAGCGCGCGACGTCGGTCACGATCGCCGGATCGGCGATCGCCCGCTGCAGGTCTTCGTATTTGGTTTCGATCTCGTTCAGCTTCTCGAACATGGCTCGTTCTCCGGGCACAAAAAAGGGAAGACGCGCGCGCGCCTTCCCGAACTCCATGCGGCAGGACAGCTAAGCAACCGCCGGGCGGTTCTCCTCCACCAGGTCGTACTGGAGCGCCTCGCGCAGGGCGACGATCGCGATCTCGAGCTGCGAGTCGTCGGGCTCCTTCGTGGTGATCCGCTGCAGCCAGAGGCCGGGAGCGATCAGGACGCGGCAGAGCGCGCTGTCGAGATGGCGCGCCGAGAAGCGGATGATCTCGTAGGCGATCCCCGCGATGAGCGGCAGCAGCACGATGCGCGCGCCGAACTTGATCGCGAACGGCGCCGTCGACGGCACCATCGAGAACACGGCGATCGAGATCGCCATGACGAACAGCAGGAAGCTCGTCCCGCAGCGCGGATGGAGCGTCGACTTGCCCCGCGCGTTCTCCACGGTCAGCTCCTCGTTCGCCTCGAACGTGTAGACCGTCTTGTGCTCCGCACCGTGGTACTGGAACACGCGGCGGATCTCGTCGAGATACGAGATCGCGACGATGTAGACGAAGAAGAAGACCGCACGGATCACGCCGTCGATCGCGTTGTACGCGAGGTTCCCCATCTCCGGCGCGAAATAGTGGCGGATGACGTTCGTCAGCCCGAGGGGGGCCAGGACGAAAAGGGCGATGCCGAGGAGCAGCGCCATCGCCATGGAGCCGGCCACCGCCCAGCTCGACATCTCCGTCGATCCCTCTTCTCCCTCCGTCGACACGGCCGCCGAATAGTTCAGCGCGCGCACGCCGAGAATGAGCGAGTGAATGAGAACGACCGAGCCGCGCAGGATCGGCAGCTTCAGGATCGGATACTTCTTCGTGATCGACGCGAGGCGGTCCTTCCGGATCGCGATCCCGCCGTCCGGCTGCCGGACCGCGATCGAGTAGCCGGAGAGGGAGCGCATCAGCACGCCCTCGATCACCGCCTGACCGCCGATCAGCATGTCGACGTTCCGGTCGGCCGTGGCCGCGGGCGTGGCGGACGTCAGCCCGTTCGTGAACGCGCCGAAGCCGGTCGCGAACGCCCGGGCCGTCTGTCTCCAGATCCGCCGCAGATTCATCTCACGCCTTCTTGTAGCGCTTCTGGAACCGGTCGACGCGGCCGGCCGAGTCGACCAGCTTCTGCCGCCCCGTGTAGAAAGGATGGCACTTCGAGCAGATCTCGAGCCGCAGCTCTTTCTTGGTCGATCGCGTGGTCCACGTCTCGCCGCAGGCGCAGTGAACCTCGACCTGCTGGTACTCCGGATGGATGGCTTCTTTCATCGGAAATCCTTCTCTAGTTTGACCTTTCGGCCAGATCGGTAACCCGGCCGGAGATCGAGTTATTCTGGCGCGATTCGCGGGCAAACGGCAAGCGCGCCGGCCTCCGCGGAATGAAACGTCCCCCCGGGACATTGGGGAGCGTGCAGCGAGGTCGGATGAGCAGCGACGCAGATCGAAAATCGGGACTCCGCGACAATTTCGAGGCGATCGTCATCGCCCTGATCTTCCTCAACTTCGTCCGGATCTTCGTGTTCCAGTCCTTCAAGATCCCGACCGGGTCGATGATCGACAACCTCCTCATCGGCGACCACCTGTTCGTCAATAAATTCATCTACGGCGCCCCGGGACCCGACCCCCTCTCGCCGATCCTCCCGATCCGCGACGTCGAGCGCGGCGACATCGTCATCTTCCGCTTCCCCGAGGACCCGTCGCTCGATTACGTGAAGCGGGTGGTCGGCCTCCCAGGCGAGACCGTCCAGATCCGCGACAAAGTCGTCTCCATCGACGGCGAGCCGCTCGAGGAGCCGTACGTCTCGTACGACGACCCGACGGTGATCCCCGCGAGTCCCGACCTGCCGGCGCAGTACCGGATGCGCGACCAGATGCCGCCGCGCGTCATTCCCGAAGGGTCGTACTTCGTGATGGGCGACAACCGCGACAATTCCTACGACTCGCGCTATTGGGGGCCGGTGTCGCGCGAGCTGATCAAGGGACGCCCGTTCCTCATCTACTGGTCGTACCGCGACGTCTCCCCCGAGCAGAAACCGCCTCCGTCGACCGGCCGCATGATCGCCGACATGTTCGACGTCGTCTTCAATTTCTTCGAGAAGACGCGGTGGGACCGGATGTTCTTCATCGTCGACAGCCGGTGGCACTACCCGTTCCGGCCCGAGTGAGACTCTGATCCCGCCGGCAGGATCACGGTGAAGCGCGAGCCCTTTCCCGGCTCGCTCGTGACCTCGACGGTGCCGCCGTGCAGCGCCGTGAGGTGCTTCACGATCGCGAGGCCGAGTCCCATTCCCGGGACCTCCTGCGAGCGGCTCTTGTCGATCCGGTAGAAGCGGTGAAAGATCCTCTCCCGCTCGCCGGGCGGGATTCCCTCGCCGGAATCGTGGACGGCGACGATGGCGTGAGGGCCGCGGATCGACGACTCGAGCCGGACGAGGCCTCCCGGCGGGGAAAACTTGATCGCGTTGTCGACGAGATTCGAGACGATCTGCTGGACGCGCTGGGGATCGATCTCCGCGACCGCGGGCTCGGTGCCGCACTCGAGAGCCACCGAGCGCTGCGCGGCGCGCTCGCGGAAGTCGGCGGCGACGTCGCGGAGGAGCACGGCGAGGTCGACGGGCTGCTTCCGGAGCTGAAGGTCGCCCGCCTCGATCCGGTTCAGCTCGGCGAGGTCGTCGACCAGCCGCTCGAGCCGGTCGAGCTGGCGCGCGACGATCGCGCGCAGGCGCTGCTCGTCCGCGGCACTCACGCCGCCGCGTTCGAGCGTCTCGGCCGCGGAGCGGAGCCCCGCGAGCGGCGTCCGCACCTCGTGCGAGAAGTCCGTGAGGAAATCGCGCCGGACGCGCTCGAGACGCGACACCCGGGTCACGTCGACGAAGAGGGCGACCGCGGCGATCTCGTGCGAACCGGTCACCGGCGTGACGTGCAGGTTCACGTGCCGCTCTTCGGGTCCGCGCTCGATCGTCACGAGCCTCGTCGTCGCCACGCCGCGGAGAGCCGCGTCGAAGGCGGCGTGGACGGCGGCGTTGCGCACCGCCTGGTATGCGGGCGATCCGACGACGGGCTCGCGGAGGCCGAGCAGCTCGACGGCCCGGCGATTCGCGAGCGCGACGTTCCGGCGCCGGTCGAGCGCGACGACGCCCTCGCCGATTCCGTCGAGGATCTTGTCCCGGAGAATCTCCTGCTCGGTGATCCGCACGTCGCGGGTTTCGACGGCCTGCCGCCACTCCTCGCGCGCGCGCGCCTCGGCGGCGACCCGGTCCGCCTTCCGCCGCCGTAACGCAAGCCCGGCCAGAACGAGCGCGATCAGCACGATGGCGCCCCCTGCGAGCTGCGGGAACAGCGCGCCGTTGGACGGAGTCGCGGCGGTCATGGTCACCTCCGCGGCGCCGGCGACACGCGTTGCGCCGCCTCCTCGAAACGGTAGCCCGTGCCGATCACCGTCGAGATGCGGTGCTTGCCGATCTTCTTGCGGAGGTTGCGGACGTGCGCGTCGACGGTCCTCGTCTCCACGTCCTCGGCCATGCGCCAGACGTCCGTGAGAATGCGGTCGCGGGAGACGACCGCGGGCCGGCTCCGGATGAGGAGCCACAGCAGCTCGAACTCTTTTTTCGCGAGGTGGACCTCGGAGCCGTCGACGAAGACCTGGAACGTCCTGCCGTCGACGCGCAGACCCTCGTCCTCGTAGACGTCCATCTCGCCGCCGGCGCCGCTCCGCCGGAGGATCGCGGCCACCCGCGCGACGAGCTCGCGCGTGCTGAAGGGCTTCGTGAGGTAATCGTCCGCGCCGAGCTCGAGACCGGTGACGCGGTCGCGCTCGCTCGATCGCGCCGTCAGCATCAGGATCGGGAGCTCGCGCGTCGCGCGATCGCGCCGCAGCTCGCGGCAGATCGTGAGGCCGTCGAGGTCCGGCAGGTTGAGGTCGAGAACGAGGAAATCGAAGGCCCCGCGCTGGACGCCGAGCAGCCCCTCCTGCCCGTTCGCGAACCGCTCGACGGCGTACCCCTCGCGCTCGAGATTCAGCGAGACGGTGAAGGCGAGATCGGCGTCGTCTTCGATTACGGCGATGCGGGTCATTCGTTTTTCGTTGTTCGTTGTTCGTTATTCGTTGTCGGTTGTCAGTTGTCAGTTGGCAGTTGGCAGTTGTCGGTTGTCAGTTGTCAGTTGTCAGAAGGCGTAATCTCTGCGTCCTCGGCCAGACCACAGGCAACCGGCAACCGGCGACTGACGACTGACGACTGACGACGAATAACGAACAACGAACAACGAACAACGAACAACGAACAACGATGAACGAATCACGCGCCCGCACTTCCGGCGTGCTTGATGACCTTCCCTTCGACGAGGTAGACGACCATCTCGCAGATGTTCGTCGCGCTGTCGGCGATCCGCTCGAAGTATTTGCCCACGAACGTGAGGCGGATGGCGCGGGAGATGTTCTTCGAGTCCTCGAGCATGTACGTGAGGAGATCGCGGAACGTCTTCTCGGTCAGGTCGTCGACCTCGTCGTCGCGGGCGATCACCTCGCGCGCCAGACGCGCGTCGCGGCGGACGAAAGCGTCGAGCGCCTGACGGACCATCTCCTGGGAGATCCGCGCGAGTTCCGGGATGTCGATCAGCGGTTTGAGCTGCGGCTCGCGATTGAGCTCGATGACGCGCTCGCAGACGTCGACCGCCAGGTCGGCGATGCGCTCGAGATCGGGCGTCAGCTTCATGACGGCCGCGACGAAGCGCAGATCGGTCGCCGCCGGCTGCATCTTCGCGATGAGCTGCACGGTCGCGGCGTCGATCTCGAGCTCCATCCGGTCGATCTCGTCGTCGCGCGCGATCACCAGCTCGGCCAGCTCCGTGTCCCGCTCGAGGAGCGCGCGGATGGACTGGGAGATCGCGTCTTCCACCATCGCGCCGAACCGAAGCAGACTCTCGCTCAGCTCCTCGATGTCTCTGTCGAAATGTCGTTGCATGCCCTGCCCCCACCCGGCTCGCGTCAACCAAAGCGGCCCGTGATGTAGTCCTCGGTCATCTTCTCCCGCGGGTTCATGAAGATCGCGTTGGTCTCGTCATATTCGACGAGCTTGCCGAGCATGAAGAAGGCCGTACGGTCGGAGACGCGGGCGGCCTGCTGCATGTTGTGCGTCACGATCACGATCGTGTACCTGTCCTTGAGCTCCCAGATCAGCTCTTCGATCTTCTGCGTCGCGATCGGGTCGAGCGCGGACGCGGGCTCGTCCATGAGGAGGATCTCCGGATCGACCGCGAGCGCCCGCGCGATGCAGAGGCGCTGCTGCTGGCCGCCCGACAGGGCCATCGCGCTCGCGCCCAGCCGGTCCTTCACCTCGTCCCAGAGCGCCGCGCGCCGGAGCGACCGCTCGACCACTTCGTCGAGCTCGGCCCGCGATCCCATACCCCCGATCCGCAGACCGTAGGCGACGTTCTCGTAGAGCGTCTTCGGAAACGGGTTCGACTTCTGGAAGACCATCCCGATTCGCCGCCGCAGCGTCACGACGTCGATCCCCGCGCGGTACAGGTCTTCCCCATCCACCGCGATCCGTCCCTCGGCTCTCGTCCCGGGGATCGTGTCGTTCATCCGGTTGATCGACCGGAGGAACGTCGATTTGCCGCACCCCGAAGGACCGATCAGGGCGGTCACGCGGCTTTCGGGGATGTCGAGAGAGATCCGATGGAGGACCTGGCTGTCGCCGTAGAAGAAGTTGAAGTCGCGCACTTCGACCTTGACGGGCGCGGGGGCGTTCTCGAGGGAAGAATCGGCGGTCTGCACGGGGGCGGCGGTCTCCGGATGCAACGTCGGCATGACGATTATCTCCCTTCGTGGAGCCGCGAGCGAGTACGGCCGCGAATGAGGACTCCCGTCAGGTTCAGAAGGAACGTGAGACCGAGGAGAACGAAGACCGTGCCGTAGAGAATCGGCTCGGTCGCCTCCACGTCGGGCGACTGGGTCGAAAGAATGAGCACGTGATAGCCGAGATGCATGAACTGATCGCTCAAGCGCGAAGGAAGGAACGGAAGGTAATACGCGGCGCCGGTGAAGAGGATCGGCGCGACCTCGCCGGCGCCGCGGGCGACGCCGAGAATCGCGCCGGTCAGGATGCCCGGCAGCGCCGCCGGGAGGACGATCCGGCGGATCGTCTCCCACTGCGTCGCGCCGAGCGCGAGCGAGGCCTCGCGCTGCTCCCACGGCACGGTCCGGAGCGCCTCCTCGGTCGCGACGATCACGGTGGGGAGCGTCAGGAGAGCGAGCGTCAGCGCGGCCCAGAGGAGAGACCCCCGGCCCCAGACGACCTCTCCCGCGGGCTGGGTGGCGCGATCCATCGCGCGGCCGACGAACTGAATGAAAAATCCGAGGCCGAAGAGGCCGAAAACGATCGAGGGAACGCCGGCCAGGTTCGCCACCGCACTTCGCGTGATCACCGCGAGGACCGCGGAGAGAAAACGCCCGAAGAGCTTCGGGCGTCCTCCCCTTCCGCGGGATTTTCGAAAACGGATCCACGCGCGCCGCGGCCCCTCTGCCGGCGTGTACTCGTGGAGGTAGACCGCCGTCGCGACGCCGAAGGGGATCGCGACGACGGTCATGAGCATCACGAGCATCGCGGTGCCGATGATGGCCGGATAGATCCCGCCCGCCGTGAGTCCATCGCGAGGCGGCGAGGTCAGGAACTCCCACGAGATGCGGCCCGCCCCGAACCACGCGACGTTCCCGAGAATCACCGCGAGAATCGCGAGAACAAGGATCACCGCGAGAGCCAGCAGCGCGATCGTCGCCGCGTCGAACCACCGCCGGCGCCGCACCCCCGCGACGCGCGGCGTGACGGTGCCCGCGGTCACGACGCATCCCCCTGCATCCGGCGTTTCATCTTCCGGACCACGATCTCCCCCGCCGTGTTGCTCGCGAACGTGAACACGAACAGCAGCGTTCCCATGAAAAAGAGCGCGGAGTAGTGCGGGCCGCCGAAGACGACTTCACCCATTTCGGCGGCGATCGTCGCCGAGAGCGTCCGCAACGGATCGCCCAGATCGAACGAGGTGATCGCGGCGTTGCCGCCGGCCATGAGCAGGATCATCGTCTCGCCGATGGCGCGGCCGAACGCGAGAACGAACGAGGCGAAGATCGCCGGAGCGGCCGCCGGGAGAACGACCCGAACCGCTGTCTGCAGGGGCGTCGATCCGAGGGCGAGAGAGGCATCGCGATAGGAATGCGGCACGGCGGCCAGACCGTCCTCCGAGATCGTGTAGACGATCGGAATCAGAGCGATGCCGAGAGCGATGCCGGCGTTCCAGGCGTTGAGCCGGTACGTGAGCCCGAACGCGGCCTGAATCCAGGTCGCGAGGACGATGAGGGCGAAGAATCCGAGAACGACCGACGGGATTCCGGCGAGGAGCTCGATCACCGGCTTGATCACCTCGCGCAGGCGGCGGGGCGCGAACTCGGACGAGAACAGCGCCGCGGCGACGCCGAGCGGGCAGGCGAAGAGCAGGCCGACGAACGTCGCCTTCAGCGTCCCGAGAATGAGCGGCCAGAACGACATCTTCGGGTCCGACGAGGTCGGCTGCCACACGTAGCGCCGGACGAGCGTATCCGCCGGCTGCTCCTCGACGAAGAACGCGTGGAGATTCGCCTCTTCGCGCACGTCCGGATCGGTGAATACCGGCAAAGCTTCCTTGAACGTGAAGAGGAAGATCAGAAGGATGAAAACGATGGCGACGGCGCCCGCGATCGTGAACGCCGCCGCCATCGAAACGTCCCAGGCGCGACGGCGGCGCCGTCGCGACGTTTCGCGAGGCTTCTCAGGGCGCATTCGTCTCCGCGGCCTGCCGCGTCGTCGAGAGCGGGAAATATCCGACCTTCTCGACGAGCTGCTGCGCCTCCGGCGTGAGCGAGTACCGCACGAAGTTCGTCACGCGCTCCGGCGCATTCTCGAGGTAGTAGTAGTAAAGGTGGCGGGCGAGCGGATACGTCCCGTTCGCCACGGATTCGTCCGACGGCGTCACCGGCGGATTCCCTCCGGCCGCGATCCCGAGCGCCTTGACGTCGCTCGCGTACGCGATCCCGCCGTACCCGATTCCCGCCGAGTCCTTCGCGACGGCATTGATCACCGCCGCCGTCCCCTGAAGCGTCTGCACGCGCGGCGCGAAGTCCTCGCCGCCGAGAACGTGCTCGCGGAAGTAGTCGTATGTGCCGGACGAGTTCTCTCTTCCGTACAGGATGATCGGAACGTCCGGCCCGCCGACCTGAGTCCAGTTTGTGATCGTCCCCTGAAAGATCTGCTTCAGCTGCTCGATGGTGACGTTCTCCACCGGATTCGAACGGTGGACGAATACCGCGAGCGCGTCGAGCGCGACCGGCGTCTCGACGACGGCGGCGTTGCGGTTCTTCGCCACGCTCTCCCGCTCCTCCGGCTTCATCGCGCGCGAGGCCTGCGCGAGGTCGACCGTCCCGTTGATCAGCGCGGCGATGCCCGTGCCCGAGCCCCCGCCGTTCACCTGGACGATCGTTCCTGGATTCTGCTGCATGTACTCCTCGGCGAGGCGCTGTCCGAGGATGACCATCGTGTCGGAGCCCTTGATCGTGAGGGGCCGGCCCGACTGTTCCGCGCCGGTTTCGGTCGCGGGCCGCTCTCCGCCGCCGCAGGCCGCCGCGAGGACGACGACGGCCCAGAGCGCGATCGCGCTCGAGAGTCTGGTGAATGTCATGCTTCTTCTCCGTTTTCCCGCGCCGATCCTACCGGGCGCGTGTGAAGTCCGTGCAAAGTCCGCGTCAGGCGCGGGTGGAATCTCAGAACTTGAACTGGACGCGCGCCGTGAAGACGTCGTCGTTTGGATCGGCCTCCTCCCGCTCGGGTCGCTCCCAGGCGAGCATCAGCTTCGTGTGACGGTCGAAATGGAGGGTCCACGAACCGCCGACGGTCAGGATCGCGTCGCCGGCGAGAGCGTCGTCGGGGTCGTACTCGTCGACGCGCACCGCGATCTCGTTCCGCTCCCCGAGTTTCTGGATCACGTAGGCATACCAGCCGCGGACGTCGGCCCCGCGCTCCTCCCCTTCGATGTACTCGGCGCGCACCGTCGAGCCGGGAAGCGGGGTCGCCCACTGCAGGTCGGCGCCGAGCCGCGTTTTGTCGAATGGCTCTCCCGCCGGGTTGGCGGGCGTGGCGACGAGGTCCTCGCCGGAGTAGAACGAGCCGCCGAGAGCGAGCGATCCGAAGTCCCAGCCGAGGCGGCCGACGAGGTCCTTGTCCGAGTTCGGATCGTGATCCTCTTCCGTTCCACTGCCGTTGACGACCGCGAGCCGGTAGTCGAGACGCTCGCCGAAACCTTCGCCCGACATCATCGCGCCGCGGTCGCGCTCGCCCGGGAAGAGTGCGCGGACCACCCGGGAGCGCTCGGGCATCTCGCGCGACGATGAGGAGTAGAGAAGCTCGAATCCGAAAGGCCATTTGAACTGGCCGAGGGTGAGCGTGTTGTTCCATCCCGTCCACGGCTCGGTCAATTCGATGAAGGCGTCCTTGACGGTCACGTCGCGGGCGGCGTCGAGCTGGATCGTCGCGGCAGCGAAGGCATTGGCGCGGTAGACGACCTTCAGGCGGGCCCGGCGGACCGAGAACTCGTCGACTGAGGCATCGCTGGCCACGTACTGCCCCTGGATGTAGCCGGAGATCTTCAGCTTCCGGAGGGCTTCGACGAGCGGGTCATCCTGCTCTGAGCTCTCCTGCGCGAAGAGGGAAACGGGCGCAAGGAGAAAAAGAAGGGTGAATACGAGTTGAAATGCTCTGGTCATTCAGATCGCTCCGTGATTGCCGATGTCCGGCGGCCTTACACTCCTCACTCTACGAGCCGGCGGTGGAGGCGTGAAGCAGAGGGTGTAAAGAACGCGCGAAGAACGAGACGGCGATGCTGACGGACTACCACACGCACACGTGGCGCTGCGGCCATGCGATCGGCACGATGGACGACTACGTCGAGACCGCGATCCGGCGCGGCATCGCCGAGATCGGCCTTTCGGACCATCTGTGGCTCTATTTCGATCCTCCCGAGCGGCGCGACGCGCGCTGGGCGATGTCCGAGGAAGAGTACGAGGCGCATTACACGGAGATGCTCGCGACTCGCGAGCGCTTCGCGGGCCGCATCGAGGTCCGCGTCTCCGTCGAAGCCGACTACTTCGAAGGACGGGAGGACGATCTCCTCGCGATTCTCCGCCGCTACGACTTCGACTACGTTCTCGGCGGCATTCATTTCATGGGCGAGTGGCTCATCGACGATCCCGATCAGCGGCACCGGTACGACGCGGAGTCCGTTGCCGCGATCTACCGCGACTACTACCGCCGCCTCCGGAGCGCCGTCCGCAGCGGGGCGTTCGACCTGCTCGCGCACTTCGACCTCCCGAAGAAGTTCGGACACGTTCCCGAGAGCGACATCGCGGAGGACGTGGCGGAGACGCTCGACGCCGTCGCCGAGAGCGGCATCGCCGTCGAGATTTCCTCCGCCGGTCTGCGCGCGGAGAAGCCGGGGATGTACCCCGCGCCATCGATCCTGCGGGAGATGCGGCGCCGCGGGATTCCGATCGCCCTCTCCTCGGATGCCCACGACCCGCGGGACGTCGGATTCGGCTACGACGCTCTCGTCGAGGCGGCGCACGCGGCGGGATACAGGTCGCTCGTCACGTTCCAGAGACGAGAGAGACGCATGATGCCGTTGGGGTGAACGCGCGGTTTGTAGAACGCAGAACGCAGAACGCAGAACGCAGAACGTAGAAGCCAGAAGGGGACCGCGTTCACGAATGCAGAATGCAAAATGCAAAATGCAAAATGAAAAATGCAGAAAAGGCGGATCGCAAAGGTC
>JBOGJQ010000330.1:0-1647 GCA_050745405.1 Thermoanaerobaculia bacterium | reverse complement strand
AGTCTGCAGCGGTTCCTTGACAGGCTGCCGATCGACGACGCCAGGGGCGAGCCGCTCGATCGGCTGAAACTGCTTCGCCTGAATCGGCCCCTTGCCGTCGATCGGCTGGCCGAGCGCGTTGACGACTCGGCCCAACATCTCGTCACCGACCGGTACCGAGATGATGCGCCCGGTTCGCTTCACGGTATCGCCTTCTTTGATCGCCTTGAAGTCGCCGAGCAGCACGGTACCGACGCTGTCTTCCTCGAGATTCAGCGCGATGCCGAATACGCCGCGCGGGAACTCGAGCATTTCGCCCGCCATCGCGCGCTCGATCCCATGCAGGCGCGCGATTCCGTCGCCGATCGCTATCACGGTGCCGACTTCGGCGACGTCGACCCCGCGATCGATGCCTGAAATCTCCTGACGAATAATCTCTGTGATTTCGTCTGCCTTCAAATCGACAACCATGGGTTCTCCAAAATGGTTAGTGACAATTCCTATTGATATATGGATGGAACAATCAGTGACTCAAAGCCGTCTTGAACTTCTCGAGCCGCCCGCGCACCGACGCGTCCCACACTTCGCTCTCGATCCGCGCGACGAATCCGCCGAGCAGCGAGGCGTCCGTGGAGACCGCGAGCTCGACGTCGCGCCCGAGCCGCGCCCGCAGCGCCTCGCGCAGCCGCTCCGCCTCCGCCTCATCGAGCGGATGCGCCGTCCGCACTTCGGCCACCGCGATCCCCAGCGCCGCGTTGATCATCTCCGCCCACGCCTCGAGCACCGCGCCGGTGTCGTTGATCCGGTTGTGCCGCACGAGGACGTCGATGAGGCGCATGCCGAGATCCGAGACGCCGAGCCGCCCCGCGATGTCGCGGGCGACGCGGATCTTCACCTCGGTCTCGAACCCCGGATTCTCGAACAGGTCCCGCAGCTCGGCGCTCCCGCGCCGCGCCTCCTCGAACCGCGCGAGCTCCCCATGGACTGCCTTCGCCCGACGGGCGTCGCCCGCCAGGTCCATCATCGCTTTCGCATAGGGTCGGGCGAATCGGCGGATCACTTCCGGATCTCCTCGAGCCCCTCGGTGAAGATCTTCTTCCGGTCTGCTTCGGTCATCTGCGTTTCGAGCATCGAGAGCGCGCGCTCGGAGGCGAGCTGTCCGGCGTAGGCCGTCAGCTCGGCGCGCGCGTGCTTGAGCTGCGCGTCGACGGCGTTGCGCGCCTGGGCGAGGATCTTCGCCGCATCCGCCTCCGCCTGCGCGATCATCTCCTGTTTCTGGCGCTCCCCCTCCTGCTCCGCGCGCTCGAGAATCGCGCCGACCTCGCGCTCGATCTGATCGAGCCGCGCCTGGATGTCGGCGGCGAGGCGGTCGGCCTTGGCGCGCCGCTCGGCCGCATCGGCGAGCTCCCGGCGAATCTTCTCGCGGCGATCCCGGAACGCGTTCCGGATCGGCCGGCCGAGGAAGTAGACGAGGAGCCCGACGAAGAGAAGAAGGTTGATCAGCTTCAGGATCCACGCCGGAATCCCGAAGACCGTCTGCTCTTCGTGCTGCTCGCCGGCGGCGGCCGGATCGTCGTGAACTTCTTCGTGGACTTCGGTCGCGGCGCCGCGCGCGACCGAAGCGCCCGACGGGTGCTCCTGCGCCACGGACACGCCGGCGAAGAGAAG
>JBOGJQ010000329.1:0-1669 GCA_050745405.1 Thermoanaerobaculia bacterium | reverse complement strand
ATTTTGCATTTTGCATTCTGCATTTTGCATTCGCTCCGGCGGGCGGGCGGACGTTCTCACTTCTACGTTCTGAGTTCTGAGTTCTGCGTTCGGCTTTTACCTCCGTCGCACGACGACCAGTGTCTTGTCGTCCGTGACCGGCGCGCCGCGCTCGAAGGCCGCGATCGCCGCGAACATCGCCGCTGGCGCCGCGGCGACGTCCCCTCGCGCGACCTCGGAGGCGAGCGCTTCGAGGCGCTCCATCCCGAACTCTTCGTCGCCCGGATCGCACGCTTCGTTGAGACCGTCGGTGTAAAGGAGAAGCGTCTCGCCGGGCGCGATCGTCCGCGTTCCCTCTTCGAAGCGCGAGTCGGGAAGGAGTCCGATCGGGCGGCCGGTCGAGTCGAGCTTCCGGGCGCCGGCGGGTCCGATCACGAACGGCGGATTGTGTCCCGCGTTCACGTAGCGCAGCACGCCCGTGGCCGGATCGTAGCGGCCGTAGAAGAACGTCACGTACTTCCGCCCGCTCGTCGCGCGGTAGAGAAGAGCGTTGAGGCGTGTGACGAGCATCGCGAGATCGGGCTCGATCGGCGCGGCGACGCGGAGCGCCGCCTGGACGCTCGACATGATGAGCGCCGCTCCGACGCCCTTCCCCGATACGTCGGCGATGACCAGTCCGAGGGATTCGTCCGGGAGCTCGAGAAAATCGTAGTAGTCGCCGCCGACCTCGTAGCAGGAGACGCTCGCCGCGGCGAGCTCGAGGCCGGTGACGTCGCTCGGCGGCTTCGGCAGCAGGCGGCTCTGGATCTCGCGCCCGAGCTGGAGCTCGCGCTCCATCCGCTGTTTTTCGAGTTGGTCGAGATGGAGCGTCGCATTCTCCATCGCGATCGCCATGTGCTCGGAGATCGAATCGAGAAAGCGGAGGTCCTTCGGTCCGAACGAGCCGCGCGTCTTGTTCAGGAGCTGCAGGACGCCGACGACCTTGCGGTCGCGGTTCTGGATCGGGACGCAGAGCATCGAGCGCGTGCGGAACCCGGAGGTCGCGTCCATCGACCGATCGAAGCGGGAGTCGGCGTACGCGTCGTGCAGGAGCACGGGCTCGCCGGTCGCGGCGACGGTGCCCGCGATTCCGGTCCCGATCGGCAGGCGGATCTCGCGCCCCTCGAAGTCCCCCGCGATCTTCGCCCAGATCTCCCCCTTCTTCTCGTCGACGAAGTAGAGCGTCCCCCGCTCGACCTCGAGCTCCTGGCGCGCGACGGCGAGGATCGAGGCGAAGAGGCCGTCCGCGTCGATCGACGAGTTGATGAGTTTCGTCGCCTCGACGAGCGTCTTCATCCGCTCGAGCTCGTCGCGCAGCTCGAGGTGCTCGACCATTTTCCGGAGGCGCGCCGACACGGCCGGGGAGGGAGGGCGGAACCGGAGCCCGGTCCGGAAGATGTTCACGTCGTCGGCCGGATCGTGGGGATGCTCGTCCGAGTGGACGACGTCGCAGTCGACCTGGATCTCCTCCTCGTTCCACGCGAAGCGGAGCGTCACCGCGGCGGCGTCGTCGGGCAGAGGGGCGTCGTGCTCGATGCGCGTGCCGACCGGACCGATGTCGACGATCCGGACGGGCCGATCGGCGACGGTCGCCGTGAGCGACGGCGAGAGCATCAGGCGTTCGGCCCGACGGCGCTCCTGGGAAGGCATG
>JBOGJQ010000328.1:0-1560 GCA_050745405.1 Thermoanaerobaculia bacterium | reverse complement strand
GGTTCCACGTCGTCTCGGGCGGACGCGACGGCGAGGCGTTGCGGCCGAGCTTGATCTTGTCGTTCTGCCACCAGTTCGCGACCGCGCTGTTGTTCGAGGCGATCTGCGCGTTCGCCTTGAAGTTCATCGTCTCGAGCGATGTCTTGTCGGTGAAGCGCACCGTCTGCCCCACCGGCTGCGCGACGAAGAGGTCGATCTGCTGGTCGCCGTACGAGCCCCAGAGCCAGAAGCGGTCGCGGACGACCGGACCGCCGATCTCGAGACCCCATTCCGTGTTCTGGTCGATCTCGTTGACGGCGCCGAGATAGCTCTGCGCCTCTGCGGGGATCTCCGGATCGGACTGCCATTCCCCGTCGGCCGTGTAATAGCGCGCCGAGCCGGCGAACTCGTTCGTGCCGCGCTTCGTGACGACGTTGAGCTGCGCGCCCGGCGTCTGGATCCGCGGATCCGTTCCGCCCGTCGTCACCTGAATCTCCTCGAAGGCGCCGAAGTCGTAATAGGTCGGCGAGGAGCCGACGGCGATCATGTCGGTGATGTTGACGCCGTCGACGTTGAACGTCGAGGTGGAGCTGTCGGCGCCCTTCGAGACGAATCCCGACTGCTGGCCGCTCATGTTGCCGCCGACGTTGATCCGGTCCATCAGGACGCCGGGAACCTGCGCCATGATGACCCACGGATCGCGGGCGGTCGGCACTTCGTCGAGCTCGATCTGGGTGACCGTCGCGCCCGTGCCCGTCTTCCGGACGTCGAGGAGCGGGGTCTCCGCCGTGACGACGATCGTCTGCTCGAGCGCCGGGCGAAGCACGATGTCGACCGTCGTGTTGCGGCCGATGTTCACGGTGAGGTTCTGCCGCGTCGCCTGGGCGAATCCGGAGAGGTCGGCCGTCAGGGTGTACGTGCCGATCCCGAGCCCGACGAACCGGAACTGTCCGTCGGCGTCCGTCACGAAGATCCGCGGCGCGCCGACGCCCGAGAGCGTCACCGTGACGCCCGGAAGCGGATCACCCGCCTCATCGGTGACGGTGCCGAAGACGTTTCCGGTCGTCAGCTGAGCGTTGGCTCCCGTCGCGAAGCCGAGAATGAGAATGGCGCATGCGAAGAGCGCCTGGAAAAACCGGGGTGGGGACAAGGATCGCTGCATGCTCGCTCCTTTCTTCCATTGCGGCGCGGCGGTGCCTGCTGGCCCGCCGCCCGGGTTCATGTCCGCCCGGCCGCTGCTGCCGGGCTGAGAATGACGAACTGGTTACGAAACTGTGTCCGAATTGACTGCGCCCTTATACCCTGACGGAGCAACCATGGCAACGCCACTGCGTAACGGCGTGGCGCGGCAATCCATTGACAGTACGTAATCTTGTGGTTGAGCTTCGCAGGAGGGCTGCCAGCGGCAGGCGTCGCGCGCGCGGTGGTAAGTCCGTTAATGGGAGACGGTTACAGTGACGGGCCAGTTACGGAAACGTCAACGGACGCCATATTTCTGTAACCGGGGTTCACATTTCCGTAACGCGACGTCGGTCGCTCGCTCGCCGCTCGTCGCTCGTCGCTCGTCGCGTCCCGCTGGAC
>JBOGJQ010000327.1:0-6831 GCA_050745405.1 Thermoanaerobaculia bacterium | reverse complement strand
GCCCGAAGGGCGCCGGAAAATAGCCGGGGGCGCGCGCGAAAGCGCGCTGCCCCCGGATCGCAATGCGTACCCGGAACCCGCGCCGCGCCCGCGGCGGGAGTCCCGCGCCCCGTCTACCAGTTCCGGTCGCCGCCGTAGCGGCCGCTCCCGTAGCGGTAATCGTCGAAGTCGCTGACGTGGCTCCGGTCGTTCCGGCTCCGCCCCTGGTACGGGACGGGCTCGTCTTCGTAGTCGTAGTCGACGCCCCAGCCGCGATCCATGAAGTCGCGCGTGTCGCGATCGACGCGCTCGTAGTCTCCGCGGCGCGGATAGCCGCGTCCCTCGTACTCTCCGCCGCGAGTCTGTGCGGCGCCGCGTCCGTATCCGCGTCCCGTCTCGCGCGGCGGCTCGCCCCAGCGCTCGCGGTCGCGCCACGCGCGGTCGCGGTCGGGATACGGTCCGGCTTCGCCCTCGCCGCGATACGGTTCCTCGCGATCGTAGCCGCGCGGCTCCCGCCACTCCTCGCGTCCCGGCGGCGGCCCCTCGAAGTAACGCGGATGCCGGCTCCTGCCGCGGCGCCAGTCGTTCTCGTTCAGATCGGGACCGTACCCGGCCTGATAACCGTAGCCTCTCTCGTATCGCGGGCTCGATCCGCGATCGTAAAACGGATCTTCGTAGTCGCGGCGATAGCCCTCGTTCTGATTGCGCCAGCCGCGCTCGCGGTCTCCGCCGCCCCAGCGCCGCATGTCGCGGCCACGGTAGCGGTCGTACTCGTCTCGTCTTCCGTATCGATCTGGCATCGGTGACCTCCTCGGGTTTTCTCTTCTCCTATTCAGATTGCGCGCCGCTCGAGACGCGCCGCCTGCGCTTCCGTCCGCCAGCGAGACCCAGAAGGAGCGAGGTTCCCGCGAGGGCGCCGGCGGCGATCAGCAGCGGGTCGCGGTAGCGGTTGAGCGTGATGTAGAGGCTCGTGTCGGAAGAGCGGTCGCTGAAGCGGCCGCGCGCGCCGTGGTCCCCCGGAAGCGGCTCCCAAAGGTTATGCGGGCGGTTTGGATCCTCCCGCTCGTCCGTCTGCTGGGACTCGAAGCCGTTCCGAGCCAGATACCAGTCGCCGACCCCGGGGAGCAGACTGTTGCCGATCACCGCCTGGGTCGTGGGAAATCCGATGTTCCACGAGCGGCGGTGGTGGTCGATGGCCCAGACGATCGCTTCCGCCGCGAGCTCCGGCTGAATGATCGGCGGTACCGGCTGCGCGCGATTCGGCAGGCGGCTGAGCACCCAGTCGAACTGTGGCGTATTGATCGCCGGCAGGTTGACCTCGGTGAGCTCGACGGCGCTGCCGTCGTGGAGCAACTCGGTCCACAACGAGTCGTTGAAGCCCTGAACCGCGTGCTTCGCGCCGCAGTAGGCGGCCTGAAGCGGAATGCCGCGGTAGGCGAGCGCGGAGCCGATCTGGACGATCGTGCCGCGATCGCGCGGCAGCATCCGCCGGAGCGCCGCCATCGTCCCGTAGACCACGCCGAGGTACGTCACCTCCGTGACGCGCCGGATCTCCTCGGGCTTCAGCTCGCGAATCGGCGAGAAGACCGAGGCCATGGCGTTGTTGATCCAGACGTCGATGCGCCCGAAGGCGCGCTCGACTTCCGCGGCGGCCGCTTCGACGGCGTCGTGATCGGCGACGTCGGTGGGGAGGACGAGCGCCTCCCCGCCGAGGTTCTCGACGTCGTGCTTCGCTCCTTCGAGTCCGTCGCGGCCGCGCGCGACGAGGCCGATTTTCGCACCGCGCCGGGCGAGCTCACGCACGACCGCGCGGCCGACTCCGGCCGACGCCCCCGTAACGACGACGACTTGCGGCTGGGGCGCCGGCGGTGCCGCCGCCATTACCGCGACTCCAGGGCGTTACCCTTCCTCTGCTCCGCGGCGGCCGTACGCATGCGTCCGGCGCTCCCTTCGAACAGCGGTCCGAACTCGGCCGGAAGCACCGACCGGATCTTCTCCATCGCCCCTTGCGAGACCGCCTCGCCGATCACTTCGATGACGACGCGCGCGTGATAGACGGAGTCGGGAAGATCGACTCCCTCTCCCTCACGCTCGTGAACGTGCTTGAAGAACTCGTCGAGATCGAGCCGGCGGAACTCCGTGTCGATGAGCAGGTGGCGCCCGATCTCCTGCGGGAGCTGCGCGGCGAGATGCTGGCCGATCTCGCCGTCGAGGCGCTCCGCGAGACTCTCGAGCGTCGCGCGGATCGCGCGCTCCGCATCACCGCGGGAGGGGAGTCCCGCCCGCGATTGCACCCGTCCTACCAGTTCGTCGTGCGTCATGTCATTCCTCCTTCGTTTCTGCCGCCGCGGCGGTTGTCAGAGAGCCGACGGCCAGGTCTCCGGTACCTCTTCTTCGTGTTCGATCTCCCAGCGCTCGAGCGGCTCGAGGGCGCGGGTCCGGTCGAGGTGAATCACGGCGTCGAACTGGCGCGCGATCGCCGCGTGGAAGTAGTGGCTCATCCGCTCGGTCTCGGGGCGATAGATCACGCCGATCGCTCGTTCGAGGCGCGACTTTTCGAGCTCGCCGATCGTCGTGTCACGCATCGCGAGGAAAAAGTCGCCTCCGACGCCGTGAAACAGATCCTCCCAGCTTCCGGCGAGGCCCGGCCGGACCTGTTTTCGCTCGGCGGGGCCGTCCCAGTCCGAGGCCGCGGTGACGGTGCCATGATAGGTCGTGAAGCCGATGTTCCGGACGGCCTCGCCGTGGGCCTCGCGGAGGAGCTGGCCGACGTTGAGCTCGCCGCGGCGGCTCATCTCGGTGGCGCGCGCATCGCCGAGGTGAGAGTTGTGCTCCCAGACGACGACCTTCGGCTCGAGTCCCTGGCGCTGGAGGTGCGCGCGGAGCGCGTCGATCGTCTCGGCCATGTGACGGTCCCGGAGATTCCACGACGAGACCCGCCCCGAGAACATCGAACGGTAGTACTCCTCCGCGTTCTTCACGAGCCGGACGTTCTGCTCGGCGAAGAACGCTTCGTCCGGAGGGATGCGTCCGTCGCGCTGCGCGTACTCGGCGGCGCGGCGCTGGAAGTCGACGAGCTGCGCGACGACCGCGTCCTCGCACGGCCTCGTCATGCCGAACGTCGTCGCATAGCCGTACGCCTGCGTGTCCTCGCCGAACATCTCGAAACAGGCGTAGCGGTCGCGCGCCCGCCGCGCCGCCGGCGGATCGACTTGGTCGAGGTAGGCGATCACCGCCTCGATCGACCGGAAGAGGCTGTACAGGTCGACGCCGTAGAACCCGGCCTTCCGCCGGTTGTCCGGCTTCGCGTCGTTGTACTCGCGAAGCCAGCCGACGAAATCGAGGACATCGGCGTTGCGCCACATCCACGTCGGAAATCGTTTGAAGTCGCCCAGAGCGTCGACCGCCTCCTGGTCATCGCCGATGCCGCGAACGAAGCGGTTGATGCGGTACGCGTCGGGCCAGTCCGCTTCGACGGCCACGGCGTTGAATCCGTGATCGGCGATGAGGATCTCGGTGATGTCCGCGCGCGAGCGGTAGAACTCGTGCGTCCCGTGCGACGCCTCGCCGATGAGGACGAGGCTCGCGTCGCCGACGAGCCCGGCGAGCGCCTCGCGCGACGGGAGCGTGCCGGACATGGGTTTGGCCGCTTGGCGGATCTGATCGGTATCCATTTCGTTGTTCGTTGTTCGTCGTTCGTCGTTCGCTCTTCCGAACGACTAACGAACAACGACCAACGACCATCGAAAGAGTGCAAGAACGGTGCGGGAAACCGGGAGTGGTATCCGTTGTGAACGGTGGCGGGGGCGTGGATCTGACCGTTCACGCTCCGCCGTTCGAGCGGAACCCTTCCAGCTGGAGTCAGCGCCTTCCGATCGTCGCTCTCGCCTTCATCGCGTTCCTGATGTCGGCCTATCTCGCCCTCTATCAATGGAGGGTGATCGACTCGGTGTGGGACCCGTTCTTCGGCGACGGGTCGGAAATCGTCCTCGACTCGAAAGCCTCCGAGGACATGCGGAAGGTGATCAAGATCCCGGATGGCGCGCTCGGCGCGCTCGGGTATCTGAGCGAGGTCATCTTTGGCCTGGCGGGCTCGACGCGCCGGTGGCAATACCGCCCGTGGCTGGTCCTTCTCTTCGGGTTCGACGTCATCCCGCTCGGCATCGTCAGCGTCGTCCTCGTCTTCGTGCAAGGCCTCATCGTCGGATCGTGGTGCACGATCTGTCTGGCGACCGCCGCGATCTCGATCGCCCTCGTCATCCTCGCGTACGACGAGGTGTGGGCTTCGATCCTGTACCTGCGCCGCGTCTGGAAGCACGCACGCAGCCCGCGGGTCCTGTGGAAAGTGTTCTGGGGCGGTGCGGCGGGCGCGGCGGCCGAGGTCGCCCTGAGGAGAAATTGATGTGGCCGCGCCTCTGTGAGATCGCCGTCGCGCTCTGGCTATTCGTCGGGCCCGCTTTCTTTCCGGGGCCCGAACGCGTCGAGCTCATCACGCGCGTGGTGGCGGCGGCCGTTCTGATCTTCTCGGCCGGTTCGCTCCTCGAGCGTTTCCGGCGCGCGTACCTCGGCACGTTCGCCGTTTCGCTCGGCATCATCGCGTGGGTCCTGATGCAGCCGTCGCCCGTGGCGCCGGCGTTCGAGAACCTGATGGTGTCGGGGCTGCTCCTCGCGATGTTCGCGATCCTGCCGCCCGAGGACAATCAGCCGCCACGCGCGTGGCGGCGATTCGAGGACGCGCGCGACGCACAGAAGAGATGAGGGCGGAAAGCTGCTCTTCGCGCCGGCGGCGCGGGCGGGCGGAAAGTGGCCCGGGCGTCTCGCCCGGGCCCCCGTTGGCTCGTGCGATCCTGCTCGATCGCGACGGGCCCTAGCCGCCTAGCGAGTCCGGTGGCGGCTCGAAGTGCCCCGGGTGACGCACGACGCGGATGAAGCACCACGCGCAGAGCCCCCAGACGAACGTGAGGGAGACGAGGAGGAAAATCCAGCCGGCGATCGTCATCGATTCTCCTTTCTCACTCCGCAGGAAGCTTGCCGTCGAGGTCCATGCCGGCGCGCCTCCACCGCTTCTCGCCGATCCGAAGGCAAATCAGGAGCAGGATCGTCACTGCGACCACGAGCCCGAGCGCGAGCTGCGCCGCGGGCTGTCCACCGACCGCGCGAACCCAGCCGGGAAGATTGCTGTAGCAGAACGCGGCGAACACGATCAGCAGGTACCCCGGCGCCACATACTTCAGGATCGGCCGGTAGAACCTCGGAATCCGCATCTCGGAGCCGCGGTGCGCCTCCTCGAACCCACGATCGATCCCGAACACCCATGAGAAGCAGATGAGCTGGATCAGCGCGAGCAGAAAGATCAGGAACGTCCCGACCCACGCGTCGAGAGTCGACCAGAACACGCTGTCCTTGCTGAACCAGATCGTCATGAAGGACCCGACGCCGCAGACGGCGACCAGGATCGTCGTCGCCGTCTTCCGCGAGGCGCCGAGCGTCTCGCGGAAGAACGCGACGCTCGGCTGGTACATCGAAATCGAGCTGGTGATCGCGGCGAGGAAGAGCATCAGGAACCAGATCGCCCCGATCGCGTTGCCGAACGCCCCCATGTGCGCGAAGACCACCGGCAGCGTGTTGAAGCCGAGCCCGAAGCTGCCGGTCGCGACGGCGGCGGCCGTGCCGCTCAGCCCGAGGAAGATGAAGGAGGCGGTGAGCGTGATCAGACCGCCGAAGCTGACTTCGAAGACCTCGTTCGTCGAGGTCGACGTCAGGGCCGAGAGAACGACGTCGTCCTCCTTCCTCAGGTAGGACGCGTAATTGATGATGATGCCGAATCCGATAGAGATGCTGAAGAAGATCTGGCCCGCGGCCGCGAGCCACGTCTGCGGGTTCGCGAGGGCGCTGAAATCGGGGTTCCACATGTACGCGAGGCCGTTGATCACGTTCTGGTCGGGCGCTGCCGGATCGGGCGTGCCGAGCGTGAGCACGCGGATCAGGACGACGAACGCGGCGAGCGCCATGACGGGCATCGCCCACCGCACGAAAGCTTCGATTCCCTTCGTCAGGCCTCGATAGATGACGGCGATGTTGACCGCGAACGTGATGATCCAGAAGACGAACGTTTCGTAACTCCCGCCGAACAGGAGTCCGTTCGCGTCGTTCCCGACGAAGTTGTTGTAGAAGCTCGACGCCGTGGCGGTCTGCTCCGACACCGGAGCGTTCGGGTCGATTCCGAGGCCGCCGCGGAGATAGTGCCAGAAATAGCCGAGGCACCACGCCTCGATGAACGTGTAATAGAAGGAGACGGCGAGCGGAATGAGGACTCCCGTCACGCCGAAGTAGCGGGCGACGGCCCCTTTGCCGATGACACCGAGGATCGACGGCGCCGAGTGAAATCCCTTCCGCCCGCCGTAGCGTCCCATCGTCCACTCGACCCATCCGATCGGGATCCCGACGATGAGCAGGGCGACGAAGTAAGGGATCATGAAGGCGCCGCCGCCGTTGGCGGCCGCCTGTCCGGGGAAGCGGAGGAAGTTGCCGAGGCCGACGGCCGAACCGGCGACGGCGAGAATGATGCCGATGCGGCTCCCCCATCGTTCGGGATGTGTGTGTGTCTCGTGCTGGCCCGATTCGGTCATGCTGCCCCTTTCCCTCTCGTGCGTGCGGACACTATCGCGGAAGCGGGCCGGACGATTCAAGTGTCTTGCAGTCGTCGTTAGCGGCGCGGCGCCCGGAGGGCGCTGGAGAATAGCCGGGGGCGCGCGCGAAGCGCGGCGCCCCCGGAATAGTCGGATTATCGGAATCTGCGCCCGCCAGCGGCGCCGGAGTCCCGCGCCGTTTCACGGCGCAAGGCGAGGAGGG
>JBOGJQ010000326.1:0-3438 GCA_050745405.1 Thermoanaerobaculia bacterium | reverse complement strand
GATCGACCCTCTCCGGCGGGACGTCGAGAACGCTCGCGACCAGATCCCGCATCTCCGAGGACACGTCCCTCATGCCTCACCCCAGCCGAGAAACTCCCACAGCGTCCGCTCCCGCTCGCGCAGCGTCGCGTAAATCGCCTCGTCCACCTCGCGATAGCGCAAGCGCAGCGCTTCGACCTCGTCGCGGTCTCCATCCGCGAGCCGCCGCTCGATCCACTCGAGATGCCCCTCCTCCTCCGCGAGCATCCGCTCCAGCGTCGCGCGCACCACCGGATGCCGCGTCCGCCGCGCGTGAAGGAGAAAGTGCTCCCGGATGCGCCTCTCGAACGTCTCGGTCAGCAGCAGCACCTCCGGCATCGACGACGGCAGCCCGATCCGCGCCGCGTACTCCGATTGATACGTCTCCGCGATCGGCACCGGCACGCCGCCCACCTTCTCGATCGTCTCGGTCCAGATCCACGCGTGCTGCGCCTCTTCCGCGAAATGGCGCGTCAGAAAACTCCGCAGCGCGTCGTCCGCCGTCCGCCGCGCGAGCCGCCCGAACAGCAGCGCCCCCGCGAGCTCCGACGCCCGGTAATAGCTCAAGACCCAGATCTCCTCGGGCGAGACGTCGCTCATGCGGAAGGGAGAGCCTGGCGCCGCAGCGTCCGCACGTCGACACCCGTCAGCCGCTCGACGCGATTCCAGAGGTGAACGACCGCCTCGAAATCGTTCCGCATCGCCACCGGAACGTTCTCCCCGACGACTTCGCTCGCCTGATGGCGGAACTCGACCACTTCCTCGAGGACGGAATCGATCTCGCTCCGATCGTTCACGATGCGCTGCGCGAGCAGATCGAAGTAGACGCTGCAATGGCGCCGCTCGTCGGCGATGAGACACTCGAGCAGCCGCCGCAGCACCGGCTCGTCCGCCTGCTCGAGAAGCCGCTGATAGAAGTACGCCGTGAAGTGCTCCGAGACCATGTAGTTCGCGAGCTGCCGGACCTTGTCCCGATACGGCGCCGTCGCCTCCTCGGTGCGCACCGAGAGAATCTCCCGCTCGGGAATCTCGATTCCGGCGCGCTCGAGGTACAGCTTCAGCGCGAAATAGTGCTTGTATTCTTCGTAGAACTGGATCGACGCGATCGCCGACTCCTCGATGCTGTTCCACCACGAGCGCAGCCCGCGGAGCGCGAACATCGGCGCGTACGATTCGATGAGCGCCGCCTCGCGCAGCGTCGCGAGCAGATCCGGCCGCGCGGCGGCGCGCTCCGCGTCGACGGCGCCGAAGTCGAAATCGTCGATCTGCCAGCGAACGCGCTCGGCGCGCCGGAAGTAGCGCTCGTAGATCATCGCCCTGAAGCGGAAGGATACAACGGTCGCGCGGTGAGGAGGACCTGCCACCCGACGGCGTCGCGCGCCGCGGACCAGGAGAAGCCCGCCGCGTCGAGGATCGCGCCGATCGCCTCCTCGTCGCGATAGTGCGCCTCGAGCTCCGCGAACGTCTCCATCAGCCATGACGAGGCGCGGTGACGGCGCGTCGCCGAGGTGATGAGAATGCCGTTCGGAGCGAGGGCGGCGCGGCAGGCGGCGAGGAAGCGCACGGCCATGTCGTCCGGGAGGAACTCGACGAGGCCCGTGCTGCAGATCGCGTCGAACTCTCCCGGGACCGCGTCGCCATCGAGCACGTCGCGCTCGATCCATCGGAACCGCGACGCCACGCCCGCCTCCTCGGCGAGCGCCCGGCCGATCGCGAGCGGCTCCGGATCGAGGTCGATGGAGGTGAACGTCCCGCCCTCCGTCGTCCGCGCGACGGCGAGAAGATCGCGCGGGATGCCCGACGGAATCGACGCGACGCGCGCCTCGGGTTTCGCCGCGACGACCGCGCGCACTTCGCGCTCGACGTGCCGCATCCGGTTGCGGAACGATCGCGCCGCGGGAAGCGCCAGCAGCACCGCATCGAGAATCGTTCCGACCAGATACCGCCCCCGGGGGCGTCCGATGTAAATGTGATCCGCGAAGCGGAAGCTTCCGGACCGCTCGATTCCCTCGCGCGCGAGATCCGAAAGGCGGAGGAGTCGATACAGCGGAACGAGATGACCGCGCCCTTCGGACCGGAGGCGCTCCGGGATCGAGGCGGAGCGGCGCGTGTAGTTCGCCCCGGCGGTCATGGCTTCGTCGCCGCCGCCCACCGCTCGAGGCCGAACGCCGCGCAGCCGCTCGCGAGCTCGCCTCCCTCGCCGGACCGGATCCCGAACCGTGACGTGAAGAACGTTTCGTGGAGATTGAACGACGCGATCGCGATCGTCCCGCCGCGGCCGTCCGGCGCGCGCAGCTCGAGCTTCAGCTCCTTGATCTTCTGCACGATCGCGCGCCCCGCGGCGGCGCCGAAAAAGAGATCCGTCGCCGGCGCGACCGTCGCTTCGATTCCCGCCTCGGTCGCGATCTTGCGCGCCGCCTCGACGAGACGTTTCCGGCGCGTCGCGACCTTCCGCGGCGTATCGACGAACACGATCTCGCGCATCGCGAACGGAACGCGCCTCTCGGGAGGCTCGTCGGCGCGGAAGCACTCGCCGCGAGCCGTGATCACGACAGGCGGCTCGACACTCGAATCGGCGAGGAGCGGCCAGGCGTGGTAGCAGACCGCCGGCGCGAGAAACGCCGCGCCGTCCAGGACCGGCGCCGCGCGATCGGGAAAACTCGCGAAGAAGTCCGCCCGCTCGAGGGCGTCACGCGGGATGATTGCCGGGTAACGGTGCGTCTCCGCGCCGTGCCTCCGAGCCAGCGCGCGGAACTTCGCGTCGAAGCTCTCGATCGCCGCCTCGAGGCGGGCCGCGTCATCCCGCCGCATGACGGCGCTCCGGCGCGGCGAGCGGCCAGAACGCCCCAGCGATCGCGCGGACGTTCCGGAAATTCTCGTGGCGGATCATCGCGTCGGGAATCCGGATCCCGAGCGTCGTCTGGACGAACGCGATGAGGTCGAGCACGCGGATCGAGTCGATGAGGCCGTCGAACAGAGGCGTCGCCCGCGTCACGTTCGGCCGTCCGCTCACGCGGCGCGCGAATTCGCGCAGCGCGATTTCGAACTCGTCGTGGGTCACGGGGAAAGTGTACTCGGTGCGACCCGCGGCACGCCGAAGGCATTCCTTCCGGCACCCCTCCGGGGTGCAGACTTCGTTGGGCGCTCTAAACCGGGGGTCTTCGACCCCCGGCTACGCATCTTGGACCGCTCCGCGGTCCGGAGTGCGGCCCCGGTCCGGACGCTCTTCGACCCCCGGCTACGCATCTTGGACCGCTCCGCGGTCCGGAGTGCGGCCCCGGTCCGGACGCTCTTCGACCCCGGCTACGCATCTTGGACCGCTCCGCGGTCCGGACTGCGGCCCCGGTCCGGACGCTCTTCGACCCCCGGCTACGCATCTTGGACCGCTCCGCGGTCCGGAGTGCGGCCCCGGTCCGGACG
>JBOGJQ010000325.1:0-2899 GCA_050745405.1 Thermoanaerobaculia bacterium | reverse complement strand
CGCTTCTTCTCCTCAGGTGCGGCACCAGCCCTCAGTGGCTCGGGAGGACAGCTTCCGCGCGCACCCGAGGCGATCCCGCATGGCGATTCCGGCCGCCTGACGCGCTGTCGCATCCTTAGATATGGCGCCGGCCTTCCTCACTCCTCCCTGAGCACCGCCATCGGTTGAACCCGGACCGCCCGGCGCGCTGGGAGGAGGTTGGCGAGCAGCGCGACCAGAGCGAGCAGCGCCGCGGCCGCGAGCAGGGTGACGGGATCGGCGGGAGCGGTCTCGTAGAGCAGCCCCGCGAGGAGGCGCGTCGCGGCCACCGCGCCCACGAGGCCGAGGGCGATGCCGGCGGCGACCACCCTCATCCCCTGCCCGAGGATCGCGCCGACGACCTCGCGCCGGCGCGCGCCGAGCGCCATGCGGATCCCGATCTCCCGCGTGCGCCGGCCGACCACGTACGCCGTCACGCCGTAGATCCCGATCGCCGCCAGCGTCAGCGCGAGACCGGAGAAGACGCCGAGGAGCACGGCGACGAAGCGGCGGCGCGCACCCGTCGCCCTCACCACCTGCTCGAGCGTGCGCACCTCGGTGATCGGCTGGTCCGCGTCGATCGCCGATACCGCGCGCCGCGCCGGCTCGATCAGCGTCAGCGGATCGCCGGCGGTCCGGACCAGGAGCGTCAACTGCCCCGCGCTGTACTGGTCGTGCGGCATGAAGACCGACGGCCGCACGTCCTGATCGAGCCCGGAGCGGCGCGCGTCCGCCGCGATCCCGACGATCGTCATCCACGGGTTGTCGTCACTCTGCTGGCCGAAGACGAACCGGCGTCCCAGCGCGTCTTCGTTCGGGAAGAAGCGCCGCGCGAACGCCTCGTTGACCACCGCGACCTGCGCGCCATCAGCCCGGTCGCTCTTCTCGATCGCGCGACCCCGGACGATCGGGATGCGGGCGGTTCGGAAAAAGCCCGGCGTCGCGGCGTCGTATGCGACGGGGAAGGCGACGTCGGCGCCCGTGAGCGGCCGCCCTTCGAGCGAGATCGGCGCCGAGTTCGGGAGCCGCCCGAGCATGAAGTCCGAGATCGCGGCGGCGGACTCCACCCCCGGCAGGACCTCGAGCGACCCGAGGAGCTCGCGGTAGAAGCCTGCTCGCTTCTCCGGCGTGTCGTAGCTCTGTCCCGGCAGCGTGACGCGGAAGCTCAACACGCCGCGCGGATCGAAGCCCGGATCGACCGAGCGGAGCTCGAGGAAGCTCCGGACGAGGAGCCCGGCGCCGGCGAGGAGCACGAGCGCCATCGCGATCTGTCCGGCGACGAAGACCTGGCGCAGTCGCCCGATGCGCCTGCCGCCGGCGAGACCGCGGCCGCCCTCCTGGATCGCTCGGCCGGGCGCGACACGAGCCGCGTGAATCGCCGAAGGCAATCCGAATGCGATCCCCGCCGCGAACGCGACGGCGAGGGCAAAGGCGAACACCGGCCAGTCGATCGCCACGCCTTCCATGCGGGGAAGCTCGTCCGCGGAGAGCCCGACCAGGGCTCGAATGCCGACCGCGGCGGCGATCAGGCCGAGAAGGCCGCCGCCTGCGCCGAGCAGGAGACTCTCGGAGAGGACCTGACGGGCGAGACGGACGCCGCGCGCGCCGAGAGCGGAGCGGACGGCGAGCTCCCTCGCCCGCGCCACGCCGCGCACGAGAAGGAGGTTCGCGACATTCGCGCAGGCGATGAGGAGAACCAGTCCGACGGCGCCAAGGAGCACGAGGAGCGGCGTCTCGACGTCGCCGACGAGCGTCTGCCGGAGCGGCTCGAGGAGGATCCCCATCTCCTGGTTGTCGTCCGGATACGCTTCCGCGAGCCGCCGCGCGACCCCGGACATTTCCGCCTGGGCCTCGGCGAGCGTGACGCCGGGGGCGAGCCGCCCGAAGACCGGCAGCCAGAGCGCACTGCGCGCTTCCCGCAGCGCCTCCCGGCCGGGCGTGAATGCAAACGGCAACCAGAGCTGAGCGTCGTCGGGGAAGCGGATGCCCCGCGGCATGACGCCGATGACCGTGTGAGGCTGGCCGCTGATCCGGATCTCGCGTCCGAGAATCGCCGGGTCGCCGCCGAACCGGCGGCTCCAGAGCCCGTGCGAAAGGACGACCACCTGATGGCGGCCGGCCTCGTGCTCCTCGACCCGGAACCCCCGCCCGAGCTCCGGCGCGACACCGACGAACGCGAAGAAGTCCTCGGTCACGAGCGCGGCCCGCACTTCCTCCGGCGCAGCTCCTCCCGCCGCGGCGGCGGTCAGGTTCACGTCCGTGCCCGCGACGCCGGCCATCTCGGCGAAGGAGCTCCCCTGCTCGCGCCAGTCGCGAAAGTTCGGATAGGAGGTGACGTCCTTCTCGAATCCCTGACGGGGATTGTGGAGCCACACCGTCACCAGCCGGTCGGGATCGGCGAACGGCAGCGGCTCGAGGAGGACGGCATTGACGACGCTGAAGATCGCGACGTTGACGCCGGTGCCGAGAGCCAGGGTGAGGAGGGCGACGGCGGTGAAGCCGGGGCTCCGGACGAGCGAGCGGAGAGCGTAGCGGAGGTCGCGAAGCAGATTGTCCGTGGCCGACTCCTCGAGTGGGATGCGCCCGGCGGGAAGGAGCGTGCCCCGGGACGACGGATCCTTAACCGCGCCGGATCAGCGGTTTCCCCTCACCGCCGCCATGTGCGGCGTTCACTCGCGGGACGGCGTGTCGTGAAAGCGAACAGTGGTTGCTCCGTCGCTCGTCGCCCCGAGTCTGAGTCGCAGCCGAGGATGCGACGACCACCCGCCATGCTGCGCCGAAATGCGCCCGGAGGGCGCTGGACAATAGCCGGGGGCGACCGCCCGAAGGGCGGGCTGCCCCCGGACCAGCGTGCGCTTCCTCATCTCGCGCCGTGAAACGG
>JBOGJQ010000324.1:0-5148 GCA_050745405.1 Thermoanaerobaculia bacterium | reverse complement strand
GAGCTGTCGGTGATCGACGAGCTGCCGCCCGGACGGCAGCCGGTCCGCACGGTCGTGCGGCCGACGCCGCGCCTGCCGCGCGTCTGGGAGTTCGTCGAGGAGCAGCTCGCCGCCGGCGCGCAGGCGTACGTCGTCTTTCCGATCATCGAAGAGTCGGAGAAGCTCGACCTCAAACCGCTCGTCGCCGGCTTCGATCTGATCCGGCGAACGTTCCCTGGCCGCCGGGTCGCCTCGGTTCACGGGAAGATGTCGGCCGACGAGAAGGAGACGACCATGGCCTCGTGGGGACGAGGAGAGATCGACATTCTCGTTTCGACGACGGTGATCGAGGTGGGGATCGATGTGCCGAACGCGTCGATCATGATCATTCTCGACGCCGACCGGTTCGGTCTGTCGCAGCTCCACCAGCTCCGCGGGCGCGTCGGACGCGGGCCGCGGCAGTCGTGGTGCATTCTGATCCGCGACGAGACGGTTTCGGAGGAGGCGAAGGAGCGGCTCCGGACGTTCGAGGCGACGCGCGACGGGTTCGCGGTCGCCGAGAAGGACCTCGCGCTTCGCGGACCGGGCGACTTTTTCGGCACGCGGCAGTCGGGCGTGCCGCGATTCCGCTTCGGCGACGTTCTCCGCGACTTCCCGCTCATGGAGCTCGCCCGCGAGATCGCAATCGAGGCGGTGGAGACGGGGCGGTACGGCGATCCCGTCGAGCTCGCGCGAAGGCTGGTCGGGGGGATGGAGGCCGCGCGGGATTGATTTGGAGTGCGGCGGCTGCGCTACCGCACTCCAAACTGTTAAACTCCGGGCTCCTCGTCGCACCCTGCGACAATCGGAAGGCAATCCCGGTGACCCAAGAGAAGGCGATCGTTCTCAGCGGCCTGCGGCCCACGGGCCGTGTGCACCTGGGCAATTACTTCGGCGCGATCCGGAACTGGATCCGCCTGCAGGACTCGTATCGCTGCTTCTACTTCATCGCCGACTGGCACGCGCTCACGTCCGATTACGCCGACCCCGCGCGCGTCAAGGACGCGACGTTCAACGCCGTCGCCGACTGGCTCGCCGCGGGGATGGATCCCGACAAGGCGACGATCTTCGTCCAGTCGCAGGTGCCGCAGCACGCGGAGCTCCACCTGCTCCTCTCGATGATCACGCCCCTTCCGTGGCTCGAGCGCGTCCCGACGTACAAGGAGCAGCAGCAACAGCTCGCCGACCGCGATCTGAACACGTACGGCTTTCTCGGCTATCCGGTCCTCCAGGCGGCGGACGTGATCGTCTATCGCGCGAACTACGTCCCGGTCGGCGAGGACCAGGCGGCGCACCTCGAGCTCACGCGCGAGATCGCGCGTCGGTTCAATCACCTCTACGGCGAGGTGTTCCCCGAGCCGCAGGCCCTCTTCACCGAAACGCCGAAGGTGCCCGGGCTCGACGGCCGGAAGATGTCGAAGTCGTACGGGAACACGATCCCGCTGACGGCGAGCGCGGATGAGATCCGCGCGCTCGTCATGACGATGTTCACCGATCCGAACCGCATCCGCCGGAAAGATCCCGGGAATCCCGACATCTGCAACCTGTTCCAGTTCCACAAGCTGTTTTCGGACGCGGAGACGATCGCGCGGGTGGACCGGGAGTGCCGCACGGCCCAGATCGGCTGCGTCGACGACAAGCGCCTGCTCGCCGACATCATGGTCGAGTGGCTCCGCCCGATCCGGGAGAGGCGTGAGACAATCGACCGCGATCCCTCGCAGGTGTGGGACGTTCTCCGCGAGGGAAACCGCAAGGCGCGCGAGAAAACCGAAGAGACGATGGAGCTCGCGCGGCGCGCGATGAAGCTCGACTACGACCAGTTTTCGTCATGACCGAACCGACCCCCCAGGATCTCGAGCCCGTCGAGATCGCCCCCGGCGAAGGCCCTCTCGATGCGGACGAGCTCGAAGAGAGCTACCGCGTCTCGCTTCCTTCGTTCGAGGGACCGCTCGACCTCCTCCTGCACCTGATCCGGAAGCACAAGGTCGACGTCTACGACATCCCGATCGTGCTGATCACCGAGCAGTACAACGCCTATCTCGAGGCGATGGAGGAGCTCGACCTCGACGTCGCGGCCGACTACATCTACATGGCCGCGCTCCTGATCCACATCAAGTCGAAGATGCTCCTGCCGCGCGACGAGGAGAGCGAGCAGCAGGAGGATCCGCGCGCCGAGCTGGTCGACCGCCTCCTCGAATACCAGCGCTTCAAGGGCGTCGCCGAGACGTTCGCCGAGCTCGACGTCGTGCGGATGGGCGTCTGGTCCCGGCCGCCCGCGCCGCCGCCCGGCGCCGATGCGAGCGAGATCGACATGAGCGACGTGTCGCTCTTCACGCTCATCGACGCGTTCCGCACGGCGATCAAGCGGTACCGCTACGAGCACCCCGATGCGATCGAGCTGAAGCGGCCCGCGCACAAGGTCTCGGACAAGATGCGCGAGCTGTACGACAAGCTCCTCGAGGCCTCGCCGATCCGGCTCCTCTGGTACCTCGAGGGACGCGATCGCAACGAGCTCGTCGTGATCTTCCTCGCCACCCTCGAGCTCGTCCGGCTCGGCGGCATTTCCCTCCGTCAGGGCGAGATCTTCGGCGAGATCCTCATCCACCGCACCGATCGCGAGATCGACACGGCGCAGTTCGGCCTCTACGACCACTGAGACCCGAAGGACGTTCACCCACCATGACGATGGCCCCGCACGAGCTCCGCGCCGCCCTCGAGGCGATCCTCTTCGCCTCCGGCGAGCCGGTGAAGAGCGAAGACCTGTTCGAAGCGTTCGCCGACGAAGGAAACGAAGCCGTCGAGGCGCAGCTCGAAGAAATCCGGAGGGCGTTCGCCGAGCGCGAGGGAGGGTTCGTCCTCGAAAAGGCCGCCGGCGGCTACCGCTTCGCCACGTGCGCCGAGCTCGACCCGCACCTCCGCAAGTTTTTCGCGCGCAAGAACGAGGGACGCCTCTCGATGGCGGCGCTCGAGACGCTCGCGATCATCGCCTACCGCCAGCCGATGACCGTCCCCGAGATCAACGACCTCCGCGGCGTGAACTCGACCGGCGTCATCCGGACACTGCTCGACCGGAAGATGATCAAGATCGCCGGACGGAAGAACGTCGTCGGCAGTCCGTTCCTCTACCGCACCACCAAGGACTTCCTCGTGCACTTCGGCCTCGAATCGATCCAGGACCTCCCGCGCCTCGAGGAGTTCACGGAGATTCTGGGCGAGAATCTTGCGGAGGAGCTTCTCGTGCCCCCTCCGCCGGAAAACGAAGAAGAGACCGCCGAGCCCGAGATTCCCGCGGCCGCGCCGGAGGACCCGTGGTTCTCCGAGGGATCGATCGCCGAGCCGGAGAGAGAGGACGAAGGCGAGGCGGAACCGGAGGGCGAGGAGCCGCCGCCGCAAGGCGACGTGCTGCGCGACGAGGTCGTCCCGCCGGCGGCTCCGGCCGAGCAGGACGACGAGCGGCGATGACGCCGTTGTAAAATCCCGACCGCGAGCCGATGCCAGCCGAACGTCTTCAGAAGATCATCGCCCGCGCGGGGCTCGCTTCGCGCCGCGAAGCGGAGGAGATGATTCTCGGCGGCCGCGTCCGCGTGAACGGCCGCGTCATCACCGAGCTCGGCACGAAGGCCGACCCGGGACAGGATCACATCAAGGTCGACGGGAAGCTGCTCACCCGCTCCGAAGAGCCTCGCTACATCCTTCTCTATAAGCCGAAGGACGTGATGACGACCCTCGACGATCCCGAGGGGCGGACGACCATCGTCCATCTGCTCCGCGGCGTGCGCGAGCGCGTCTTCCCCGTCGGGCGTCTCGACTATCACTCCGAGGGGCTTCTCCTCCTGACGAACGACGGAGAGCTCGCGTTCCGGCTTTCCCATCCGAGCCACGGCACGGTCAAGACGTATCAGGTGAAGGTTCGCGGCGTCCCCGAGGACCGGCTGATCGAGAAGCTCGAGCGCGGCATCGTCCTCGACGGGAAAAGAACGCGTCCCGCCGAGATCCGGCGTCTGCGGACGACCGGCAAGCGCCATGAAGAAGGAAACAGCTGGTTCGAGGTGCACCTCCAGGAGGGGCGGACGCAGCAGATCCGGCGGATGTTCAGCGCGATCGGCCATCCGGTGGCGAAGCTCAAGCGCATCGCGATCGGCTCACTGAGCGATCCGACGCTCGCCCCGGGGCAGTGGCGCGACCTGACGCCGCGCGAGGTGCGCCAGCTCGCGCGACCGGAGCCGGCGACTCCGCGGCGGCGTCCGGCCAGAGCGGCGGCGAAGAAGGCGAAGACGAAGACGACGAAGAAGGCGAAGGCGCCGGCGAAGAAGAAGAGCGCGACCCGCCGTTCCGCATCGAAGGCGCCTGCGAAAGCAAAGGCGGCGTCGCGCGCCAGCCGGGGCGGCCGCCGCGGATGAGCGCGACCGTCGTCGCGATCGACGGTCCCGCGGGCGTCGGCAAGTCGACCACCAGCCGCCGCGTCGCCGAAGTCCTCGGAATCCCGCACATCGACACCGGAGCCATGTATCGCGCGATGGCGCTCCGCGCGCAGCGCGCGGGCGTGGCGCTCGACGACGAGGCGCGGCTCGAGGCGCTCGCCGAGGCCACGCGCATCGAGCTCGAGGGAAGCGGCGCCGCGCAGCGCGTCCTTCTCGATGGCGAGGACGTGACGGACGCGATCCGGACGCCCGAGATGAGCATGGCGGCCAGCCGCGTTTCGGCGGTCCCCGGCGTCCGGCGGGTCCTCGTGGGGATGCAGCAGGCGATGGGACGGCGCGCCGGCGGGGTTCTGGAGGGGCGCGACATCGGGACGAAGGTGTTTCCCGAGACGCCGCACAAATTTTTTCTGACGGCGACGCCCGCTGTTCGCGCCGAGCGGCGCCGGCGCGACCTGCGGGACCGCGGCATCGATCAGCCTCTCCAGACGATTCTCGGCGAGATCGAGCAGCGCGACCGGCAGGACTCGACCCGCGCCGATTCCCCACTGACGTACGACGCGTCGTACACCGTCCTCGACACCTCGGACATGACGATCGACGAGGTGGTCGACGCGATCGTGAATCGAGTGCGGAGTCGGGTGTCCTGATGTGGCCGCGGCGTCCCGCCGCGAGCCCCGCGGCCGGAACGTATGTCTTACGGGGTGCGCGC
>JBOGJQ010000323.1:0-1112 GCA_050745405.1 Thermoanaerobaculia bacterium | reverse complement strand
GTCTACACGAGCGTGAATCCGTACTTCACGGATTCCGAGGGCGTTCAGCGAGACATCATCATGCCCGTCGCTCTCGCGGAGCAGAACGTCTTCTTTCTCAACGAAGGGGGGCGCCTCACCGAGCATTCGAGGGAGAGCGGCGCGGCGCTGCTCGGGAACTCGCGGAGCGTCGCCTATCTCGACTCCGACCGTGACGGCGATCTCGACATGATCGTGAATGCGTTCAACGGTCCGGCGACCTTCTACCGCAACAATGCGGAGACGCGGGGGAACCACTGGATCGCGATCCGGCTCGTCGGCGACCCGGAGAAGAACGTCTCGCGCGACGCGATCGGCGCCAGGATCCTCGTCGATACGAAGAGACACGAGAACCTCTGGCGATACGTGTTCAGCACGATCGGCTACCTTTCGGTCCACCCGAAGCAGCAGCACTTCGGCCTCGGGGCCGACGACGAGGCCGACGTCACCGTCATCTGGCCGAACGGCGAGTCGGAGGTGTTCGCGGATCTCGCGGCCGACCGCGCCTATCGGATCGTGCAGGGCCAGGGCATCGTCGAACCGTGAACCGCGCCGCGCTCCTCCTCGTCCTCGTCGCGCTCACCGTTCACGGCGACGAACCGCAAAAGTACCGCCTCGCCGGCGAGACGAGTCCCTATCTGCTCCAGCACGCGGACAATCCGATCGACTGGTATCCATGGGGAGAGGAGGCGTTCGCGAGAGCGAAGAAGGAGAGCAGGCCGATCTTCCTCTCCATCGGCTACTCCACCTGTCACTGGTGCCACGTGATGGAGCGCGAGTCGTTCTCGGATCCGGAGATCGGGGCGCTCCTCGATGCGCACTTCGTCTCGATCAAGGTCGACCGCGAAGAGCGTCCCGACATCGACGCCGTCTACATGGCCGCGGCGCGCGTGCTGACGACGGAGCCGGGGTGGCCGCTGAACGTGTTCCTCACGCCGGACGGCGACGCGTTCTTCGCCGCCTCGTATCTCCCGAAGGTGGATCGCGGAGGGAAAGTCGGACTCGAGACGCTGCTTCGCCGGATCGCGGCGACGTGGAGCGAGAGGCCGGAAAGCGTCGCGTCCTCCGCGGAGCTGGTCGCCGCGGCCCTCGGC
>JBOGJQ010000322.1:0-2623 GCA_050745405.1 Thermoanaerobaculia bacterium | reverse complement strand
GCAGCGCGCCCTGCGGGCGCTCGCCCCCGGCTATTCTCCGCGGCCCTCCGGGCCAGAGGACCAAAGAGAACAGCCGGTGCGCTCATCCGTCGCATCGGTCGCATCGGTCGCATCGGTCCCATCGGTCCCATCGGTCGCATCGGTCCTATCGGTCCCATCGACCTGTGGAATTCGTGGGTCTTCTTATAGACTCGCGACAGGGAGGACACCGCGCATGCCGCTGACGAGAGAACAGATCGTCCGCCGCGCCGCGCAGGAGTTGCGCGACGGCTACTACGTCAATCTGGGAATCGGGATGCCGACCCACGTCGCGAACTGCATCCCCGAGGGGATGGAAGTCATCCTGCAGTCGGAGAACGGCATCCTCGGGCTCGGACCGTTTCCGGCCGATGACGAAGTCGACGCCGATCTGATCAACGCGGGCAAGCAGACCGTGACCGTTCTCCCGGGCGCGGCATTCTTCAACTCGGCCGATTCGTTCGGAATGATCCGCGGAGGAAAGATCGACCTCTCGATTCTCGGGGCGATGCAGGTTTCGGCGCGCGGCGACATCGCGAACTGGATGGTCCCGGGTGCCATGGTCAAGGGCATGGGCGGTGCCATGGATCTCGTCGCCTCGGCGCGGCGCCTCGTCGTCACGATGGAGCACGTCACGAAGAAGGGGGACAAGAAAATCCTCGAGGAGTGCTCTCTGCCTCTCACCGGCGTGCGGTGCGTGAACCGGATCATCACGGACTACTGCGTTCTCGACGTGACGGAGGAAGGGCTCGAGCTGAAGGAGCTGGCGCCCGGCGTGACCGTCGAGGACGTCCAGGCGCGAACGGAGCCGCGGCTCGTCGTGCGCGAGGAACCGGCGACCGTTCCGGTGTGAGCGCGATGCGAGACCAGCGGCGCGACTGGCTGAGGCCCGCGCTCGCGGCGGCCGCCTTCGCTCTCCTTTTCGCAGGCACCTTTCAGCCGTTCTACGTCCGCGTCTTTTTCGCCGACCGCCAGGCGGCTCACGCGTGGCTGACGGAGCTTCCGTACCGGAAATCGCCGGGCCTCCGTTCGTTCCTCGTCGAAGCGCGGAGGCGAACGCAGCCCGGTGACGCGATCGCCTTCCTCGTGCCGTATTCGCGATGGGAAGGGGGGTATCGCTACGCGCTCCGCGGCGCGAAATACATTCTCGCCGGGCGGACGGTTCATCCCGTCGTCGGGCCGCGCGATGTCGATCTCACGGAGAACCTCGATCGCGCGAACGTGATCGTCGCGTGGCAGGTGCCGGTTCCGCCGGGGTGGGAGGTGACGTGGGCGGGTGAGGGAGGCGCGGTGGCGAGGCGGGTGAGATGAGCGGATCGGCTCTCGTCGTTCTCCTCGCGCTCGTCCTCGGATGGCCGCTCGCCCGGCTCACCGGAGCGGAGTCGAGCCGTTCCGGGCGCGCCGGGCTCGCGATCCTCCTGGGCTTCGGAACGATCGGGCTCGCTTTGTTCATCCTCTCTCTCGCGGGGATCTCGTGGTCGCGTCCGAGTCTTCTCGGTGCGTTCGCCGTGGTGGGCCTCGGCGCGCTCGCGGTGTCGATCCGAAAGCAACGGACTCTCGAGCCGGACCTCCCTCCGCCGTCGCCGGGGTCGATCGCGTTTCTCGCGATCACGGCCGTAATCGTGGCGGGGCACGGCCTCTTCGCCCTCACCGGGCCGAATTTCGAAGCCGATTTCCTCGAGATCTGGGGACTGAAGGGACGCGCTTTCTACGAGGCGCGCGCAGTCGACTGGGACTTCCTGCAGAACGAAACGACGTATCACAATCACCCCGACTACCCGCCCCTCGTCCCGCTCCTTTTCGCGGCTGCCGGGATTCTCGGTGGCGGGTGGGAGGACGGCCTGCTCGGATCGCTCTACTCCGGATTCGGCGTGGCACTGCTGCTGATCACCGAGGCGACGATGCGGCGGCGGTTCGGAGAAACGTGGCTGGTGGGCGCCGCGGTGCTCGTTCTCGCGCCGCTCGCATTGACGCCGTGGCCGGAGCTCGCGGATGGACCGCTCCTGGCGTTCGGCTCCGCGGCGCTGCTGTACCTCTGGCGCGGCGTGCGGTCGGGGTCGCTCCCCGCGATCGGCACGGGCGCGGTCCTCCTCGGATTCGCGGCGCTCACGAAGAACGAAGGCGTCGCGATGATCGTCGCGGCCCTTCTGGCGCTTGCCGTCACGCCCGAGGCGCGGCGGTACGTGGTGAGGCTCTGGCCGGCAGCGGTCCTGGCACTGGTGTGGATCGTTCCGCAGGAGATCGCGCGTCTCAACGTCGACCTCGCGGCGGGGAACGAGCTGGAGCGCCTGTTCGGGAGGCTGGCCGATCCGCTGCCCATCATCGAGCTCCTCCTCGTGTACACGCCGGAGCGCCTGACGTTCTGGGGCGGAATCGTGCTCGGCGCGGCGGTTACGGCACGCCGGCTCTGGCGGAGCGAGCGGATCCTCGTCGCGTTCGTCGTCTTCCAGATCCTCGCCTATTTCGCGGCGTACGGCGTCTCGCCGCACGACCTGGCGTGGCACATCCGCTGGTCATGGGAGCGCCTCGCCAGTCACGTTGCGTTCCTCGCGACCGCGGCGGTGCTCATGGCCGTCATCCCGAGCGTAGCGAGGGATCAGGGACG
>JBOGJQ010000321.1:0-2020 GCA_050745405.1 Thermoanaerobaculia bacterium | reverse complement strand
CGTCCCTGATCCCTCGCTACGCTCGGGATGACGGCTGTGCTAAGGTATCGCGCTCATGGCAAAGGAGTTCCGCCCGTACGTTCCGCCCACGGAGTCGCTCGCCGAGTTCACGGCGAAGGGCATCGTCCCCGGGATCCTCTTCGGCATCGTCTTCGGCGCCGCGAACGCCTACCTCGGACTCCGCGCCGGACTCACGATCTCGACGTCCATCCCGATCGCCGTGATGACCGTCGCCGCGTTCAAGCTCCTCGCGGCGGCCGGGCGGCGCGGCAGCATCCTCGAAGCGAACATCTCACAGACGACCGGCTCGGCATCGAGCTCGGTCGCGAGCGGCGTCATCTTCACGATCCCGGCGCTCTTCCTCTGGCAGCTCGATCCCACGCTCCTCCAGATGACGCTCCTCGCGATCGCGGGCGGCATGCTCGGCGTCCTCTTCATGATCCCGCTGCGGCGGTACCTCATCGAGAAGGAGCACGCCAATCTCCCCTATCCCGAAGGAACGGCGTGCGCCGAGGTGCTCGTGGCGAGCGAGGAGGGAGGAGGACGCGCGAAGAACGTCTTTCTCGGGCTCGGCGTCGGCGCGCTCTTCAAGGCGCTCGCGGGCGGGTTCCGCGTCTTTCCGGACGACGTCGAGTTCCACGTCCCGTTTCTGCGAAAGGGACAGATCGGCACCGAGATCTCCGCGGCGCTCTTCGGCGTCGGCTACATCCTCGGCCCGCGCGTCGCCGCGGTGATGGTCAGCGGCGGGCTGCTGTCGTCGCTCGTCATCATTCCGATCATCGCGACGTGGGGGATGGGACGGACGACGCCGTTCTATCCGGAGACGGTGCTGACGATCGCGGAGATGTCGCCCGGCCAGATCTGGTCGCGCTACGTCCGGTACATCGGCGCGGGCGCGGTGGCGACCGCGGGAATCATCACGCTCATCAAGAGCATCCCGACGATGATCGAGAGCTTCAAGATGGGCGCGCGGCAGCTCCGCAAACGCGCGGGAGAGGCGGAGGACGTGCCGCGGACCTCGAACGATCTTCCGTTCAAGACGATCCTGATCGGCGCGGTCCTCGTCATCACCCTCCTCGCGATCTTCCCCCAGGCGTTCAGTTCTCTCGATACGCTCGTCCACCGCGCCGTGGCCGCGATTCTCGTCACGATCTTCGCGTTTTTCTTCGTGACGGTCTCCTCGCGGATCGTCGGCCTGGTCGGCGTGACCTCGAACCCGACGAGCGGCATGACGATCGCCTCCCTCCTCGGCACCTCGGCCGTCTTCCTCGCCCTCGGCTGGACCGACGATGCGGGTAAGGTCGGCGCTCTGACGGTCGGCACGGTCGTCGCCATCGCCGCGTCGATCGCCGGCGACACGTCGCAGGACCTCAAGACCGGATTCCTTCTCGGCGCGACGCCGAGATACCAGCAGATCGCCGAGATCATCGGCGTGCTCACCTCGGCCGCGTTCGTCTGCATGGCCGTCCTCCTGCTCGACCGCGCGTACGGCTTCGGGACGACCGAGCTTCCCGCGCCGCAGGCGACGCTCATGCGGCTCGTGATCGACGGCGTTCTGCAGAACGCCCTGCCGTGGGCACTCGTCGCGATCGGCGTCGGCCTCGCGATCGTCGCGGCGCTCCTGCGCCTGCCGACTCTCGCTTTCGCCGTCGGCGTCTACCTTCCCGTCGCGACGATGGTTCCGATTTTTCTGGGCGGCCTTCTGCGCTGGCTCGCCGAGCGGCGCGCGCCGAACGCGGACGAAGCGGGAGCGCGGGTCGAGCGCGGGATTCTGTTCGGCTCGGGCCTGGTCGGCGGCGAGGGGCTGGTCGGCGTCGCGATCGCTGGCGTCGCCTTCTACCTCGGCCGCGCGCCCGAAGGCATCGGCTTCGCCTGGGCCGGCGCGGCGGCGCAGGGCGTGGCGCTCGCGGCATTCGCCCTCCTCGCGTTCTATTTCTGGCGCCTGGCGACGAAGCGCGAAGCCGCCTGAAACAGCGCGCGCCCGAAGGGCGGGCTGCCCCCGGACGAACGCTCGTGCCTC
>JBOGJQ010000320.1:0-4096 GCA_050745405.1 Thermoanaerobaculia bacterium | reverse complement strand
GGATGGGCCTGCCGCTCATCGGGGCTCTAGGAATCGCGGTGCTGATCACGGTCATCGCGGCGCGCGAGAGGCGGTTCGTCATCCCGAGCGTAGCGAGGGATCAGGGTCGGCCGGGGAATCCCTGATCGAGGGATTCAGGTCGGCGGCAGAGCGAATTTTCGCTCTCGCGCATACGAGGACACCGCGTCACGCGCGTTCCACCCGTCCCTGATCCCTCGCTGAACGCTCGGGATGACGGCGCTGCCGCACTCCAAACCTCACCCTTCGACCTCGGGCGGCACCGTCGTCTCCTGCTTCTGCCGGTCTTCCGCCGGGCCGCCGCGGCGCGCGAGGTTCCGCGCCGTGTTGATCAGGCCGATGTGCGAGAACGCCTGCGGAAAGTTTCCGGTCATTCGACGTAAGGCCGGGTCGTATTGCTCCGCGAGGAGGCCCACGTCGTTCCGCAGCGCGAGGAGCCGCTCGAAAATCTCTTCCGCCTCGCCCCACCGCCCCTGCAGCGCGAGATTGTCCGCGAGCCAGTAGGTGCAGAGGAGAAATGCGCCCTCTCCGCCGGGAAGTCCCTCGACGTTCGGATCGGGAAGGTAGCGGCGAACAAAGCCGCCGTCGAGGAGCCTTTGCTTGATGAACTCCACGGTGCCGACCATCCGGGGATCGTCCGCCGGCACGAATCCGACGAGCGGCAGCATGAGAAGGCTCGCGTCGGCATCTTTCGAGCCGTAGGACTGAACGAACGCATTGAGCTTCTTGTCGAAACCGCGCTCCCAGATCTGGTCGTGAACCTCGGCGCGGATCCGCCGCCACTCCTCGACGGGTCCTTCGAGCCCGAGCTCCTCGACCGCCTTCACGGCGCGATCGAACGCGACCCACGCCATGACCTTCGAGTGCGTGAAGTGGCGCCGCGGCCCGCGTACCTCCCAGATGCCCTCGTCCGGCTCGTTCCAGTCGCCGGAGAGAAAGCGCATCAGCGCGACCTGGACGCGCCAGGCGTTCTCGTCGGGAGCGAGGCCGGCGCGGCGCGCGAGGTGAAGCGCGTCCATGATCTCGCCGTACACGTCGAGCTGATATTGGCGGTGCGCGGCGTTGCCGATGCGTACGGGCGCGGACCCTTCGTATCCGGGCAGCCACTCGAGCTCCAGTTCGGTGAGCCGCCGCTCGCCGCCGATCCCGTACATGATCTGGAGCTGCGAGGGGACGCCGGCCGCGGCGTTGACGAGCCACGCACGCCACGCCTTCGCCTCGTCCGTGTAGCCGCCGACCATGAGCGAATAGAGCGTGAACGTCGCGTCGCGCACCCAGCAGTACCGATAATCCCAGTTCCGCACGCCGCCGAAGTGCTCGGGAAGCGACGTGGTCGGTGCGGCGACGATGCCGCCGGTCGGCGCGTAGGTCAACGCCTTCAACGTGACGAGGGAACGGACGACCGCCTCGCGATGCGGTCCCTCGTAGCGGCAGCCGTCGGCCCAGTCGGTCCAGAACTCTTCGGTCCCGCGGAGGCACTCTTCCGGCTCGCGCGATTCGGGCGGCGGGTCCCACGTCCGCGCCCAGATCATGTCGAACGGAACCCGCTCTCCCGGGCGCACGGTGAAGTCCGAGACCGTGTGGAGGTCCTCGCCGCGGAGCGCCGCCGGCGTCCGGAGGTAGAGCGAATCGGGACCGGCGGTGGCGCGGATGCCGTCGCCGGCGTGGCGCACCCACGGCACGACCGAACCGTAGTCGAAGCGGATCGAGAGCTCCATCCGCATCGGGACCTCGCCCTCGATCCCCTCGACGATGCGAACGAGGTCGGGAAAATCCGTCCGGGGCGGCATGAAGTCGATCACGCGCACGCGCCCTTCTGCGGTTTCGAACTCCGTCTCGAGGATCAGAGTCTCGCCGCGGTAACGGCGCCGCACGCCGGTGATCGGTGTCGCGGGAGCGAGAAGCCACCGGCCGTTCTCGGGCGTCCCGAGGATCGCGGCGAAGCAGGCGCCGGAGTCGAAGCGGGGGACGCAGAGCCAGTCGACCGAGCCGTCGCGCCCGACCAGCGCCGCGGTCTGGAGGTCGCCGATGAGCGCGTAGTCTTCGATCCGCAGAGGCATGGCGACGACAGCATACGAAACCGAGGCCAGCTTGTGGGCGCGCCGTCCCGGCGCGCACCCGCCACGGCGTAACGTCGGCTCGGGAGGGCTCGCGGCGTGACGCCGCGGCCACGCACGCCCGATCAGGCCTGGGCGGGGTACATCCGGTCGAACTCGGGGTCGTCGTGAAGGAACAGCAGATCGGGGTCCTGCCGCGCCCATTGGGGATCCGTGAAGCCTCCGTCCCACGCCTTGCGGAGAGCGCGGATCGCCTCCGGTTTCTTCTTCAGATTGCTGAAGAGGCAGGCGACGTTGTACATGATGATCGCGTCGTCGGGCCGGAGAGTCATCGCGAGATTTCCTTCGCGCATCGCATCCTCGGCCCGCCCGAGCTGCGCGTAATCGGCGCCGAGGAGAACCCGCGCGCGCGCGTCCTCCGGAACCTTCCGGAGATGCGCCTCGAAGGCTTCCACGCGGCGCTGCTGCACCTTGAGAACTGATTCCGTCTTCCCGAGCGCGCCAAGCGCGTTCAGGATCGGGACGTAGGTGTTGTAGTTCTCACCCGCGTGTGACATCGCCTCCTCGGCGATCTCGGCGAGCTCCTGATGGCGCCCTGCCGAAAACAGAATGCGGCCGAGCAGGTAATACCCGCTCTCGATGTCGGGGTTCCGGTGGAGGGCGCGGCGGGTGTGTGCCATGGCCTCGTCGAATCTCGACTCGCCGTACGCGACCCACGCCTGCGCAATCATCACTTCGGGGGAGTCCTGACCCCTCGCGGTCGCGCGCTCCGCGGCGAGCCGCGCGCGGTCGATCCACGACTTCGATCGCTCGTAGTGATAGTAGTACTGCGCGCAAACCGAGGCGATGCCGGCGTGAGCGACGGCGAAGTCGGCGTCCGCGGAAACCGCGTTTTCGAACATCTGCAGCGCGAACTCGAGGTCCTGCCGCGACATCCGGCGCGCGTAGTTCCTGCCGCGAAGGTAGAGGTCGTATGCCTGCATGTCCTCGGTCGGCCGCGTGGCGAGCGCCTGCTCTTCCTGCGGCGACAGGGTGATCCGGAGCGCTTCGGCGATTTTCCGCGCGATCTCGTCCTGAAGCTCGAAGACGTCCTTCATCTCGCGGTCGTACCGTTCGGACCAGAGGGGGAAATCGGTCTTCGTGTCGACGAGCTGCGTGTTGATCCGGAGGCGTGATCCCGCGCGCCGCAGGCTGCCCGTGAGAGCGAATGCGGCGTTGAGCTGCTGGCCGATCTGCTGCGGCGTGATCGCTTTGTCGCGGTACGCGAGCACCGTGGCGCGCGAGAAGACCTTCAGTCCCCTGATCTTCGAGAGCTCGGTGATGATGTCTTCCGTGATCCCGTCGCGGAAGTACTCGTCTTCCTTCACGCCGCTGAGGTTCTCGAAGTAGAGGACGGCGAGCGAGCGCGCGACGCCGGCGTGCGCGACCGGGCCGCTCCCGTCCGCGGCGTGGCGGGAGCCGGAATCGATATCGCGGCGCAGGCGGAGAAGCGCCGTTTTCAGTTCCGTCGCGCTCTGGTAGCGGTAGCTCCGGTCTTTTTCGAGCGCCTGACGGACGATCCGCTCGAGCTCCGCCGGGAGGGACGGATTCAGTTGCGTCAGCGGTGCCGGATCGCGGTTCAGGATCGCGTCGAACGTCACGGCCGAGGTGTCGCCCTGGAAGGGAAGGACCCCCGCCGCCATCTGATAGAGGACCGTTCCGAGGGAGAAGATGTCCGTGCGCGAATCGGTGAGCTGACCGCGCGCCTGCTCCGGCGACATATACGAGACGGTGCCCATGGTCGTCCCGGCGGCGGTGAGCTCGTCGCGCACCGCGGTGCGGCTCTCGGTGTCGCTCCCGGTCCGCGCGAGATCGATCTTGGCGAGGCCGAAGTCGAGGATCTTCGCCTGCCCGCGCGTCGTGATGAAGATGTTCGCCGGCTTGAGATCGCGATGGACGATGCCCTGCGCATGCGCGGCCTCCAGCGCTTCGGCCACCTGTCGTGCGATGTCCAGCGTCTCGCCGACCGGCTGCGTTCCGCG
>JBOGJQ010000319.1:0-2795 GCA_050745405.1 Thermoanaerobaculia bacterium | reverse complement strand
CGGTGATCTCGACCCGCGCGAAGGCGGGGAGCTCCTTCGGCAGGAGATCGATGCCGTCGTTGATCAGCAGGCGCCCGTCGATTTCCGGGGCCTGCGAAACGAGGCGTCCTTCGAGCAGGTGCTCGGTCTCGGCGCAGACGCCGGTCACGATCGCGTCGAACGTCCGCCCGATCCGCGCCTCGTTCCGCTCGCTCGCGATTCCCTGCTGCAGCTCCATGAGCTTCGCCATGCGGCGCTCGGCGGTCCGCCGCGTCGGCGTATCCGCCATCCGGCCCGCGGGCGTTCCCTCCTCGGGAGAGTACGGAAACACGCCGAGGTGGTCGAAGCGCGCCCACGCGACGAACTCGTGGAGCTCGCCGAAGTCTTTCGCCGTCTCGCCGGGATGACCGGCGATGAACGTCGTCCGCACCGCGATGTCGGGAACGAGGTCGCGCATCTTCGCGATCATGTCGCGGTATTCCGCCGGCGAGCCGGGACGGCGCATGCGTCCGAGAACGTCCGCGCTCACGTGCTGGAGCGGAATGTCGCAGTAGGAGGCGAACCGCTTCTCGCGCCCCATCAGCTCGAAAAGAGACCAGTCGAGGCTCCCCGGATAGGCGTAGAGGAAGCGGATCCACTCGAACGAGGTCTCGCCGAGAAGACGCTCGACGAGGCGCGTCAGGCCGTGGTCGACACCGATGTCGTGACCGTAGCGCGTGGTGTCCTGAGCGATGAGGCAGAGCTCCTTCACGCCGGCCGCGTCGAGCTCCCGCGCCTCGCGCACGAGCGAGTCGATGGTGCGGCTCCGGAACTTCCCGCGCATCTGCGGGATCGCGCAGAACGTGCACGGATTCGAGCACCCCTCGGAGACCTTGAGGTACGCGTGCGACGCGCCGTGCGTCAGGACGCGCGGCAGGTCCTCGTAGAGACGGACCGACATCTTCCGTTTCACCGGCGCTGCGTCGTCGACCGCGATCCCCGTCACCGCCGGCGTGATTCGCTCGAGGTGATCGAGCCCGACGAACGCGTCGATCTCGGGGATCGCCTCCTGAAGCTCGGTCCGGTACTTCTGGACCATGCATCCGGAGACGACGAGGCGGCGCACGCCACTCCCTTTCCGCTCCGCGATCTCGAGGATCGTGTCGATCGACTCCTTCTTCGCGGCGTCGATGAACCCGCACGTGTTGACGATGACGACGTCGGCGTCGCCGAGGTCGTGCGTCAGCTCCACCTCGGTCTCGTCGCGGAGCTGGCCGAGCATGATCTCGGCGTCGACGAGATTCTTCGGACAGCCGAGAGAAATCATCCCGACGCGGGTCTTCTGTGCGGTCGCGGTCATGCGGCAGGAGGGAACAGAAAGCTCAGGCAGGGACTTCCACGATCTTCCAGAGGTGCGCGGCCGCGCCCTCGCTCTCGATCGCCTTCCGGAGGGCGGCGTTCATGGACTCAGTAGCGAGGAGCCGCTGCGTATCCTCGTTCGAAGGATCGGCGAGACCGAGACCGAGGGCTTCGACGACGCGACGGACGGTGCGGTCGTGATGCTCCGCGATCTCGGGCGAAACCGGCTGGGCCGGATTCACTTCATGCGTCGTCGCGATCGAGCCGCCGCGGAGAATCCAGACCGTGAAGGCGCGCTCGCGCAACCAGAGAATCGCCGCGGCGAGCGTCGCGACGTGCCAGTTGCGATGGCGGCGATAGACCGGGACCGCCTCTCGGTTCCGCCCGGCATGCGGCTTCAGGACGTTCGGCTGGATCTCCCAGAGGAGCGCGAGCTCGCCCTCGATCGTGCCGCTCGTCTCGCCCGCCGATCCGGGAAGGGTGTGCTGCCGCCCCTCGGCGTGCGCGAGAGCGCGCGCGTCGTCGAGCGATTCGGCGACGACGTCGAACGAGATCGTCGCCGACCTCCCGCCGAAATGCCCGTCGCGCGAGACGACGAGGACGCCGCGAGGCAGCGGCTGGTCGGGACCGACGATCGCCCGCGTCACGCGCGCCGCCGCGGCCGCCGTTCCCTCGGCCTCTTCGTCGAACCGGCCGAACGGCGCGGCGAGGCCTGACGCGCGTCCCGCCGCGACGCGCGGGTGATAGAGCGTCGGTGTCGGCATTCCCTCGATCCAGCGCGGGTGGTTCAGGCGAACGTACCGGTCGACGAGCTCGATCCGCAGAATGGCGACGTCCTCCGGCTCGCTTTCCCGCGGATCGGCGCCCGATGCCGCGACCCAGTCGGCGAACACTTCGAGGATGGCGGGGCCGAACGAACAGTAGGCGTCGTACAGAGCCGTTTTCGTCGCCGCGGGGATGCCGTACTGGTCGAGCACGGCGGCAATATGGGCTGGGAACATCAGGCCGCGAGAGCCCGGGTCCGATCGAGAAGGCCGAGGACCTCGTCGATGGACGTGATGTCGGCGAGCCCCTGCCGGAGGTGCTTGCCATTCGGGATTCCCTTGGAGAACCAGCCGAGGACCGTGCGCGCCTTGTGGAGCTTCCACTTGTCCGGCTGCGACGCCGCATCGATCTTCCGGAGGTACCGCTCCATCGCCTCGATGCGGCGATTCGTCTCGTCGGCGACGGGGGCGCCGCAGACGTACGCATTGATGTCGCGGAAGATGAACGGATTGTGCAGTGCCGCACGCCCGATCATGACTCCGTCGCATCCGGTCTCGCGGAACATCCGCATCGCGTCCTCGGGGGTCTTCACGTCGCCGTTGCCGAAGACGGGAATCCGCAGCTCCTTCTTGACGCTCGCGATGTAGCTCCAGTCGCTCGCGCCGGTGTACGCCTCCTGGCGCGTCCGGCCGTGGATCGCGATCGAGGCCACG
>JBOGJQ010000318.1:0-8337 GCA_050745405.1 Thermoanaerobaculia bacterium | reverse complement strand
CGGCGCGTCCGGCACCCCTCCGGGGTGCAAACGGTTTTGTCGATTTCTCCTCCGGGGGTCGGCTGCGCCGGCCCCCGGCTACGCGTCTTCGACGCCTCCGGCGTCGAAAGGAAGCGCCGCAGCGCGTCGCCATCCTTGACGAAATTGCGACCGCGTCATTAAACTGTATTTCGGCACGTATCAATAAGTTAGCTATCATGGACCCCGCCGGAGCGCGGCGGTCCGCCGCCGCATCCGCGGGGCGGCTCGCCAGCGGGACCTTTCCGGCGACGAGCCCCCGGAGAAGCTGCTTGCGTGGCCGGACTGACGTCGCATGATGAGCCAGGGAGGACCGTCGCCGTATGTCCCCGAGCGATGAGCGTAAGACTTCGCGGCCGAAGGCAACTCCGGGCGAGAACGAGCTCGAGTCGGTCGGGATGGACGAGCTGCTCCGGATGTACGACGAGCGGATGGCGGAGTTCGCCGAGGGCGACATCGTCAAGGGCCGCGTGCTCAAGGTCACTCCGTCGGAGGCGATCGTCGACATCGGCTTCAAATCGGAAGGCGTGATCCCGATCGCGGAGCTCACCGGCTACGGAGGGGAGATCAAGATCCAGCCGGGGGACGAGATCGACGTCTTCGTCGACCGGCTCGACACACCGACCGGACAGGTCCTGCTCTCGCGCGAGAAGGCCGAGCGGGTCCGGGTGTGGGACGAGCTCGAGAAAGCGTGGCGCGAGGAGCGCCCCGTCGAAGGACGGATCCTCGACCGCGTCAAGGGCGGCCTCTCGGTCGACGTCGGCGTGAAGGCGTTCCTTCCCGGCTCGCTCGTCGACATTCGCCCGATCAAGAACCTCGAGTCGCTCAAAGGCAAACAGTTCAGCTTCAAGATCATCTCGTTCGACAAGAAGAGGAACAACGTCGTGGTCTCGCGCAAGGCGATCGTCGAGGTCGAGCAGGGGGCGAAGAAGCGCGAGACGTTCGCGAACCTCGAGGAGGGGAAGGTCGTCCGCGGGATCGTCAAGAACATCACCGACTACGGCGTGTTCGTCGACCTCGGCGGCGTCGACGGGCTTCTCCACATCACCGACATCTCGTGGGGGCGCGTCACCCATCCGTCGGAATACTTCAACGTGAACGACGAGATCGAGGTCGTCGTCCTGAAATTCGATCCCGAGACCGAGCGCGTGTCGCTCGGCTATAAGCAGCGCGTTCCCGATCCGTGGCTGGACGTGGCGTTGCGGTACCCGATCGGCAGCAAGGTCCGCGGCCGCGTCGTGTCGCTGACCGACTATGGCGCGTTCGTCGAGCTCGAGGAGGGCGTCGAGGGACTCGTCCACATCTCCGAGATGTCGTGGACGCGTCGCGTCCGGCCGTCGAAGCTCCTCACCGTCGGCGAGGAGATCGAGGCGGTGGTGGCGGACGTGAACGTGCCGAACCGCCGGATCTCGCTGTCGCTCAAGGCGCTCGAGGAGAACCCGTGGGAAACGATCGAGGCGCGCTACCCGGTCGGCAGCACCGTCCAGGGCCGCGTCCGCAACATCACGGACTTCGGCGCGTTCGTCGAGGTCGAAGAGGGGATCGACGGCCTCGTGCACATCTCCGACATGTCGTGGACGCGCCGACTGAAGCACCCGAGCGAAATGCTGAAGAAGGGCGACCAGGTCACCGCGCGCGTGATCAACGTCGACGGCGAGAACCAGCGGCTCTCGCTCTCGATCAAGGAATTCGTCCCGAACGAGTGGGACGAGTACGCGAGGAAGCACCAGGTCGGCGACGAGGTCGCCGGGGCGATCACGAAGATCACGGACTTCGGTCTCTTCGTGAAGCTGGAGGAGGGGGTCGAGGGACTCGTCCACGTTTCGGAGGTGCAGCGCGAGGGACGCGTGAAGCTCGATCGGATGTTCGGTGTAGGCGACACGGTCCGCGCGCGGATCATCAAGATCGACATGGTCGAGAAGAAGCTGGGGCTCACCATGCGCGACGTGACGCAGGAGCCGGCGGCTTCGGCTGAAGAAGGCGGCGGCGAGAGCGGACCGGCGCCCGAAGAGCCGCCCACACCGGAGCCCGAGGATCTATGAGCGACGAACGGGACGACGTGACGCGCGGCGACGCGGGAACGGCAGACGAGCCGCTGGCGGACACGCGCGCGGCCGCGCCCGAGGCGCCGGTCGAAACGGCCGCCACGCCTCCGCCGCCTCCGCCGGCGGGCCGCCGCGGTCGGGGCCTTTTCTGGGGCGCCCTCGGCGGCTGTCTTCTCCTCTTTCTTCTCCTGACCGTCGCCGGATCGGCCGTCGCTCTGGTCGGGCGCGACTCCGGCGAGTGGTGGACGATCGGGCCGAAGGTCGCGATCGTGCCGGTCGAGGGCGAGATTTTCGACGCCCGCCCCGTGCTCGAGATGCTGCGGAATTACGCGGAGGACCAGAGCGTCCGCGCGCTCGTCGTACGGATCAACAGTCCCGGCGGCGCGATCGTGCCGTCGCACGAGATCTTCGCGGGGATCCGGAGTCTGCGCGAGGAGACGGGAAAACCGATCATCGCGTCGCTCGACAGCGTCGCCGCGTCGGGCGGGTACTACGTCGCGGCGGGGTGCGACGCGATCGTCGCGAACCCCGGCTCGATCACCGGCTCGATCGGCGTCATCGCGCAGTGGTTCAATCTCGAGGGGCTGCTCGCGTGGGCCAAGCTCGATCCGGAGACGATCACGAGCGGCTCGATGAAGGACGCCGGATCGCCTCTGCGGGAGATGACGCCGGAGGAGCGGGCGTATCTGCAGCGGATCGTGTCGCAGCTTCACCAGCAGTTCATCCGCGCCGTCGCCGAGGGACGCGAAGGAAAACTTTCGGAGGCGGAGATCGAGAAGCTCGCCGACGGCCGCGTGTTCACGGGCGAAGAAGCGTTCGAGTTGAAGCTCGTGGATCGGCTCGGCACACTCCAGGACGCGGTGGATCTCGCCGCGGAGCGGGCCGGAATCCGCGGGGAGCCGCGGACCGTCTGGCCGCGCGAGGAAGTCCCGGGGCTGCTGGAACTGCTCGTCGACGGGCAGGAGGCGAAGACGCTCGTGCGCGAGCTCGTGCACGAGCCCGTGCGGGGCATGCAGTTTCTTTATCGCTGGTACTAGTTCTCTGCTGGACGAGGGAGAAGGAACGTGGAGCAAGAGAGGGATGCGATCACCGACGAAGCCACCCCCAAACCGGGGGTGATGACGAAAGCCGAGCTGGTCGACGAGGTCTCGCGCGCCATTCAGGTGACGAAGAAGCAGGCCGAGACGATCGTCAACGTCGTTTTCGACTCGATCGTGGACTCGCTGCGCAACGGCGAGAAGATCGAGCTCCGCGGTTTCGGCAGTTTCCGGCTGCGGAGTCGCAAGTCGCGCACCGGCCGGAACCCGAAGACCGGAGAGAAGGTCGAAGTCCCGTCCAAGAAGATCCCGTATTTCAAGCCCGGCAAGGAGCTCAAGGAGCTCATCAACCAGGCCTCCGGCGAGTCCGCCGCGGAGGGCGGCGAGGACGAGTCGCCGGAGTGACGCCCGCCGCGTGCACCGACTCTACACGCCCTGGAGGTACGCCTACTTGACCGCGTCGAAAGAAGGCGCGGCGGGCTGCATCTTCTGCGCCGCCGCCGCCGCCTCCGATCCGGAGTCGACGCTCACGCTCTACGCCGACGAGCGGGTCGTCATCCTGCTCAACCGCTACCCCTACACGAACGGGCACCTCATGGTCGCGCCGCGCGCGCACGTCGCGCAGCTGTTCGAAAGCGATGCCGACCAGCTCACCGCCGTGATCCGCGCATCGGCCGAGGCGCAGCGGATCCTGTCCGACACGTATCGCCCGGACGGGTTCAACATCGGGATGAACTTCGGCGAGGCCGCCGGCGCCGGCGTGGCCGACCACTACCACGTCCACGTCGTGCCTCGGTGGTCGGGCGACGCGAACTTCATGAGCGTCACCGCGGAAACGCGAATGATTCCGGAGGAGCTCGAGACGACGTGGGCGAAGCTGCGACCGAAATTTGCCGAGCTGGGATTGGTTACGGGTAGCCGATGAATCGCCGTACGCTCACCGCGGTGGTCCTCGCGTTCGCCGTGCCGGGCGCCGGCCACTTCTATCTCGGCCGGCGGGCGCGCGCCGCCGCCTTCTTCGGCATCGTCGTGTTCATGCTCGTCTTCGGCCTGGCGCTCGAAGGGAAGCTCTACGTCTTCGAGGCCGGCAAGCCGCTCGCGTTTCTCGCGACGCTCGCGTCGATGGGCGCGGGGCTGCCGTATTTCATCGCGCGCGCCCTCGGACCCTTCGGCGACATCATGGCGATGACCTACGAATACGGGACCGCCTTTGGTCTGACCGCGGGCCTCATGAACCTTCTCCTCGTTCTCGACTCCTACGACATCGCGCGCGAGAGGAAGGAATGAGCGTTCTCGGCAGCCACATCGTGCTGATGTTCATCTACGCGGTCGTGACGGCGCTCTTCTTCGCGCTTCTCTGGAAACGCGAGAAGCGCGACCGCATCCGGCTGTTCCTCGTGATCTTCTGTTCCCTTTTCTTCGGCGGAGTGGCGCTCGCGTGGCTGATGTATCCGTTCCCGATGCGCTGACGGCGCGCCGCGTGCCGCCTGTCGTCGAGCGGACGCTGCGCCTTCTCCCGCTCCTTCTCTACATGGCATTCACGTGGTCGGCCTCGGCGCGTCCGGCCGACGCGCTGCCGTCCGCGATCGACGACCGGCTGGCTCACTTCGGCGAGTACGGACTGCTCGCCCTCCTCGCGCTCTTCGCGATCACGGCATTCGACGCGCGCCGGGTGCGGGGAGGCGCCCTCGCCGCGGCGGCGGCGATCGCGATCGCCTGGGGCGTCGTCGACGAGCTCCATCAGAGCTTCGTCCCGACGCGCGACTCCTCGCTCTCGGACCTGCTGTTCGACGCGCTCGGCACCGCCGCGGCGCTCGGCATGGCCGCCGTCCTCGCCCGCGCCGAGCGGAGGCGCGCGTGAAGCTCGCCGTCGTCGCCGGCGAGGCCTCGGGCGACCTCCACGCGTCGGCGCTCGTCCACGAGCTCCGCCGGCTCGACCCCGGCCTCTCTCTGTTCGGGATCGGCGGCGACCGTCTCGCGGCCGAGGGGATGCGCCTCGTTCGCCACGCGCGCGACGTCGCGATCGTCGGTCTGTTCAACGTCGTTCGCCACCTTCCGATGTTTCTCTCCGCGTTTCGTGACATGAAGCGGGAGATCGAGCGCGAGCGCCCGGACGCCGTCCTCCTCGTCGACTTCCCCGACTTCAATCTCCGGGTCGCCCGCGCCGCCCGGCGCATGGGCGTTCCGGTCGTCTATTACATCTCGCCGCAGATCTGGGCGTGGCGAAGCGGTCGCGTGCGGCAGATCGCGGAGCGGGTCGATCAGATGATCGTCGTCTTCCCGTTCGAGAAGGAGTTCTACGACCGGCACGGGGTGAACGTCGCCTACGTCGGGCACCCGCTCGTCGATCAGCTCGGCGGAATCACGCCGCGCGGCGTCGATCCCCCGGGCGTCCCGCTGCGCGTGGCCCTTCTGCCCGGAAGCCGCCGGATGGAAGTCGGCGTGCTGCTGCGGCCGATGCTCGAAGGGGTCGCGGCGATCCGGCGCACGCGCGAGGTCGACGCGCGCCTCCTCATCGCGCCGACGATCGATCGCGAGCCGGTGGACGCGCTGATCGCCGAGGCCGGAGTGGAGGCGACGGTCGTGCAGCGCGGGCGGATGGAAGCGCTCGCCGCGTGCGACGTCTCGATCTGCTCCTCCGGCACGGCCACGCTCGAGTCCGCCGTCCTCGGTGTTCCTCCGATCGTGGTCTACCGCCTCCCGCCGCTGACGTACGCGGTTGCACGGCGTCTCGTCCGCGTGCCGCAGATCAGCCTCGTGAACATCGTCGCGGGGCGGGAGATCGTCCCCGAGCTCCTGCAGCGGGACGTGCGCGGCGAGCGGATCGCGTCCGAGGTGCTGGCGATGGCGGAGCCGGGCCGGTGGAGCCGCGCCCGCGCCGATGTGGCGGACGTCCGCGCGAAGCTCGGCGAAGGGGGAGCGAGCCGGAAGGCGGCCGAGAAAATCGTTACACTGGTCGGCCAGGGCCGCCCGTCGCGGCGCAGTCGATGACCATCCTCCGCCGCCTCTTCCGCCACGTTCTCCCGTATCGAGGGTGGGCGACGATCGCGATCGCCAGCATGCTGCTCGTCGGCCTGACGACCGGCGCGATCATCGTTCTGATCCAGCCGCTCTTCGATGAGGTCCTGGCGCGCGAGGACCCGGAGGCGGTCGCGCCGGCGCGATCGGCCACCGAAGAGCGGGCGCAGAACGCGCTCATCGGGCATCTGCTGCGGCGCGACCGGCCGGAAGGGCAGCGCGGGGCGGTCGTGAACTGGCTCGACGCCCGGACGCGCGAGGCGCGGGAGTGGTGGGCGGCGCACGAGGACGACCGGTGGCAGTACATCCTCGCGCTCCTCCTGATCGTCTTCGTCGTGCGCGCGATCACCTCGTTCTTTTCGGAGTACTCGTTCCAGAAGGTCGGCCTCTCGACGGTCCGCGACCTGCGGAACGCGCTGTACGAGCGGATCATCAACCAGAGCAACCGCTTCTTCTCCGAGCGGTCGACCGGCGAGCTGGTGAGCCGCGTCGTGTCCGACGTCGAGCAGGTGCAGGCCGCGGTGTCGATCCGCGTCGGCGACCTCTTCCAGGAGTCGGTCAACCTCATCGTCATCGCGGTCGTGGTTCTGCTGATCAACACGGAGCTCGCGATCTTCACGTTCATCATCGCGCCCCTGATCGCGTATCCCGTCGTCGTGTTCGGCAAGCGGCTGCGGCGGGCGACGCGTGTCTCGCAGGAGCGGATGGCGGACATCGCCACGCTCCTCGAGGAGACGATCAAGGGCGTGCGCATCGTCAAGGCGTTCTCGATGGAGCCGTTCGAGATCCATCGGTTCCGCGAGGCGACGCGGCGTCATCTGTCGATCAACCTCAAGGCGCAGCGGATCCAGGCGCTGACCTCGCCCGTGATGGAGCTCCTCGCGGGCGTCTGCATGGTGCTGCTGTTCGGGTACGCGGCGCTGCGGATCCGGGACGGTGCGCTGACGCTCGGCCAGTTCATGAGCTTTCTCATCGCCCTCGCGGGGATGTACGCGCCGATCAAGCGCCTGAACAAGGTGAACCTCGCGGTGAACACGGCGATCTCGGCGGCCGACCGCGTTTTCCAGCTCCTCGACGTCCACAACGAGGTGCTCGAGCGTCCCGGCGCGGCGCGCATCGAGCGGATCGGCTCGGGCGTCCGCTACGAGCGCGTCGGCTTCGCCTACGGCGACAAGAAGGTGCTTCGGGACGTCGATTTCGAAGTCCGGCCGGGGGAGGTCGTCGCGATCGTCGGCGGCAGCGGCGCCGGGAAGTCGACCCTCGTGAACCTGCTGCCGCGCTTCTATGACGTGACCGAGGGGCGCGTGCTGATCGACGGCAAGGATATCCGTGATCTGACGCTCGACTCGCTCCGCGGGCTCATCGGATTCGTCACCCAGGAAGTGATCCTGTTCAACGACACGGTGCGGAACAACATCGCCTACGGCCGGGCCGACGTGCCGCACGATGCGATCGAGCGCGCGGCGCGCGCGGCGAACGCACACGCGTTCATCGCGGAGATGCCGAAGGGGTACGACTCGCTGATCGGCGAAGGAGGCGTGCTCGTTTCGGGCGGGCAGCGCCAGCGCCTCGCGATCGCGCGGGCGATCCTCAAGGATTCCCCGATCCTGATTCTCGACGAGGCGACCTCGGCGCTCGACACCGAGTCGGAGCGGCTGGTCCAGCAGGCGCTCGCGAACCTGATGGAGGGGCGGACGACTCTGGTCATCGCGCACCGTCTGTCCACCGTCCGCCGCGCCGACCGGATCCTCGTCCTCGAATCGGGAGCAGTGGTCGAATCGGGGACCCACGACGAGCTGATGGCGGAGAAGGGTCTCTATCGGAAACTCTACGAGATGCAGTTCCTCGAGGACGAAGCGATGACCGAAGCGACGACGGCGTGAAGGCGGGCCTCGATCTCCTCGTGATTCCCCGCCTCGCAGCGGCGTTCATCCGCGGACTCCACGCCTCGCTTCGCATCCGCCACGCGCACCTCGAGCGCATCGAAGCGCTGAACCAGTCCGGGACGACATACGTTTTTGCGTTCTGGCACGCGCACATCATCGTGATGGTCTACGCTCGGTTTCGCCGTCCGGCGCGGGTGCTCATCTCGCAGCACCGCGACGGGGAGCTGATCGCCCGGACGGTGGCGCGGTTCGGCATCGACGCGGCGCGCGGCTCGTCGACGCGCGGCGGCTCGGAAGGGCTGCGCGATCTCGTCCGCGCCGCGCGTGCGGGCG
>JBOGJQ010000317.1:0-1708 GCA_050745405.1 Thermoanaerobaculia bacterium | reverse complement strand
GGCCGGCATCGGGGCGACCGCGAAGCGCCCGGCGACGCGCGACGCGCTCTCGTCTTCGAGCAGGGGAACGGCGTACGGCCAGTTCCGCATCAGCGCCGCGCGCCCGTTCTGAAACGCGAACCTCGTTTCCTCCTCGTGCCACGTCAAGACTTCGGCCGGCGAGACGCCGTTCGCGATGAGCGAGCGGAGGAACTCGAGAGCCGCCACCGCTTCGCGCGAGCGGAGCGCGGGGCGGCCGCTCGCGTCGAGGATCGACCCGCCGTGCGCGGTGAGGATCTCGAGGTACACCGTGACGAGTCCCTCGTACCGCGCGCCCTGCCAGACGAAGCCGGACGAGACGGCGCCTTCGCGAATCGCAGCCGCGGCGTGGCGCGCGAGCTCGTGGAGCGATTGCGGCGCGCACGGCAGGAGGTCGGTGCGCCAGTAGAGCATCCCGACATCGACGAACCACGGCACGGCCCAGAGTCGGCCGCGCCAGCGGTTCGCGTCGAGCGTCGCGGGAAAGAAGTCCGCCGCGTCTTCGGCCGTGATCGGCATTGGATCGACCCACCCGGCGGCGGCGAACTCGGGGGTCCAGATGACGTCGAGCTGGACGACGTCCGGGTCGCCGAGGCGCGCGTTGAGCCATTGGACGTAGAGCTGGTGGCGCTGCGTCGCGTCGTCCGGCGTGCGGCGGATCGCGACGCGGACGCCAGGATGGAGCGCCTCGAACCGGCGGAGCTGGCGCTCGAGGATCTCGCCTTCACGTCCGACGACGCTCGCGGAGATCGTGAGCGGCGCGTCGCGGTCGGTGCCGCATCCGAGAAGAGCGGCGACCGCGAGCGCGAGCCATGGCGCGCGGGCCCGCATGGGGGGCATTGTGTCGCAATCTCGTCTTGGGCGTCTCGAGCGTCTGGCGTGCCGCGCCGGAGGCGCGGAGGAGGGTAGCCGGTGGTGGGCGCGAAGCGCGAACCACCGGATCAAGGCCACAATTTGATTCCGCCCCGGAGGGGCGGCGCATCCGGCGCCCTTCCAGGGCGCAAATTGTTTTTGTCGCGGGTTCCGGTGGTTCCGGCCCTCCGGGCCGTCACCACCGGCTACCCTCCGGCGCGCCTCCGGCGCGCGTTCGAGACGCCGAAGCGCCCAAGACTCCCAAGACACTCAAGACGCCCAAGACTCCCAAGACGCTCAAGACGCCCAAGACGCCCAAGACACTCAAGACGCCCAAGACGCCCTAGACGCTCAAGACGCCGTATGCGGCCGCGGCGAGTCCCGCCGCGACGGGAAGCGTGACGATCCAGGCGAGGAGCATCTCGCGCACGGTGCGCCACCGGACGTCGCGGCCGCCGCGCGCGACGCCGGCGCCGATCACCGCGCCGGATGACACGTGCGTGGTGGAGACGGGGAGGGCGAAGCGCGAGGCGAGGCCGACGAGGACCGACGTCACCAGATTCGCCGCGAGGCCGTCGCGCGGCGCGATCGGTGTGACTTTCTCCGCGAGCGTCCTCGTCACTCGGAATCCCGCGACGAGGCTGCCCGCGCCCATCGCCACGGCGACGAGCGCATAGAGGCCGGTGCGCGGCATCCCGATGACCGTCGCGGCGGCGGCACCGATCGCGAGGACCTTCGGCGCATCGTTCATGCCGCGAAAGAAGCTCGTCATCCCGGAGGAGATCCAGTGAAGGACCTCGACCCCGTCGACGCGCGCGACGCTCGCGTCGCACGAGGC
>JBOGJQ010000316.1:0-1607 GCA_050745405.1 Thermoanaerobaculia bacterium | reverse complement strand
CCTCAACGATGGCCCCGCATCGCCTCGTCGGCGGCGCGGCCGATCTCGCATCGTCGCGCCCGCAACGCGGGCCACTCTGGTTTTTTTCACAGCCTCTCAGGGCAGGCTGCCGCGGCCAGCTCTGCGCGACGGGATTGCTTCCGCCTGGCGCCGCAGATCGGCCCATCGCGCGAGCGCGTCTTCGCCGACGAGCGCGTCCTGGAGCGGCCGCAGCGCGAGCGGGTCGGCGGTGAATCGCCCGGCGCGGACGAGAAGAGGCACGCCGGCGGCATTGACGAGAAGGTCTCCACGATCGAGCTCGACGACGAGTTGCACGGGTATGGCGCCGCGGAGCGGCTCCTCGTCGAACGGCTCGCCCGCGAGGTAGCGCCGCGCCAGCCGCTCCTTTCGCGCGACGTAGGTCAGCGTGCTCCGCCACACGCGGCCGGCGGGAAGAAAGTAGAAGCAGCGGACCTCCGGGCGCACCTGGCCGAGCCGGCACGACCTTCCGTTCCGCTGCGCGAGACGGACCTCCGTCCAGGGGAGGTCGAAGTGGACGACCGACGCAGCCGCCTGCAGGTCGAGGCCTTCCGCGGCCATATCCGTCAGCACGAGAACGTCGATGCGGCGCGCGCGGAAGACGGCGAGGAGAGTCTCGATCGGGCAGGGGACGGCGTCGGGAAGAAGGATGCTGCGCGACGAGAGGAGGGCGGTCCGGCGCGTCGGGGCGAGCGAGGCGAAGAGCGCGTCCGCCGTCGCGAGGGCACGCGTGAAGACGACGGCGGGGAGGAGCCGGTCGTCGCCGAACAGAGCTTCGAGGAGGGATCGCTTCGATGGCGGCTCGGCGCGCGCGATGCGGAGCAGATGCTCGACCGCAAGGAGCTCGCGATCGATCGCCGCCGCGACCGGCTCGCCGCCCTCCGCCGGCTCGAGAAAGACCTCCGGAAAGAGGAGCTCCTGAAAGAGGTCGCGCTCGTCTCTCTCGAACAGCGCCGCGAAATCGCGACGCGTGAGCGAAAAGCCCGCCGCGAGCTTCTCGCGCGCGCGACGATAGAAGCGGCGCTGCCGTTCCAGCGAGTGAACGAATGCTTCGGGACTCGACTCGAGGCGCCGCCACAGATGATCGCGCAGGATCGCCGCCTCGCCGGCGACCGCGATCGCGGGGAAGCGAAGATCCTCGAGGCCACGCCGCACTTCGGCCTCGCGCGACGACACGGGAAAACGCACGGTCGAGCGGCGCCGCGCGGGAAGGTCGAGGTGCGGAATCGCGTCGCGCCGGACGGAGACGAGCGCGACGATCGAGCGGATCGCGGAGGCGTCGCGGCGCGCGAAGGCGTACTCGATGGAGGGATGGCCCCACGGCTTGAGCGCGTCGTCCGCGACGGCGAGGCGGACGAGCGCCAGGAGCTCGTCGAGAGCGTTCGCGAGCGGCGTGGCCGTCACGAGGAGGAGGGACTCCGGCCGGATCTCCGCGAGACGGCGATGGCGGCGCGTCGCCCGATTCGCGAAGCGGTGGGCCTCGTCGACGACGAGGAGCGACGGCGCTCCGTCCGCGGGGATCGCGCCGAGCGCATCGTGCGTGGTGACGGCCGCATCGACGCCGGCGCGCGCGAACGTCGAGGCCCACG
>JBOGJQ010000315.1:0-3961 GCA_050745405.1 Thermoanaerobaculia bacterium | reverse complement strand
CCCCACCGTCGCTCCGCGTCGGCGGGGCGGGCGGGTGGAAAGTGGCCCGGGCGTCTCGCCCGGGCGATCAGCGACGAGCGACCAGTTACGGCGCCGGGAGCGTGTCCGCGCCGTCCGGCGCGGGCGGCGCCGCGCGGCGGCTCGGAAACGCGATCGACCAGAGGCGGATGAGCGGCCCCGAGCTCACGTACACGATCGCGAGAAGGAACAGGAACTCCGCGGGCCACTTGAACATCACGACGAGGATCAGCGCGAAGACGAGGAAGTACATCCCCGAGCGTTCCTTCTGGAGGCTCGCGTACTTCTGCGACCGGTACCGGATGGTCGAGACCATGGCGAACGCGAGGCCGACCACGACGAGAAGGATGATCGCGGCGAAGCCCTCGTCGGTGACGGGATACGGCGCGAAGTTGATGATCGCGGCGATGGTGAGCGCCGCCGCCGGGATGGGGAGGCCGACGAAGTAGCGGTGATCCGTCTTCGCCGTCGAGATGTTGAACCGCGCGAGGCGGAGCGATCCGCCGACGAGAAACAGAAAGGCGATGCCGCCGCCGAGGCGCGGGAAGACGTTGAGGGCCCAGGACCAGACCAGGATCGCCGGCGCCGCGCCGAACGTCACGACGTCCGCGAGCGAGTCGTATTCCTTCCCGAACTCGCTCGTCGCGTGCATCAGCCGCGCGACGAGCCCGTCGAAGGTGTCGAACACGGCGGCGACGAGCAACGCGAAGCACGCCAGCTGGAAGAGGCGCCCGGCCTCGACCGGGTCGCCGACGATCCGCGCCTGCATCCCGCGGATGCTGAGCAGGATCGCGACGAACCCGAAAAAAATATTGAGGACCGTCAGCGTCGTCGGAACGACGTATACACCGCGCCGGAGGTTCCGGCGGACGACTCCCGGTCTCATGCTGGTTCGGCTCAATGCAACGGGGGTTCCTTCGACGGAATCCCCGAGGCGCTCAGCTCCGGACCACCGCTTCGTATCCGCGGATCTTCGCGGCCATCTGGTCCTTCAGGTGGAGCTTGCGTTTCTTGAGGGTTTTCTCTTCGACCTCTTCTTCGGTCGACAGGGTCGGTTTCGTAGCGAGGACTGCCAGCCGACTCTCGTAACGCCTGTGTTCCTCCGTCCAGGTTCGGAACTCCGCGTCTTCCTTCAGGAGTCTGCCATGGATGTCATCGCGTTCCGCCATGTATCCCTCCGAAATTAGAATTGGGCTTCCGCCGGGTCGATTCTAGCACCGCGTCCGGAGGGTGCGCGTCGCACGGCCGAGGCCGCTCGAATTCGTATAATCGCGCCTCGATGTCGCGCTCCCTCCTCGTGTTTCTGACGTTCCTCGTCGCCGCGACCACCCTCCTCTCTCCCCTGCATCGCGACCTCTTCGTCGGCGATGAAACGAAGTACGGGCGGATCGTCTGGGAGATGCGCGAGACGGGCTCGCTCCTCGTCCCGCCGCTCGAGGGGCGCCCCTACACGCACAAGCCGCCGCTCCACTTCTGGTTCATGTGGGCTCTGACGTTTCCGTTCGGAACCGAGTCCATGTGGCCGTACGTGATCCCGTCGCTGGTCGGGTACGGCCTGCTGATCTGGCTCACCGGCGTCGTGGCGAGGCGCCTGTTCGGAGGAGGGGAGTGGCTCGCGCGGTTCGCGATCGCGTCGTTCTGGCTGGTGTGGGGACTCGCGCAGACCGCGCGGATGGACGTCGAGTACACGGTCCTCATTACCGCCGGCGCGCTCTTCATCTGGAGGTGGCTCGAAGGAGAGGGGCGCCGCGCGATCGTCCTCGCGGGCGCCGCGGCGGGTCTCGCCATCCTGATCAAGGGACCGATGGCCCTCGTGATTCTCCTCGTCCTCCTCGTGGCGGAGATGCGGCTCCGGAAGGGGCGATGGAGCCGCGATCTCGCGGTGGCTCTGCTCGTCGCGGCGGCGATCCCGCTCGCGTGGGTGATCCCGGCGGCGATCGCCGGCGGCGAGGCGTACTCGCGCGAGCTGCTCATCGACCAGAACGTCGGCCGCGCCGTCAGCTCCTGGACGCACGCTGCGCCGCCGTGGTTCTACCTCGCGCATTTTCCGGTGACCTTTCTTCCGTGGTCGTTCGTGACGCTCCCCGCGATCGCCGCGGTCTGGACGCGCCGCGATCACTTCGCGGCCTCGCGGTTCTGCGTCGCGTGGTTCCTCGCTGTCCTCATTCCTTTTTCGCTGCTGAGCGGGAAGCTCGACGTTTACATGCTGCCCGCGATGGTGCCGCTGGCGCTTCTCGTCGCGAACTGGCTGCGCGTCGACGCCGCGGACGGCGCGGCACGATGGGGCATGCGCCTGAGCCGGCTCCTCGTCGTCCTGTTCGGCGGGATCTTCGTTCTCGCGATCACACTCGGGCCGCGGTACATCGACGAGCCGGAGGAGCTCGCGCTCGTCGCCGAGCCGCTCGTTCGCGCGCTCTTCTGGGCGACGGGTGCCGCGGCGGTCGCGGGTCTGCTCCTGCAGTTCGTGTGGCGCCGCCCGGCCGCGAACGCGATCGTCGCGGCGCTCGTCTCGCTCTTCCCGCTCGTCTTCATGACCGCCGCGCTGATGCCGGTCGCGAACCGGCAGGTCACGAGCGGGCCGCTCGTCCGGGAGATCGCGCTCGTCACGACACGCGGCTCCGAGATCGGCCTCTACGGGACTCCGCATCTCTGGGCGCGCGAGATTCCGGGAACGATGCGCGAGGCGCAGCACCTCGGCGCGGGGGCGCTCGCGCCGGGAAGCTCCATCCGCCCGCGCGTGCTCGCGGTCCGGCGCGACAAGGCCGCCGAGCTCGGCCCCGGGATCGAAGAGTACGAGCGCGTCGGTGGCGTGACGCTCAAAGGAAAGGAGTTCGATGTGCTCGTTGCCGAATGAGAGGGCGCGCGAGATCGACCAGCGCGGCCTCACGATCAGCTCGATCGCGTTCGTCGCCCTGCTGGTGCTCGCCCTCGTCTGGCCCGCCCCCGTTCTCTGGCTGAACGACGCGACGGTCGGCGCGGAGCTCGCGATCGACGAGCGCTCGTTCCTCGGGCGGGAGGCGGCGCAGTGGGACGTCGTCTTCTGGGCGATCGCGGGGGTGTTCGTCCTCGCCCTCTTTCACGCGAAGCGCGCGGAAGTCGCCCTCGCCTGGAGCGAGTTCCGCGAAGACGCGCGCGCGTTTCCGCGGCGCGTGCGCGAGCGCTGGCGCTCCCTTCCGTTCGGCCGGATCGGCATCGCGGCGATCGTGTCCGTGCTCCTCGTCGCGACGATCTGGGGCGCGTTCGACGCGCCTCTCATCGCCGTGGCGGAAGGAGCCGACCGGGAGATCGTCCGCGACGTGATCCGCATCTTCAATCGTCTAGGCGGCGGGATGAACCCGCTCATGATCATCTTCTTTTTCGCGATCGCCGGGATGCTGTTCGCCCATCCCGACTGGTCGCGGATGGCGCTCGCGATGGCCGCCGCCGCGGCCGGAGCGGGAATCGTCGTGAACATCCTGAAAGTCGTCGTCGGCCGGACGCGGCCGGAGCTGTGGCTCGGGCCTTTCCATCACGTCTTTCCGTCGGCGAGCTCGTTTCCGAGCGGGCATACGGTCGGGGCCTTCGCGATCGCGGGCGTGATCGCCTTCGCGGCGCGGAGTCTGACGTTTCGCGTCGTGGCTCTCGGGATCGCCTCGTCGATCGCCGCGTCGCGCGTCCTCACGTTCCGCCACTGGCCCTCCGACGTCGTCGCCTCGGCGATCCTCGGCCTCGCGTTCGGCTGGTTTTTCGCGACCGCGTTGCGCGATCCGGATCTCCGCCCGCCCGAGAGACCGGAAGCCGCAGATTACGCAGATTGACGCAGATTGATTTTGAATCCTGGAGTTGACCCGATTTCGTGGACACCTGAGGATTTGGGAAGGAGTCCACGATGGCGAGATACACACCGGAGTTCAGACGGCAGATGGTCGAGCTGGTACGAAGCGGCCGATCGCCGGAGCAATTG
>JBOGJQ010000314.1:0-3621 GCA_050745405.1 Thermoanaerobaculia bacterium | reverse complement strand
ATCCCGCGGAGGCGTACCCGGCGACGCCCGTGGTCGCCACAGTGACATTCGAGGACGAGGGAACGATCGCGACGATCGAAGTGACGGTTGCGGGCGCGAATGCCGACGCATCGCCGTGGAAATCCGTGAAGACGAAGCAGGTGAGCCGCGCGTCGACGTCCGCGCCTTGGCCGGCATCGGCGCTCACTTTCGATCTTCCGCCGACGCTCGCGGGCGGCTCGACCGTGACGTTCTCGGTGCGCGTCACGGAAGTGCGGGGCCTCGCCTCGACGGCGAGTGCAAACTTGACCGTTCTGGCCGACACGGCCGCGCCCGAGATCCTCGAGCTCACGCCTGCCGTCGAGACCCGCTACGAATTGGGCGAGACCGTCGTCGCCGAGGCGCGCGTTCGCGATCTCGAGAGCGGAGTGGCCGAGGTGACGTTCGCGATCGACGGGCAAGTCCATCGCGTCACGTCGAGTACGTCCGGCGGCGAGGGTGTGCGCGTCTTCCGTTCGCCGCAGGTGACCGTGACGGCGAAGAACGTCGATACGAGAGTCCCGATCGTCGCAACGGCGACCGACTGGCAGGGGAATGCGACTTCGCGATCGGTCGAGGTCATCTATGTCGGTGTGAACGATCCGACCGTGCCGCGGGGAGCGTGGGCGTGCCCGGTGGATCGCGCCGCGTACCCGGCTGGGACGACGGTGACGATTCCCCTCCGGGTCGTGGCGACCGACGACATCGCGGTGACCGGCGTCGACTTCGAATCGCCTGGAGGCGGCTCGGTCGCGGCGGTCCGCGCCGGTGCGACGGACGTCTGGGAAGCATCGCTCGTGGTGACGATGCCGGCGGCCGGAGAGTCGCTGGAGCTGACGGCCCTCGTCCACGACGCCGATCCGGTGCATGACGTTCGTCTGCCGATCCGGCTCGATGCGATCGCGATCGATGCGACCGTCGAGGATCGTGTTCAGGCGATCACCGCCTCCAACGTCGCCGACTGGAACGGCAAGTCCGTCCTCGTGCGCGGCGCGGCGGCGCGGCTCGTCGCTCAGGTCCCGGTGTCGTTCGAGAATCTCCTCGTTCTCGATGGCGCGCGGATCGACACGCTCGGGACGACGACCACGACCGAGCGCCGCGTCGATCTCGGCATCTCCGGCGTGCTCTACGCCGACTGTGCGTCGGCCATCGACGTGACGGCGCTCGGCTATCTCGGCGGGTGGGGAAGCAATCCCGACGGAAGCAATACGCGAAACGACGACGCGCGCGGCCGCGTGGCGGGCAACGTAAGCGACGGCGGCGCCACGGCCGGAGCGAGCGCGTCGCACGGCGGTCTCGGCGGCGGTGCTGCGACGAATGCGCCGTACGGATCGCTCGTCCAGCCGCTCGATCTCGGCGCCGGCGGAGGCGGGGCCGAGAGCTGCTGCACGGCGGGTGCGGCGGGCGGCGGCGCGATCGCGATTCGCGGCGGAATCGATCCGGACGATCCCGGACGCATCGTCGTCGCCGGATCGATCCGCGCCGACGGCGGCAGCGGCCTCGGGCGCGCCGGTGCCGGCGCGGGCGGAAGCATTCTTCTCGACGCGAAGCAGATCATTCTCGGCGCTCAAGCGAAGATCACCGCGAACGGCGGAGACGACGACGCGGCCGCGGACGGCTCGTCAGGCGGCGGAGGAGGACGGATCGCGATCCGGGCGCTCGAGCGGCTCGACGCGTCCGAGAGCTTCGGGGAAGTCGAGGCGCGCGGCGGCCGGAACGGCGCGGCGAACGGATCGGCATCGGCGCTCGACGGCGGCCCGGGGACGATCCGAATCGCGCGTCCGGGCGCGATCGACGGGACGCTGATCGTCTCCTCGTTCGACGCGCGGCACCCATCGACGGCGCATCAGACGCGGCCGACGCCGCTCGGCGGCGCGGACCTGCGGTTCGACGCCGTCGCCGTGCGCGACCGCGCGCTGCTGCGGGTGGACGATCCGATTCTCGTCAACGGCGTGGCGGACGACCCGGCGGCATTCGCGGTCGAGGGCGTGGCGGTGATCGTTCTTCGCGATCACGTGCCCGTCGTCGAGCTGACGATGACGGCGCCTTCCTTGGGGGGTTCGATTCCGCGCGGTGGATCGCTCTCGGTCCAGTACTCTGCGGCGTCGGCCGCGGGAGTCGGCGCCGTGACGTCGATCTGGTCGCCGGTGGCGCCGGACCGGCGCGATGTCACGCCCGCGTACCCGCTCTCGGTCGCGCCGCCGGCGCATTCGCTGAGCGTTCCGCCCGACGCGCCGCTCGGCGAGGCGACGCTCCGGCTTCGCGTCGAGGATCGCGCGGAGCGCGCGGTCGAGACCGAGCCGGTGTCGTTCACGATCGTCGAGAATACTCCCGTCGAGATCACGCGCTTCGACGTGTCGCCGGCGGCGCTCGAGCTCTATCCGGGCGCGACGGCGACGGTGATGGTCGACGCGCGCGACGATCTCGAGGTGGCGACTTTCACGTTCGTCGCGACGGTCGGCGGCGCCGAGGTGAAGCGCGAGGTGCGAAGCGTGAATGCCGGGGCGGTGTCGGGCGTCGTCTTCACGTACGCGGTCCCGCCGGCGACGCCCGGCGAACAGGATCTGGTTCTCACGATTCTGGCCGACGACGGGTTCCCCGGACGTCCGGCATCCGAGAGGAGCGCGACGCTCGCGATCCTCCCGGACACGATCGCGCCGGTGGTGACGATCCTCGAGCCGGCGTCGGATCAGACGTTCCTTGAGGGAAGCGGGAACTCCATCCCGATCCGCGCGACGGCCGTCGACGCAGAGGTTGCGGTGCAGAGCGTCACGGCCGCCGCCGAGGGAGGGGCGACGGTGGCGCTCACGAAAGCCGCTGGCGACGAATGGTTCGGGACGCTGCCTGTGCCGGCGGTCGAGGGGGCGGAAAGCGTGTCCCGAACCATCACGGTGGCCGCGACCGACTACGCCGCAAATGTCACGACGACGTCCGTGGCGATCCTGATCGAGCCGTTGAACGATCCGAATGCTCCGGTGGTGACGTGGGCGTGCCCGACGGCAGGAGGGCTCTTCCCCGCCGGTTACGCAGTGCCTTTGCGCGTCAGCGCGATCGGAAATGCGACCGGCGATGCAGCCAACGGCGTCCAGAAGGTCGAGTTCTTCGTCGGCGAGAGCGCCGAAGGAATCGCCGGAACGGCCGTTGCGGGCCTCGCGAATCACTACGAAGCGACATTCGCGATCCCGCCGGATGCATCGGGGGGCCAGACGTTCACCGTGCGCGCGGTGGTGACGAACGTGGCCGGCTCCTCCGAGCAGGCGACGACGAGCTTCACGGTCGTCGAGGGCGTCGTGCTCTCCGCGGGGCTGACGATCGACGGTACGAACGCAGCCTCGTACGCGGGGCAGACGCTCATTGTCTCGAGCGGCACGGTGACGATCGATGCGACCGTCGAGATCGCCGGCCTCATCGTCCTCGATGGCGCCGTGGTGACGCACGGGGCCAGTGACTCGTCCGCGATCCAACGCCTCGGACTCGAGGGCGGGATCGTGTTCATCGCCTGCGGCGGAGCGATCGACGTGAGCGGGCGTGGATTCCGGCCGGGGCAGACGTATCCCGGGGCGACGCCGCCGGGATCGATGAGTGCCGGAAGTCACATGGGCA
>JBOGJQ010000313.1:0-3248 GCA_050745405.1 Thermoanaerobaculia bacterium | reverse complement strand
CGGCCGATCGTCCTGAAGCGGTTCGTGAGCGGCGCCGAGGGGGAGGCGTTCTTTCAGAAGCGGGCGCCGGATAGCCGTCCGGACTGGATCGACACGGTCGAGCTGAAGTTCCCCTCCGGGCGCACGGCGCGCGAGGTCGTCGTCCGAGATGCCGCGCAGCTTCTCTGGACGATCAACCTAGGATGCATCGACCTCAACCCGCATCCCGTCCGCGCCGACGATCTCGACCATCCCGACGAGCTCCGCATCGATCTCGACCCGGTGCCGGGCGTGTCTTGGGACGACGTTCGACGCGTCGCGCTCATCGTGCGCGACGTACTCGAGGAGCGCGGCCTCCGCGGCTGGCCGAAAACATCCGGATCGCGAGGCATCCACGTCAACGTGCGCATCGAGCGGCGCTGGACGTTCGACGAGGTGCGGCGCGCGGCGCTCGCGGTCGCGCGAGAAGTCGAGCGGCGCGAGCCGGAGCGCGCAACGAGCAAGTGGTGGAAGGAAGAGCGTCACGGCGTTTTCCTCGATTACAACCAGAACGCCAAAGACCGCACCGTCGCCTCGGCATGGTCCGTGAGGCCGACGCCCGACGCGCGCGTCTCGATGCCGCTGACGTGGGACGAAGTGCCGGCGTGCGACCCGGCGGCCTTCACGCTCGCGACGGCGCCGGCCCGCTTCGCCGAGCGCGGCGACGCCGCAGCGGGAATCGACGAAGCCGCGGGTTCCCTCGAGGGGCTGCTCGCCCTCGCCGCCGAACACGAAGTGGCCGGCTTGGGCGACGCGCCATGGCCGCCGCACTACAAGAAACAGAAAGGCGAGCCGCCGCGCGTCGCGCCCTCGAAACGGAAAGAGCCGCGGAACCACCGCTAGGAGGACCGATCCACAGATTTCACAGATTACACAGAAAAAAAATCCAATCTGTGTAATCTGTGGACCGTCTCTCCTACCGGTGGCGCCGCGGAGAAGTCCCGAACACCCGCGCGAGCTCGTACGCCGGCGTGACTTCGAGCTGATCGTAGCGGCACTCCTCGGGCGGCTTGTCCGGACGCCAGCGGACGAACTGCGCGGCGTGACGGAAACGCGTCCCCTGCATGTGGTCGTAGGCGACTTCGCAGACGAGCTCCGGCCGGAGCGGCTCCCACGATAGGTCCTTCCCGCGGTTCCAGCGGCTCGACGCGCCGGGGAGGCGGCGCCCCGCCGCGGTCGCCTCGTCCTGCGCCTCGGCCCAGTCGCGCCAAGGGTGATTCTCGAGAGCGTTCTCGCGGTACGGGGCGAGGTCGTTCACGAGCTGCTTCCGCACCGCGGTCGTGAAGGCGGCGACCACGCCGACGTGATGGAGCGTTCCCGCGTCGTCGAAGAGGCCGAGCAGGAGCGAGCCGACCATCGTGCCGGGCCCGTTCTTGTGCCATCGGAAACCCGCGACGACGCAGTCCGCCGTTCGCGAGTGCTTGACCTTGATCATCGTTCTCTCGCCCGCGCGGTACGGTGCGTCGAGACGCTTCGCCATGACGCCGTCGAGCCCCGCGCCCTCGAAACGGTTGAACCAGTCCTGGGCCAGATCGCGGTCGGGCGTCGCGGGAGAGAGGTGGACGGGTGCCTCGACGCTCGCGAACGCCTTCTCGAGGCGCTTTCTCCGCTCGGCGAGCGGCGTCTCGCGCAGGTCGTCGCCGCCGAGGGCGACGAGGTCCCAGGCGACGAAGGAGGCGGGCGACTGCTCGGCGAGCATCCGGACGCGCGACTCCGCCGGATGAATCCGGAGAAGGAGCGCGTCGAAATCGAGGCCGCTCTCCCCGACGATGACGATCTCGCCGTCGATGATGCATCGCTCGGGAAGCGACGCCGCGAGCGGCGCGACGAGCTCGGGGAAATAGCGGTTCATCGGCTTGCAGTCGCGGCTCTGCAGTAGGACTTCGTCGCCGTCGCGGAAGACGACGGTGCGGAAGCCGTCCCACTTCGGCTCGAACAGCCATCCCTCCCCCTCGGGGAGCTTCGAGGCGGCCTTGGCGAGCATCGGCTCGAGCGGCGGATCGAACGGCAGGCGCATCGGCGGATCAGCCCGTCTTGAACTCGCGCAGCATCTCGCGATCGCGCTCGACGTTCATCTGGACCATCGCGAGGATCTCTTCCTCCACCGCGACGAAAGCGGCGAACGCATCGATATTCGCCCGTGACGAGAGAACCTCGGTGTCGTGACTTGCCTGCGGCAGATCGACGTATCCCGTCATTTCCCTGCCGATCGCCTGCAGTCGCGAGGCCACGTCGCGATGGTGCCGCGCCAGGCTTTCGTAGGCCGGATACTCTTCCTCGTCGCGGTCGAGAGCCTCCGCGTGTTTTTCGAAGATCACGGCCCTCGCCGCCATCAGCTCACCGAGCTTCGACGGCAGGTCCGCGTTCTGCGCCAGCCCCATGCCGCACGTCCACTCTTCGGTCATGATTCCTCCCCGACCGCGGAGCGGTCGCTGACGCGTAGCCGGGGGTCGAAGACCCCCGGACTGGTTTCGCCCATTTGGAATTTGCACCCCGAAGGGGTGCCGGACGGGTTCACCAGAGATACCGTTCGTCGAACGCGACGTCGAATTCCTCGAGAAACGCGCGGTATTCCTCCTGGAACGTGACGCGGCGGTGATGCTCCTCCTGGCGCCGGATGTACGCCGCGACGGCGTCCACGTGATCGCGGCAGACGCTGAACGCACCGTATCCGTCCTGCCAGTGGAACTTCGGAATCCGGAGTTCGTCGCCGACCCAGGCGGACGATGCCTTCTTCACGTCACGCATCAGATCCGCAACCGCGTGTTTTGCGCGCAGCCCCGCGATGAAGTGCACGTGATCCTCGACTCCGCCGACTTCGATCGGGATCGCGCCGAGACTGCGGATGCAGCCGCCTAGGTATTCATGGAGGCGGCCGCACCATGGCTTCCCGATGAAGGGGTATCGTTCCTTGGTCGAGAAAACGGCGTGGACGTGAAGGCTGACGTGTGACGACGGCATACGCCGAGGATACGGAACAGGCGTGAAGGGATTGACGCGCGCGTGGTGGTGATGCGCGCAGAACGCGTACGGACGCGGCGATTTCGCGATTGTTCCGACCGCAAATCCAGCGCCCGCGGAACGCGTCCGGCACCCCTGCGGGGTGCAAAATCATTTGGTGCGTTCGGGTTCCGGGGGTCTTCGACCCCCGGCTACGCGTCTTGGACGCCTCCGGCGTCCGGACCGCGGAGCGGTTCAAGATCCCCCCGGCTACGCGTCTTGGACCGCTC
>JBOGJQ010000312.1:0-1676 GCA_050745405.1 Thermoanaerobaculia bacterium | reverse complement strand
GCGCTGCCCGTGGGCCAGATCATCGTCTTCGCGGTCGCCGCGGTCATCGTCGGGATCATCGCCGCCATCTTCCCCGCGCGTCGCGCCGCCCGGCTCAACCCGCTCCAGGCACTGCAGTACGAGTAGCCCGTGATCCGCGTCGCCCTCCGAGGCCTGCTCGGCCGGAAGCTCCGGGCGACCCTCACCGCGCTCGCCATCATGCTCGGGGTCGCGATGATGAGCGGCACCTACGTCCTCACGGACACGATCGACAAGGCGTTCGCGACGATCTTCGACGAGTCCTACGCGGGGACCGACGTAGTCGTCTCCGGGAAGGGCGCCGACATCAGCTTCCAGGGTCTCGAGGCGGAGGCGCCGCCGATCGACGAGTCGCTGGTCGAGGAGGTAGGCGCGCTCCCGGACGTCGAGGCCGCTTCGGGAAGCGTCGCCGACGAGACCAACACCAAGATCATCGGGTCGGACGGGAAGGCGATCAACACCCAGGGCGCGCCGAGCCTCGGCTTCGGCATCGAGACCGGCCCCGAGGTCGACCGCTTCAACCCGCTCAACCTCGTCGAGGGCGACTGGGCGACGGGCGACGGCCAGGTCGTGATCGACGCCGGGACCGCGGATCGAGAGAACTACGCGGTCGGAGACACGATCCAGATCTCGACGCTCCAGCCCAAGCAGGACTTCGAGATCACCGGCATCGCCAAGTTCGGCGACGTCGACTCCCTCGGGACGGCGACATTCGCCATCTTCGACCTCCCTACCGCCCAGCGCCTGCTCGACCGCGAAGGCCAGGTGGACACGATCTCCGTCGCCGGCGCCGAGGGAACCATTCCGCAGCAGCTGATCGACGAGATCCAGCCGGTCCTCCCGGCGGAGGCGCAGGTCCGCTCGGCCGAGATCGAGGCGCAGGAAGACAAGGACGAGATTAGCGAGTTCACGAACTTCATCGAGTACTTCCTGCTCGCGTTCGCCGGCATCGCGCTCTTCGTCGGCGCGTTCGTCATCTTCAACACGCTTTCGATCACCGTCGCGCAGCGGACGCGCGAGTTCGCCACCATGCGCACGATCGGCGCCTCGCGCCGCCAGATCCTCTGGTCGGTGATCGTCGAGGCCCTGACGATCGGCATCATTGCATCGATCATCGGGCTCTTCGCCGGCTTCGGCCTGGCCATCGGCCTGAACGAGCTCTTCAAGGCGCTGGAGCTCGACCTCCCGACCGCGGACACCGTCTTCGCGACGCGGACGATCGTCGTCTCGCTGCTCGTCGGGACGATCATCACGCTGGTCGCCGGCCTCTTTCCCGCCATCCGGGCGACACGGGTGCCGCCGATCGCGGCCGTCCGCGAGGGCTTCACCCTCCCGCCCGGGCGGTTCCACCGCTTCACGCCGTTCATTGCGGTCGGCGTGCTCGCGCTCGCGCTTTTCCTCCTCGGATACTCCATGTTCCGCGACAACCTGGACACGGCTTCCCGGCTCCTCGCGATCGCCGGCGGCGTCCTGCTCCTCTTCGTGGGTGTGGCGATGATCTCATCGCGCCTCGTCAGGCCCCTCGCGTACGTCGTCGGCTGGCCCGCGAGGGCGATGGGCGGCTCGGCCGGCAAGCTGGCGAGCGGCAACTCGGCACGGAACCCGGGTCGCACCGCCGCCACGGCCGCGGCCCTCATGATCGGGATCGCGCTCGTCAC
>JBOGJQ010000311.1:0-1957 GCA_050745405.1 Thermoanaerobaculia bacterium | reverse complement strand
CGCCGCGCTCGGCGAGCGCGAGCTCACGCTTCTCCGCCGGACGACCGTCGGATTCGTCTTTCAGTTCTTCAACCTCGTTCCGACGCTGACCGTGCGCGAGAACGTCGCGTTTCCGCTGCACCTGCTCGGCATACCGCGCGGCGACGTGCAGCCGCGCGTCGAAGCGGCGCTGGAGGACGTCGGCCTCGCCCACCGCGCGAAGCACTTTCCGAACGAGCTCTCCGGCGGCGAAATGCAGCGCGTCGCGATCGCGCGCGCGGTCGTCCATCGCCCCGCCGTCGTCCTCGCGGACGAGCCGACCGGCAATCTCGACACTGCGACCGGAGCGGCCGTTCTCGACCTCCTGTCGCGGATTCACGAGGAGCACCGCCCGACGATCGTCATGGCGACCCATTCGGCGGCCGCCGCGGCACGCGGCGACTTCGTCGTCGAGATGGTGGACGGACGCGTCGCGCGACGAGGCGCGGCGTGAGGCGTGCCGGCGCGTTCGCGCGCCTGCTGCGCGCGCTCGTCGTCCGTCCCCTGCTGCGCGAGCCGTTCCGCGCGGGCCTCACGATCGCCGGCGTCGCGGTCGGCGTCGCCGTGATCGTCGCGATCCAGCTCGCGAACCGGAGCGCCCTCCGCTCGTTCGAGGAATCGGTCGACGCCGTCGCCGGCCGCGCGAATTTCCAGCTCGCTCCCGCCGCCGGATCGCTCGACGAGGACCTCCTCCTGCGCCTCGCGCCGCTCTGGCACCACGGCGTCCGCTTCGCTCCCGTCGTCGACGTCGAAGTCCTCCTCCTCCCCTCGGGGCTTCCTCTCCGCATTCTCGGCGTCGACCTTCTCTCCGACCTCCACTTCCGTGATTACCGCTGGACGAGCATCGCCACCTCGGAGACGGAAGCGAAGGCGATCGGCGCGAACGAGGAGCCTCCTCTCGCCGACTTCCTGCGCCTCTTCGAGCACGACTCGGCGATCCTGCCGGAGACGTTCGCGGGCGAACATCGCCTTCCGATCGGCTCGAGCTTCCGGATTCTCTATCGCGACCGGCGCGCCGATCTGACCGTTCGCGGCGTCCTCCGTCCCACCGGTCCCGCGACGGCGTTCAACGGGAGCATCGCGATCCTCGACATCGCCGCGGCGCAGTCGGCGCTCGGCCTCGAGGGGCGCCTCAGCCGCATCGATCTGATTCTTCCGGAGCCGGTTCCGGAGGAGATCGAGCGTTTTCTCCGCGAGACCCTTCCGGAGGGCGTCGCGCTCGAGCGGCCGTCGCGGCGGAACGAGCGCGTCACGCGAATGCTCCGCGCGTTCCGTGTGAATCTGTTCGCGCTCGCCGCCGTCGCGCTGCTCGTCGGCGTCTTTCTCGTCTACAACACCGTCACGATCTCGATCCTCCGCCGCCGCCGCGACGTCGGCGTCCTCAAGGCGATGGGCGTGTCGGGACGGCAGGTTCTCCTCGCATTCCTGTCGGAGGGACTCGTATTCGGCGCGGCCGGATCGGCGCTCGGCGTCGTCCTTGGCTGGCTCCTCGCGCACGGCGCTCTCGAGCTCGTCGCGCGGACGATCGACCGCCTCTACGTCGCCGCCCCTCCTTCGGAGGTGGTGATGCTTCCTTCGGTCGCGGCGTTTGCGATCGCGATCGGGACGGTCGTCTCGGTGGCGGCGGCCGCTCATCCGGCGTGGGAGGCCTCACGCCTCCGCCCCGGCGCGCTGATCCGCCCGGGACTCTACCAGCGGGTGGCGAAGGCGCGGACGCTCGTTCTCGCGCTCGCGGCGGCCGCGGCGCTGGTCGTCGCGTGGCTGCTCACCCTCGCGCCGGCGGTCGCCGGTCTGCCGATCGCCGGGTACGCCTCGGCCGTCCTGGTGATCGCCGCCTTTTCTCTCCTTGCGCCGCTCGCTCTGCGCGGCGTCGCGCGGGGGCTTTCCGGCGCGCTCGGCAGCGCGTTCGGACTGCCGGGCACGCTCGCCGCCGCGTCGG
>JBOGJQ010000310.1:0-8267 GCA_050745405.1 Thermoanaerobaculia bacterium | reverse complement strand
CCCCTGACGACTGACGACTGACGACCGGGCGGGTGGTGGGGGCATGTCCGGCATCGAAGACAAAATCCGAGAGAGCGTGCCGCTCGCGCCGCTGACGACGCTGCAGATCGGCGGCCCGGCGCGGTGGCTCGTCGAGGCGGAATCCGAGGAGGAGATGCGCGCGGCGCTCGCATGGGCGGCCATGCGCGGCGTCGAGGCGATCGTTCTCGGCGGCGGGAGCAACGTCGTCATCGCCGACGAGGGGTTCGACGGTCTCGTCGTGCTGAACCGCATCCGCGGCGTCACATTTTCCGAGGACGGCCTGGTGCGCTCGGGGGCGGGGGAGGAGTGGGATGGGCTCGTCGCCTCCGCGGTCGACCGCGACCTCGCCGGGATCGAGGCGCTATCCGGAATCCCGGGGCTCGTCGGCGCCACGCCGATCCAGAACGTCGGCGCGTACGGGCAGGAAGTCGCCGAGACGATCGCCGGCGTCGAGGCGATCGAGAGCCGGACCGGAAAGCCACGGACCTTCACGAACGCCGAATGCGGCTTCGCGTATCGGAACAGCATCTTCAAGAGCGACGCGCGCGGCGAGTTCGTCATCACGTCCGTGACGTTTCGCCTCTCGCCGGGAGGCGCTCCCGCGCTGCGGTACCCCGAGCTGCAGCGGGAGGTCGAGGCGCGGTTCGGCGCCCATCCGACGCTTGCGCAGGTGCGCGAGGCGGTCATCGCGATCCGAAAGAAAAAGGGAATGGTTCTCGATCCGGCGGATCCCGATACGCGGAGCGACGGCTCGTTTTTCACGAATCCGATCGTCGGCGAAGAGGACTATCGCGAGGTCGCGCGGCGCGCGCTGGCGCTCGATGCCGGACTGACGGAAGACCGCATCCCCGCGTTCCCCGCCGGCGAGGGTCTGGTGAAGCTCTCCGCGGCGTGGCTCATCGAGCGCGCGGGGTTCACGAAAGGATACGGAGACGGGCGCGTCGGCCTGTCGACGAAGCATACGCTCGCGATCGTGAACCGCGGCGGCGGGACGGCGGCGGAGGTCCTCGCGCTGATGGGGACGATTCAGCGGACCGTGGCGCAGCGGTTCGGCGTCCTCGTCACGCCGGAACCGAATTTCGTCGGGTTCGAGGCGCCTCGATGAGCCCCGATGAGCCTCACTTCTTCTCGGTGAACATCCGCGCGACGATCTCGATGTCCACGCTGCGGCCGAGATACTCCCAGACGGCGACGACGTCTTCGCGGTAGGGCATCTCGCGTCCGTCGAGGACGGGCGGCGAGAAGCGGGCGCGCTGGTACCACTTCTGCGCTTCCACGGGATTGACGCGAAGCTGATCGCGCGCGTGCTGGATGAGCAGCGCCTGATCCGGAGGGACGTCCGGCTCGGCTCCCTTCGCCGCCCGTTCCGCGCGCTGCTGCTCCCGCCGCAGCACCGCCTGCCGTTTCCGCTCGAGCGAGCGCTGGTCGTGCCGCGCCACACCGAGACGCGCGAGATGGCCGAGCGCCTTGGGTGGAAACGGCGTCTGCGGGTCGAGTCGCACGCCGCTGCGGTAGAGATACTTCCCCTGGGCGTTCGGCGTTTTCGACAGGCGGCTCCAGACGACGCGCCCCCGGACCCGCACCTTGTCGGGCCATTCCGGGACCGTGATGACGAGAGGGGCGTCGAACCCGATCCGGAGCGGCTCCGCGTGCTCGGTCTGCAGACCGCGGACCCCGAGGTTCCCGATCGTCACGTTTCCCGAGCCGTACGTCGCTGGCAGGGGCGGGTCGACGACGAAGCGATCGTTCTGGCGAAGTTCGTCTATTTCCGGCATCGGCCTTTCTTCTGCAACCGGAAGACCCGGCCGCTCCGGCCTCTATTCCCGCCCTTCGACCCAGGGCGCGATCCGCGTCCGCACTTCGTCGGGGACGGGAACGGGAGCGAACTCTCCCTGCCGCACCGCGACTAGCACGTACCGGCCGGTCGCCACGATCGAGTCGGGATCGTTCTTGCGCCGTACTTCGAAGTCGATCTGAATCGAGGTCCGGCCGATCTTCCCGAAGTACGCCTCGACGACGAGAAGCTCGTCGAGGGTGACGGGGATCCGGAAGTCGCACTCGACCCGGACGCGGGGAAGCCAGAGCTGAAGGGAGTCGAACAGGTACCGGTAGGTCAGCCCCGCCGAGCGGAACAGCTCCGCCTCGGCGAGGCCGAAGAAGCGGAGGTACGCCTGGTAATTGATGATGCCGGCGGCGTCGATGTCCTCCCAGCGGACGTACTCCTCGATGCGGTACCGTGCCACAAAACCCTCTTCCGGCGCGGATCATATCGCGCCGGAAGAGGGCCTGAAGTGAAGGAGGGAGAGAGAGCCGACACGACTCTCGGCATGGGATACGGATCCCGCGGCCGAACCGTCCAGGGCACGCTTTGGCGGGCTGAACGGTCCTACAGCAGGCGCTTGACGAGCTGGATCTGTCCCGTGTGATAGAGGTCGTGCGCCGCCGCGCCGGAGACGAGCTGCCGAACGGTCCACGTGCCGGAGCCGGGAGCCTTCTCGTCGAGGCGGCGATCGGGAATCGACGCGACGGCGTCGCGGAGCGCGGCGTGCTCCTCCTCGAGAACACGGACCACATCGCGCCACTGGTCCGGGGCGAGCGCATCGACCCGGAACCAATTGCTTCCCTTGCGCGCGAAGGTCCCGCGCTTTTCGCCGGTCATGCGGCGGCGCACCGCGTACTTCCAGTACGCCGCGTGGAGGACGAGCTCGGCGATGTTGTGCCGCTCGCGCCCGGGGCGGCGGATCGCGTCGGCGGCATCGACGCCGCGGACCGCGCCGCGGAGCGTCGTGCCGTGCCACGCTTTCCGGTCGAACGCTTCGTCGAGGATCTGCAGGAGGAGCGCCGTGCGCGATCCGGGACGCGGCGCCATGATCAGTGCGTCCTCAGGCCCGCCCGGTGCCGCCAGATCCAGCCGGGCGGTCGCCGCCACGGCAGGTGACGGCCTGGACGTCTTTTCTCGAAACAGCGGATTCCGAGTTCGTGGCGCGGACGATCGACCATGGGCATGGACTCCACCTCCCCGAGTGCTCCGCGCGCGGACGCGCGGCTCTGCGCTGGACGGATTCCCTGACAGTGAGACGGGAAGAGGAGGCGACTCGATCTCCGCGTTGCGCGGAACCCACCCTCTCCCCGTAGACGGATACGAGCACGTCGATGAGGAAAGGATACACCCGACGTCCCGGGTCGTCCATGTATCGGTTGTCGGTTGTCGGTTGTCGGTTGTCGGTTGTCGGTTGTTCGTTGTTCGTTGTTCGTTCTTGGTTGTTCGTTGTTGGTTGTCGGTACGCCGTCATCCTGAGGAGCGAAGCGACGAAGGATCTCCTCAGCTGCGACTCGACTCGCAGCGGCGTGCCGCATTGAGGCGCGGCCGAGGAGATCCTTCGCTCACACCCGCCCACGTCGCCTCGCTCAGGATGACGTAGCCTCCCGACAACCGACAACCGACAACCGACGACTGGGGTCAGCGGCGGACGAGGCGGCCGCGCGAGGCTTTCTCGACGTGCACCTCGACCGACTCGACGAGCGCCATCGTGTCGCCCTTGAACGAGACGTCGATCCGGTACGTGCCGGGCGCCGCGTTCCGGTCGACGCGGACGGCGAGCGTCGCCGTCCCGTTCGCCGTCACCGCTGGCGCGATGAGCGTGGCCGATCCGGGCAGTCCGCCGAGCGAGGTGACCTCGAGACCCACTACGCCGGTGAAGCCGTCGATCGGCACGAGCTGCCACGACACGGTCGCTTCGTCGCCGCGCTGGATCGTCAGCTCGTCCGGACCTTCGGTCGTGAACGTCCCCGGAACCGGCGCTGCACCGGAACCGCCGGACCCGCCTGAATCCGCGCCGCCGTTCACCTCGGCGATCACGTTCCAGATCGCCGGGTCTTCCCCGCCGGCGCGCCAGTGCGCGAACCCGCCGATCGCCGGGTACTTCGCGACGATCGCCTGCACCTTGCGGCGATAGCTCTCCGCATCCTGGAAGAAGACCGTGTGGCCCACGTACGTGAAGGTCGCTTCGCCGTTGGCGTCGCGCGTGATCGTCGCGCCGTTCGCCTGCGCCAGCGCCACGGCTTCGGTCCACGTGATCCCGTCGCCGCCCGCGCTCGACCAGTCGTAGCCGTACCAGGGGAGGCCGAGAATCACCTTCTCCGCCGGAATCGTGGAGACGGCGTACGCCGTCACCGCTTCGATCCACGCGAGCGGCGCGATCGCGCCGGGCGCGCTCGTCGCCCAGTGGTAGTCGTACGCCATGATCTTGACCGAGTCGGCGACCGCGCCGATCCGGCTCCAGTCCTGGGAGCCCGGTCCCTTCCAGTTCTGCGAGTCGCTCGTCTTCGCGTGGACGGTCACCGAGAGCGTTCTGCCGGTCGCGTGGAGCTTCCCGGCGAGAAGCTCGATGAAGAGGGAAAAGCGCTCACGTTCGGTCGCGGGGAGCGCCTCGTAGTCGATGTCGATCCCGTCGAGCGCCTGCTCGATCGCGAGGCGCGTGATCGCCTCCGCGTGCGCCTCGCGGCTCTGCTCCGTCGCGAGGAGCTTCGTCAGGACGTCGGCGTTGTACCTGCCGTCGACGAAGTTCTGGATCGTCGGGACGAGCGCGCCCGCGGACATCGCCGCACGCCACGTTTCGTTTTCCGCGTTCCAGTTCTTTTTGATCGAACCGTCGGCGGTCATCGAGTACCACGTCGGATTCGACTCGTCGATCGCCGCCGCGTGAAGCTGCAGCGTCTCGTACGCCTCGGAATCCCATGGCGGAACCCACGCCGTGACGCGGTACGCGTACGCCGGCGCGCTGCCGAGCAGACCGAGCAGGAGGAGGAGAAGCGAGAACCGTTTCATCATATTGTGGGTGATGCCCGTAAAACTTATTTTAAACATCGCGAATTCCGGAACGGGAACACCGTAGAATCCCGCCGTGCTCCCGGAAATCATCACCTTCGACTGCTACGGCACTCTCATCGACTGGGAGCGCGGGATCGCCGATGCGTTCGCTTCCGTGGGCGTTTCGCGTGACCGAGACGAGCTCCTCCGCGCGTATCACGCGCAGGAGGCGGAGGTCGAGCTCGACAGGTGGCAGCCGTATCGCGACGTCCTCTCCGAGACGGCGCGGCGCGTCGGCAAGCGGCTTCGCGTTCGCGTCGGCGACGGGGAGTTCCTTCCGCGCAGCGTCGCGATCTGGCCCCCGTTCCCCGACACGAACCCGGCGCTGGAACGCATCGCGGGCGCCGGTGTCCGCCTCGCGATCCTCTCGAACGTCGACGACGCTCTGCTCGCATCGACGCTCGAGCACTTCCGAGTCGACTTCGAGTTCGTCGTGACGGCCGAGCAGGTGCGCTCGTACAAGCCGGCGCACGGGCATTTTCTCGCGGCGCGCGAGCGCGTCGGCGGCCGGCGCTGGCTCCACGCCGCGCAGAGCTGGTACCACGACATCGTCCCGGCGAAGCACCTCGGAATCGCCGCCGCGTGGATCAATCGCAAGGGAGAGGAAGCGATCGGGGAGGTGCGGCCGGATCACGAGTTTCGCGATCTCGGGGGGCTGGCGCGTTTCATCGAGTCAAAGGGATAGGACCTATAGGACAAATAGGTATTCTATTCGTCCTATGGTCTTTACTCCCCTCTGTACAGCCCCTCGATGACGTTGCGGTACTTCTCCTGAACCACCGTCCGTCGCACCTTCATCGTCGGAGTGAGCTCGCCGCCGTCGATCGAGAAATCGTTCGGGAGGATCGCGAACTTCTTGGGCGTCTCGGAGCGGGCGAAGCGGCGGCCGAGCTCGTCCATTCTCCGGCCGAGATACTCGTTGAAAAAGCGGCAGCTCGCCGCGCTTTCGGCGTCGCGCGCCGCGCTGCCGAGCGAAGCGGCGACGGTCGGGAGCATTTCCTCCTGCAGCGTCAGCAGGGCCACCAGGTAACTCCGGCCGTCGCCGACGACGACCGCCTGGGAAACGGGCTGAATGCCGCGGAGCTCCTGTTCGATCGCCTGCGGCGCGACGTTGTGTCCGCCCGAGGTGATGATGATGTCTTTCTTCCTTCCCGTGATCGTCAGGAACCCGTCCTCATCGATCTCACCGACGTCGCCGGAGTGGAGCCATCCCTCTTCGTCGATTGCCGGCGGTGAATCGGGATCCTTGTGATAGCCGCGGAAGACGTGCAGGCCGCGGATCAGGACCTCGCCGTCGGGCGCGATGCGCAGCTCGGTGTTGGAGGCTGCCTTGCCGGTCTTGCCGATGCGGTAATCGCCCGGGCGAGAGAAGGTCGCCGGGCCCGTGCATTCGCTCATGCCGAAGACCTCGTAGATCGGGATGCCGAGGCCGAAAAAGAGGTCGAGGGTCTCGCGGGCGATCGGCGCGGCCGAGGTGAAGCACATCCGGGCCTCGTCGAGCCCGAGCTTGTGGCGCACTTTGCGGAAAACGAGTCGGTCGGCGAGGTGGTGCGAGAGCGGTGGAGCCTCTCCGCGCTCCCCGGCGCTGCCGGCGGCGAGGCCGACGGCGCGCGCCCAGCCGGCAATTTTTTTCTTCAGAGGGGGCATGGCGGCCGCCGCCTCGGTCACCTTCGCACCGATTTTCTCCCAGACGCGCGGCACGGCGAAGAACAGAGTCGGCCGCGTCGCGCGCATCGCGTCGGGCAGATCGGCGAGATTATCGACGAAGGTCGTGCAGGCACCGCCCTGCAGGGGCGAGTGGAGCGTGAAGATCTGCTCGGCGATGTGAGAAAGAGGGAGATAGCTGATCAGGCGATCGCCGGTCTTCATCCCGAGATCCGCGACGATCGCGCCGGCGGTCCATACGAGGTTCCGATGGGTGAGCTCCACGCCCTTGGGGACGCCTGTCGTTCCCGAGGTGTAGATCAGCGTCGCCACGTCGTTCGGCGCCTGCCGCTCGGCGCGGCGGTCGAGCTCCGACTGCGTGGAGCTCCGCCGGCCGATGTCGAGGAGCTGCTCCCACGTGTAGACGTTCCGGCCGCGCGCGCCGGAGCGGGTGACGACGATCGCCTCGAGGAGGGGGAGCGAATCACGGATCGCCTCGATTTTCGCGAGCTGTTCCTCCGTGTCGACGACCGCGATCTGCGCCTCGCTGTCGCGGGCGATGTACTCGATCTGCTCGGGGCTGCTCGTGACGTAATGTCCGGTCGGCACGCCGCCGGCGAGGATCGTCGCGATGTCCGCGATGAACCACTCCGGCGCGTTCGATGCGAGGATGGAGACGCCGCGGCCCGGCCGGAGTCCCAGCTCGATCAGAGCGCGCGCCACGGACTGGGCGCGCTCGCCGTACTCGTTCCAGGTGAGCGTCGTCCAAGCGCCCCCGGCGCGGAAGCGGAGGGCGGGCGAGCGGCCCCACTGCCGGACGGCTTCGCGGAGAACGACGGGAATGGTACGCGTCTCGTTCATCGGTCACCTCGCGGGTTACGGCGGAGCGTCGATCATAGCACCGCCATCCAGCCACATCGCGGTACCATGAAACGCGTGAGCACACGTGGCGTGGGGCGTCTCGTGCGTGGCGGCGGCGGCTCTCTCGCCCGGGTCATCGCCTGGCGCGAGCGGCGACTGTTTCGCGAGGTCGACAGCAAGCTGCGCCGCCTGATCGAGTGGTCCCCGGAGATCCCGGCCGACGAGATCTCGGTGATCCGCGAGGGCCTGCGCCATCTGCGCGAGGTGTTCCGCTCCCCGCGCGCGCTGATGATCTGGGAAATCGCGGACGAGCCGTACGTGAATCTCGCGCTGGCCGAGCGCGACGAGTTCGAGGTGACGCAGGAGCCGCCCGAGCGGTTCGCGCCCGTTCTCGCGCCGGACCTGGCCGAGGCGACGGTCTTCCTCGGCCGCGAGCACGCGCTGCGATACGGGCGGGGCGCGGTCGAGCGCACCGACCTCGCCAGCGTGGCACTTCACCCGGAACTGCGCGAGCGGTTCGGCATCGCGACGGCGCTGTCGGTCCCGGTGCGCTCGCGCGCGCTCGAAGGCCGGCTGTTCGCTCTCGACCTGAAGCGGGTGGCGCGGTTCGATTTCCTCCTTGCGGAGCTGCTCGCGGCCGTCGTCGCGGCGCGCAGCGAGCAGGTCGGGCAGGTGGCGCTCGCGCGGGGCGAAGCCGTTGCGGAGGAGCGCTCGCGCATCGCGCGCGACCTGCACGACGGCCTGCTGCAGTCGTTCACCGGGACCGTGCTGCAGCTCGAGGTGGTGCACGACCTCGTCGAACGCGACCCGCTGCAGGCGCGCCGCCGCCTGACCGAGATCGAGGCGTCGATCATGAACGACCAGCGCGAGC
>JBOGJQ010000309.1:0-8682 GCA_050745405.1 Thermoanaerobaculia bacterium | reverse complement strand
GCCCAAGACGCCCAAGACGCCCAAGACACCCAAGACGGATGGGCGAGCGGGATGACAGGGGCGCACGATTCGGTTTACCTTGAAGGTCCACACAATCGGGAGCCCCTCATGAAGCGCCTCGTCATCGACATCGAAACCGTCGGAATTCCGTGGGAAGAGCACGATCCGTACGTGCGCGAGTACCTGATCAAGGGAAAGAGCGAGGCGGAGGCGGAGGAAGAGAAGCGGCGCGGCGCGCTCTCGCCGTTCACGGGGCGGATCGTCGCGATCGGCGTGGTGAACGCCGACGACGGCCGGTCGTGCGCGCTCTTCGAAGTGCCGGGGCAGACCGAGATCGCGATCCGCCGCGACGGACCGCGGACGTTCATCTCCGGAAGCGAGGAGATGATCCTCCGGAAATTCTGGGAGTTTCTCGGCGAGCGGGATCGCTTCATCTCCTTCAACGGACGCCAGTTCGACGGGCCGTTCCTCATGATCCGCTCCGCGATCCACGGCATCGCGCCGAAGCGCGACCTGATCGGCTACCGCTACGCGTTTCACCCGAACTGCGACCTGCGCGAGGCGCTCAACTTCTGGGGTTCCGTGTATTCGCGGCAGTACCGCTTCAACCTCGATCTCGCCTGCAAGACATTCGGGATCCAGAGCTCGAAGCGCGAGGGGATGGACGGCCGCGCCGTCGAGACGATGTACAGAGAAGGGCGGTACGAGGAGATCGCGACGTACTGCCTCGAAGACGTCCGCGCGACGGCCGAGCTCTATCACAAGCTCGCGGCGACGCTTCTCTGCTGGGACTCGTCGTTCCGCGACGCCGAGGCGCGCATGGAGCGGGCGCACGCGGCGCGCGGCGGCGCCGTGCAGGAGTCGTTCATCGTTCCCTCCTCCGAACAGCCTTTCCTCGATTCGATCGCGGAAGGCTCCGAAGTTCTCGCGAGCTCTCTCGAGGACCTCGACGACGAGCGCTCCGGGTCCATGTTCGAGCCGCACCAGGGACGCGTGCTCGGAAAGCTCCTCGAGAGCGACGAGGACGACGCGGTCGAGATCCGCGACTCCGAAGGCTGATCGCGCGCCGACCCGGAATCCACGATGCTGTTCCGCGGCCGTCTCTTCTCGCCCACCGCGCGCGCGTTCACCGATTCCGATGCCTTCGTCTCGATCGACGACGCGTGCGTCGCCGTCGAGGAGGGGCGAATCGTTTCCGTCGGCCCGTGGAGCGAGCGGCCGCGCGACGGCGAGGTCGTCGAGTACGGATCCGGCTGCTTCATCGTTCCGGGCTTCGTCGACCTTCACCTCCATGCGCCGCAGCTCGAGATGATCGGCTCGTACGGCGGACACCTCCTCGAGTGGCTGCAGCGGTACACGTTTCCGAACGAGGCGAAGTTCGCCGAGCGCGGTCACGCGGAGCGCGTCGCGCGCTGGTTCTTCGACGAGCTTCTCGGCCACGGCACGCTCACCGCGCTTCTGTTCTCGACGACGCACACGGGCGCCACCGAAGCGCTTTTCGAGGAGGCAGCGCGGCGGGGCTTCCGCGCCATTCTCGGCAAGACGATGATGGACCGGAACGCGCCGGAGGAGCTCATCGAGAGTCCAGACGAGGCGTACCGCGCCGCGGCGGAGCTGATCCGCAGATGGCACGGCCAGGGACGGCTCGGCTACGCGATCACGCCACGCTTCGCTCCCACGTCGACGCCTCGGCTCCTCCAGGCGGCCGGCGCCCTCCGGAGAGAGTTTCCCGATGCCTGGGTGCAGACGCATCTCTCGGAAAACGTGGCGGAGATCGAATGGGTCACCGAGCTCTTCCCCGACGCGCGAAACTACGCCGACGTCTATGACCGCTACGGCCTGCTCGGACCGAAGACCGTCCTCGCCCATGCCGTCCATGTGACCGACGGCGAGCTCGAGACGATCCGGGAGCGCGACGGCCGCATCGCCCACTGCCCGAATTCGAACCTTTTTCTCGGCAGCGGCCTGTTTCCGATGCAGCGGATCGTCGATCGCGGCATTCCCTTCGGCCTCGGGACCGACATCGGCGCCGGCACGACGCTCTCGATGTTCGAGGTCATGGCGGACGCTTACAAGGTTCAGCAGGTCCTCGGGACCCGCCTCCGCCCGCTCCAGCTCTGGTACCTCGCGACGCTCGGCGGCGCCGCCGCGCTCGGTCTCGACGGAGAGACGGGAAGCCTCGAGCCGGGCAAGTCGGCGGATTTCATCGTCCTCGACGCGTCGGCGACTCCTCTTTTGGCGTCGCGCGTCGAGAGCGCGCGTGACTTCGAGGATCTCCTCGGCGCTTTCGTCTTCCTCGCGGACGACCGCGCGCTGGTCGAAAGCCGGATCGGCGGGGAGCGAGTCTGGTCGAAAGAGGGTGCCGCGGGATAGATTTCGCTCCTGGCCCGCGGTTTGCGCCGCACGAGCGCCGGAACTCATCGTTGGAGGTGGCCAATGAACGGAAAACGCGCAGTTTCGGGCCACCGCTCGGTAATCGTCGCAGTGGCGGTCCTCCTGGCGGTGTCCTCTTTCGGACAAACGAGTAGCACCTGGAGGACGGCGGCGGAGGTCGATACGGGCGAGACGGGGACGATCCTCGGCACGGTCGTCCGCATCGACGGGAGCGGGTTCGACGTCGTCCCGGACGAGGACTCGACCGGCCCGGCGCTCCGGGTGGCCGCGACCTCTTCGACCCGGTATGTGGGCCTCGGAGTGGACGCGGAGACGAGCCTCATGGGCACGGCGGGCCTCCAGCAGCTCCGGACCGGCGACCGGGTTCGCGTGCGCGGGACGGCACAGGCGCCCAGCGTCCTCCGCGCCGACGAGGTCCAACTCCTCGGTCGCGACATCACGCCTCCCGGCACCGCCGTCACCGTCGACGCGGAGAGGCTGTTCGAGGGAGAGATCGTGGAGATCCGCCTGCTCGATCAGAGCTTCATCCTCGAGAGCGATGACGGCGACCGCACGACGATCGTCGCGACGCGCGATACGCCCGTGATCTTCGAAGGGGAGACGTACACGCTCCGCAACCTCGAGGTCGGCGATCGCGTGCAGGTCGAGATGGACGTCCGGCTCGCGAGCGGCGAGATCCGCGCGCGGCGGATCGAGGTCCTGCAGGACGTGACTCCGGAAGAAATCGGAGGGATTCGTTCCCGGAATTTCGTCACCGGGCGCGTGACCGAAATCGACGTGGACTCGAATCGCTTCACGCTGCGCGCCGACAGGATCGGCGAGCTTCGGATCGAGGCCCGGCGCGCCGTGGACGCTTCGGGAGACCCGTTCCGTGTCGCGACGCTGCAGGTCGGCGACCGCCTGCGCATCCGGGGAGAATACGCGTCGCCGACGACGTTCCGCGCGGAGAGGATCGAGTACGGCTCCGCGGAGGACGTCTACGAGGACGACGAGTTCCTCGACCGGGGGCAGGAGGAGTTCGAGGGATATTCGACCGTCGTCTTCTTCGGGACGGTGCATGAGAACCTGGAGAACGAGGACCTGCTGACGATTCGCGACCGCGACGGCGACCGGCGTATCGACATCGTCGTGGACGAAGAGTTCGTGGTCCAGAGCGACGACGGCTTCGTCCGGGCGCGGCAGCTCCGGCGTGGCGACGATGTCGTGATCAAGGCGTTCCGCGGCCGGGAGGGCGATTACATCGCGCAGACGATTCGTCTCCAGTAGCCGAAGATAGAATGCGCGGATGCATCGCGCATTGGGGTTCCTGCTCCTTCTTGCATCCGCCTGCACGACGACTGGTCCGGCGCAGAAGGAGAGGACGTCCGGGACGAGCACCTTCTTCGCGACCGCCGAGGTGGAGACGTTCAGCGGCCACGACACGGACAGCGGAGGCGACCTGTGGCCCTCCTGCTGGGCCGACGACGGCAACCTCTACACCGCGAACGGCGACGGGCGCGGCTTCGGCAGGAAGGAAGACGATGCCGACATCGTCGTGAGCCGCGTCTTCGGGACACCCGAGAGCGGGATGACGGGCGAGATCCTGAGCCGCGGAGAAGCGGTCGCGAACATCTGGCCGAGTGAGGGGAAGTACAACAGGAAGCCGACCGGAATGCTCGCGATCGACGGGGACGGCGACGGGCGCGACGAGCTCTACCTCGCGGTGCAGAATCTCAATGCCGCGCCGTGCCCGGCGTGTTTCAACGACGCCCCGAGCGCGAGCATCTCGAGATCGACGGACTACGGAAAGACGTGGCGCAAGACGGACGCGCCGATGTTCACCGATCACCGATTCACCACGATGTTCTTTCTCGATTACGGCAGGAGCGGCGAGAACGCGACGGTTCTCGGGCCCGAGGGTGCGAAGTACGTCTACGTCTACGGGCTCGACTACAACTGGCGCTCGCCGACCGATCCCGAGCGCCCGCGGCCGACGGATCTTTATCTCGCTCGCGTTCCGAAGGATCGCGTCCAGGAGCGGGCGGCGTGGGAGTTCTACGCGGGCATGGGTCCCGGAGGCGAGCCTCTTTGGAGCCCTGACATGCAGGGCCGTCAGGCGGTCCTCCACGACGAGCGAACCGTCTACCCCGTCGTGGCCTGCGGCGGCCGCCCGCGCGACGATGTCGCGTCGAACGTGGGCGTGATCTCGCAGGGCGGCGTCGTCTACAACGCGCCGCTCGATCGCTACGTCTATTCGTCTTGGACCTGGTACACGTTCGAGTTCTACGAGGCGCCCACGCCCTGGGGTCCGTGGCGGCTGTTCCTGCGGAAGGATTTCGGCGCGACGCCGTTCTTCGGCGAATCGACGGATCCCGAATGCGCCGGCCGCAACGAAGGGGGATATCCCACGACGATCCCCTCGAAGTTCATCAGCGCCGACGGAAAGACGATGTGGGTGCAGTCGAATACGTGGGAGCGATGGAACTACGCCTGCGGGAGTCCGAATTACAAGTTCTCGCTGCGAAAGCTCGTGGTCGAGCCGTTCGCCGCGACGAAGCCGGAGAACCGCCCCGATCCGGACGCGAATCTGGCGAGAATCGGTGAGGGAACGACCCCGATCGAGAAGGCCGCCCGGCTCGGACGCGTCTCCTGGTACAACGACGGGATCGCCTCGGCCGCGGAGACCAGTTTCGATTGCGACGGCACGAAGACGACCGATTTCTGGGGATACACGTGGACGCGCGCGTACAACCTCGACCGCGTCGTCTACACGAGCGGCGAGATCGCCGGCGACGGCGGATGGTTCGAGACGCTGCGCGTTCAGGTGCGCCAGAACTTCCGCTGGGTCGACGTGGAAGGGCTGTCCATCTCGCCGGCGGACCTGAGTCAGCCGTACGGGAAGTTCGTTCTCGATTTCGACGATACCTGGGGAGACGGCGTGCGGATCATCGGGATGCCCGGCGGCTCGGGCCGGTACACGACGCTCGCCGAGCTCGAGGTGTACTACGCGGCCCGAGAGGGGCGGAATTAATCACAATAACTTTCTGCTCTCTCCGGTATGCACCGGCAGAACGATCTTCTCCCCGGCGTCGAGGGGCCCCCTTCGCGCCGCAACACGACCGCTGGCGAGCTCGAGCGCTCGCTTCTCACCTCGCGGCGCCGCGCCGCCGTCGACGACCTCGTCGACAGCTCGATGCTCATCCTGATCAATCTCATGTTTCTGCTGTGGCCGAGCGCCGAGGTGCCTCTGCTCGATCGCGACGGGACGCTCGCCCTGCTTCTGCTCGTCGACGCCGCCGCGATCGCGGGGTGGTTCCGGACGCGCGTTCTGCCCGTGCTGCGCGCCCGGCGGATCGCCGGCACGTGGTCGGAAGCCGAGCGCGCGCGGTTCCGGGTCTGAGCGCGGCCGTCAGGCGCTCGCCGCGCTCGGCTCGCGGCGCGACTGGAAGAGAAATCGTCCCGTGATGCTCTCCGGGTTCGCCGCGATCTCCTCGGGCGTTCCCGTCGCAACGAGGTGTCCTCCCGCCTCGCCTCCCTCCGGCCCGAGGTCGATCACCCAGCCGGCCTCTTCGATGAGCTGGAGGTTGTGTTCGACGACGACGACCGAGTTGCCGCGATCGATGAGGGCGCGGAACGTCCGGATGAGCTGATCGACGTCACCCGAGTGGAGACCGGTCGTCGGCTCGTCGAAGAGAAACAGACGCCGCTCGTCCTTCTGGCGCCCGCCGAGAAACGAGGCGAGCTTCAGGCGCTGCGCTTCGCCGCCGGAGAGCGTCGAGGTCGACTGCCCCAGGCGCAGATAGCCGAGCCCGACGGCGCGGAGCGGATCGAGGCGGCGCACGACGGCGCGCTTATCGACGAAGAGACGCACGGCTTCGTCGACGGTGAGGTCGAGGATCGCGTCGACGTTCATCCCCTTCCACGTCACCTTGAGAACGACGTCCTTGAAGCGCCTCCCCTCGCACGTTTCGCAGACGACTTCGACGTCGGCGAGGAACTGCATGTCGATCGTCACCGTGCCGCTTCCCTTGCAGGTGTCGCAGCGCCCGCCGTCCGTGTTGAACGAGAACATCCCCGCCGTGACGCCGTGGACCTTCGCGCTCTGCGTCGAGGCGAGAATCTTCCGGATCTCGTCCCACGCCTTCACGTACGTCGCCGGATTCGATCGCGTGGAGCGGCCGATGGGCGACTGATCGATGAACTCGATCGCCTCCACGTTCTCGACTCCCTCGAGCGCCGCGTAGCGTCCGACGTCGACGTTCGAAACGGCGTGAACGGTTCGCTGATAGCCCGCCCAGAGGCAGTCGCGGACGAGACTCGATTTGCCGGAGCCGGAGACGCCGGTGATCGCGACGAGGCAGCCGAGCGGGATCTCGACGTCGATGTCCTTCAGGTTGTTCTGCCGTGCGCCCCGGATCGTGATGATGTCCTCGGCGGCTAGAGATGGGCGCGCCTTGGCGCCCGCTGGCTCCGCGGCGGGCGTGACCTTCCGCGGTTCGGCCGCGCCGGCGTACTGCACCTCGCCTCCCTGCTCGCCGGCCCGCGGGCCGAGCTCGACGAGCCAGTCCGCTCCCGCGATCATCGTCGGATCGTGCTCGACGACGACGACCGTGTTTCCGGCGGCGCGCAGCCGGCGAAGCACGGAAAGGAGGCGCTCGCTGTCACGGGCGTGAAGGCCGACGGTCGGCTCGTCGATGACGTAGAGCGTGTCCGTCAGCCCGTTCCCCAGCGCGGCCGCGAGGTTGATCCGCTGCGCCTCACCGCCCGAGAGCGTGCGCGTCTGGCGGTCCAGCGTGAGATAGGAGAGGCCGACCTCGTCGAGGTAGACGAGACGGTTCAGAATCTCGCGCCGGAGATGTCCCGCGCGCTCTTCCTCCTCGCGCGTGAGCGGAAGGTACTCCCAGAACCGCCGGGCGGCGCCGACGTTCATGCGGAACAGATCCGCGATCGTCTGCTCGCGGAAGCGGACGTGGAGCGCGTCCGGCTGAAGGCGCGTTCCGCCGCAGGCGTCGCACTCCGTGAAGCTCCGGTACTTCGCGAGCTTCACCCGGACGTGGACCTTGTACTTCTTCGTCTCGAGCCAGTCGAAAAAGCCCTTGATGCCGTACCACTTGCCGCGGCCGAGGTGGAGGAGGTCCCACTCGGCGCGCGTGAGCTCCGCGATGGGGACGTCGAGGCGAAGGTCGTACTTCTTCGCCGCCTTTTCGAGGTCGTCGTAGCAATCTTCGTATCCCGCGGAATTGAATGCCGCGATCGGCAGCTCCCGGAGTGTGCGGGAGCGATCCGGAATCACGCGATCGAGATCGATGCCGATGATCCGGCCGTAGCCCTGGCATTTCGTACACGCGCCGAGAGGCGAGTTGAACGAAAAGAGGTGCGGTCGCGGCTCGGCAAACTCGCGGCCGCAGCCGTCGCAGGCGAAGCCGGAGGAAAAGCGGTGCCGGATCCAGTCGCTCCCCTGCTCTTCGAGCGCGGCGATCGTTCCGCGCGCGACGGTGAACCCCTGCTCCACCGCGTCGAGGATCTGCGCGCGCGTCTCCTCGTTCGCGCGAAATCGGCTGAGAACGATCTCGAGCGCTTCCATCGCGCTGATATCGGTCTCCTTGATGTCCCCGACTCCGGATCCGGTCCAGAGGCGGTAGAAGCCGCCGCGGACGAGCTGGTCGACGACGGCGTCCCGCGCCGCAGCGGGCGTCTGCACCGTCGCGGTGATGACGATCCTCTTTCCGCCGAGCTCCGCGAGAACCCGATCGGTGACGCTCTGCGGCGTCTCCTTCCGCACCAGACGGCGGCAGTCGGGGCAGGTCGTCTCGCCGCAGTACGTCATGAAGAGGCGCATGTAGTCCGCGATCTCCGTGGCGGTGGCGACCGTGGAGCGGGCGTTCCGGACGGCGTTCTTCTGCTCGACGGCGATCGCCGGAAGAATGCCCTCGACCGCATCGACGTCCGGGCGTTCCATCCGCTCGAGGAACTGCCGCACGTACGTCGACATCGACTCGACGAACCTCCGCTGCCCCTCGGCATAGAGGGTGTCGAAGGCGAGAGACGACTTCCCCGACCCGGACGGCCCCGTGACCATGGTCAGAAGGCCGTGCGGAATCTCGAGCGTGACGTTCTTGAGGCTGTGCGTTCTCGCGCCGCGGATGGAGATCGTCTTCGACGGCATGAACAATAGGAAAACGTTCGGCGGGGCCGGAGTGTTCCGGTCGCTCGTCGCTCGGAGCGCGCGCCCGGAGGGCCCCGGACCCGGGGCAAAGATCCGCACTCCGCGCCGCGCCCGCGGCCCAGGACTCCCGCGCCCTTGCAGGG
>JBOGJQ010000308.1:0-13070 GCA_050745405.1 Thermoanaerobaculia bacterium | reverse complement strand
TCCCTGACGACTGACGACTGACGACTGATTACTTGTACCTATAGATGATGCGTCCCCTCGAGAGATCGTACGGCGACAGCTCCACGAGCACTTTGTCCCCCGGCAGGATCCGGATGAAGTGCTTCCGCATCTTCCCGGAGATGTGCGCGAGGACCTTGTGCTTGTTCTCGAGCTCCACCTGAAACATCGCGTTCGGCAGAGTCTCCAGAACGGTCGCCGTCACTTCGATCGCGTCTTCTTTCGCCATATGTTCCGTTCGTTTCCTTCGTCCCTCAACCACGTCCCAGCACCCTCGGCCCGTTCGCCGTGACCGCGACCGAGTTCTCGAAGTGCGCCGCGAGCGTGCCGTCGAGCGTCCGCGCCGTCCAACCGTCCGCATCCGTCTTCACGTCGTGAATCATCCCGTTCCCGCCCGACTTCCGGATCCGCGACTCGAGCTTGTCGCCGATCTCGCAGAGCATCGGCTCGATCGCCAGAACCATTCCTTCCCTGAGCTCCAGACCCCGCCCCGCCCGGCCGTAGTTCTGAACCTGCGGCTCCTCGTGCATCTTCCGCCCGATTCCGTGCCCCACGAACGCCCGGATCACGTGGAACCCGTTCGCCTCGGCGTGCTCCTGGATGGTCGCTCCGATGTCGCCGAGCCGCCGGCCCGGACGCATCTGCTCGATCGCCAGGTCGAGGCACGCGCGCGTGACCCACATCAGCTTCTCCGCCTCCGGGTCGACCTCGCCGACCCCGATCGTCACCGCGCCGTCGCCGACGAACCCGTCGACGATCGACCCGAAGTCGAGCCCGACGATGTCGCCCTCGCGAAGCCGCTCCCGCCCCGGGATGCCGTGGACGATCACGTCGTTCACGGACGTGCAGACCACGCCCGGGTACGGCGGCAGCCCGAGCGGCGCGTATCCCTTGAAAGGGCTCTTCGCTCCCCGCCGCGCGAGCTCTTCCTCGGCCACCGCGTTGAGCTGCCCCGTCGTGACGCCCGGCCTCACCATCCCGCGAAGGATCTCGAGGATCTCGAGCACCACGCGGTTGGCGCGGTCCATCACCTCGAGATCGTCGCGCGTCTTGAGCACCGGGCCCGTCATCGCGTCAGCGACTCGTCGATTCGTTCAAAGACCTCGTCGACGGAACCGATTCCGTCGACCTCGTCCAGCCATCCCCGCGCCCGATAGTGCGCCACGACCGGCATCGTCTGCCGGTGAAACGCCTCGAGCCGCTTCCGAACGGCCGGTTCCGTGTCGTCCGCCCGCGCGACGAGAGCGCCCCCACAGAGGTCGCACAGGTCGGCGGTCTTCGGACGCGCATTTTCCAGGTGGTAAACGGCGCCGCAGGCGGAGCACGATCTGCGGGCGGCTATCCGCTTCACAATCGCCTCGTCCGGGACCAACAGGTGGACAACGTGGGGTCTCCCGTTTCCATTCCCCGCGCCGAGCAGCTCGTCCAGCTTCTCCGCCTGGACGACCGTGCGGGGAAATCCGTCCAGGACGAACCCGGCGCGGGCGTCCGGCCGCGCCAGACGCTCCCGGATGATGCCGATCATCAGGTCGTCGGGGACGAGCCCGCCGGCCTTCATGATCGGCTCGGCCGCTCGCCCGAGCTCGGCCCCCTCCCGCACCGCCTCCCGGAGCATGTCCCCGGTCGAGATGTGGGGGATCCCCCGCCGCTCCGCGATCCGCTTCGCCTGCGTTCCCTTGCCGCTTCCCGGCGCTCCCAGAAGAATCACCCGCGTCAATCCGTCCCCGCAGCGCTACCCGCGCCGGCCGCGCACGCGGCCGCGCTTCATGAATCCGTCGTAGTGGCGCATCACGAGCTGCGACTCGATCTGCTGGACCGTGTCCATCGCCACACCGACGACGATGAGCAGCGACGTGCCGCCGAAGTAGAACTGGAACCCGAGGCCCTCCGTGATCCAGATCGGGAGGGCGCGATCGAGCGCCGCGCCGACGCCGAACGGCAGCTGCGCGATGTGCACGCCCGTGATCAGGAACTCGGGGAGCACCGACACCGCCGCGAGATAGATCGCGCCGACCGTCGTGATCCGCGTCAGGACCCGGTCGATGTAATCCGAGGTCTTCTTGCCCGGGCGGATGCCCGGGATGAAGCCGCCGTACTTCCGCATGTTGTCCGCGGTATCGACCGGGTTGAAGACGATCGACGTGTAGAAGAACGCGAAGAAGACGATGAAGGCGACCGACAGGAGGTAGTACAGCGGCTCGCCCCAGCTGAGCTGGTTCGCGATCGCCTCCGCCCACGGGGTCTTGATCATCTGCGCGAACGTGGTCGGCAGCACGAGGATCGACGAGGCGAAGATGACCGGGATGACGCCCGCGGTGTTCACGCGGAGCGGCAGGTAGGTGTTCGCGCCGCCGTAGACGCGCCGGCCGACGACGCGCTTCGCGTACTGGACCGGAATCCGCCGCTGCGCGCGCTCCATGAAGACGACGAAGCCGACGACGGCGATCATGAAGACCACGAGAAGCAGGACCGTGAACAGCCCCCGCTCGCCCGTCCGGATGTCACCGACCAGGCCCCACGCCGCCGCGGGGAGGTTCACGATGATGCCGGCGAAGATGATGAGCGAGATGCCGTTGCCGATGCCGCGCTCGGAGATCTGCTCGCCGAGCCACATGATGAAGGTCGTGCCGGCGGTCAGGGTCAGCACGGTCATGAGCGGGAAGCCCATGCCCCACAGCGAATCCTGGACGCTGGCCGGGACGAGCGGCGCGCCGCCCGGGGCGGCCTGCGCCTTGAGCCAGAACGCGACGCCGAGCGACTGGACGATCGACAGCGCGATCGTGCCGTAGCGCGTGTACTGATTGATCTTCCGCCGCCCGAGCTCCCCCTCCTTCGAGAGGCGCTCGAGGTACGGCCAGACGACCGTCAGCAGCTGCAGGATGATCGACGCCGAGATGTACGGCATGATCCCGAGCGCGAAGATCGACAGCCGCTCGAGCGCACCGCCCGAGAACAGGTTCAGAAAGCCCATCACGCCCGTGTTCACGGCCGTGAAGAACTCGCGCAGCGCGATCGGATCGACGCCCGGCGTCGGCACGTACGAGCCGAGCCGGTACACCGCGAGCAGCGCCAGCGTGAACAGGACCCGCTTGCGCAGGTCGGGAATCGCGAAAATGTTCCTTACCGCTTCGATGAGCTTCACTGCGTCTCCTGGCAGCTCCCGCCCGCCGCTTCGATTTTCTCGCGCGCGCTCTTCGAGAACTTGTCGGCGTGCACGGTCAGCTTCTTGCTCAGATCGCCGTCACCGAGGACCTTGATCTTCTTGTGCGGGCTCTTCACGAGGCCGGCGCTGCGCAGCGCCTCGCGATCGATCGTCGCTCCGGACTCGAAGCGCGCCTCGAGATCCGAGAGATTCAGCACGGCGTACTCGCTCCGGAAGATCGCGTTGTTGAAGCCGCGCTTCGGGATGCGCCGCTGCAGGGGCATCTGCCCGCCCTCGAATCCGAGGCGGCGCGAATAGCCGGTGCGCGACTTCTGTCCCTTCTCGCCGCGTCCCGCCGTCTTGCCGTGTCCCGACCCGGGACCCCGGCCGATCCGCTTCCGCGGCCGCCGCGCTCCCTTCTTCGGTTTCAGGTTGTTCAGTTCCATGACCTCGACTCCGTTCCTTGCGCCCGCGCGCGAGCTACTCCACGACCTCGACCAGATGGTGGACCTTCCGGATCATCCCGCGGACTTCCGCCGTATCCTGCCGCTCGACCACCTGGTGCATCCGGCGCAGCCCGAGCGCGCGCAGCGTCTCGCGCATGTCGATGGTGCAGCCGATTCCGCTCCGGATCTGCCGGATCTTCACGCTGGTCCCGTTCGCCGGCTTCGCCTTCGCCATCACTCACCCGCCTCGGGCTGCGTCTCCGCCGCCGGCTCCTGCTCCTGACCGCGGAGCTGGTTGTACGCCGACGCGTTGCGGAGCTTCGCCAGCGCGTCGAAGGTCGCCTTGACCACGTTGTGCGGATTCGCCGTGCCGAGCGACTTCGTCAGGATGTCCTGAATGCCCGCCGACTCGAGGATCGCGCGCACCGGACCGCCGGCGATGACGCCCGTGCCGGGCGAGGCCGGCTTGAGCAGCACCTTCCCGGCGCCGAAGTGGCCGAGCGCCTGGTGCGGGATCGTCGTCCCCTCGAGGGCGATCGGAATCATGTTCTTCTTCGCGATCTCGATGCCCTTCCGGATCGCGGACGGCACTTCCTTCGCTTTGCCCGAGCCGAATCCGACGCGACCTTTTCCGTCGCCCACCACGACGAGGGCGCTGAAGCTGAAGTTCTTGCCGCCCTTGACGACCTTGGTGACGCGGTTGATGTAAACCACCTTGTCGATCAGACCGCTCTCGGTCCGATCGTCTCCACGACGATCCCCACGCGGGGGTCCCTGTTGACGCTGCACCATATCCTCCGTTCGGATCCGGTTCCGCAGAGCGGGACCTTTAGAACTCCAGACCCTTCTCGCGCGCCGCGTCCGCCAGCGCCTTGATGTTTCCGTGATAGCGATAGCCGCCGCGGTCGAACACCACGCGGGTCACGCCGGCTCCCTTGACGCGGTCGGCGATCAGCGCGCCGACGGCCTTCGCCGCGGCGGCGTTCGCGCCGGCCTGCTTCCCCTTCAGATCCGGGTCGAGCGTCGACGCGGACGCGATCGTCCGCCCGTTCGCGTCGTCGATCGCCTGCACGTAAATGTGGTGCAGGCTCTTGAACACCGCCAGGCGCGGCCGCTCCGCCGTCCCGCGAATCTTCCGGCGGACGCGCGTCCGAATCCGCGTCCGCGCCCGCTGTCTCTGTTCTGACCGATCCATCGTCGACTCCTTAGGTCCTGCTCCTCGACGGCAACCAGCTACTAGCTGCTAGCTACTGGGCTACTACTTCCCGGCCGCCTTTCCGGCCTTCCGCCGGATGACTTCGTCCGTGTACTTGATGCCCTTCCCCTTGTACGGATCCGGCAGCCGCAGCTTGCGGATCTCGGCGGCCGTCTGGCCGACCTGCTGCCGGTCGATCCCCGTCACGGTCACGCGGCCGCTCTTGTCGACCGCGACCTGAATCCCCTCGGGGATCTTGAAATGGATCGGGTGCGAGTAGCCGAGCTGGAAGACGACTTCCTTCCCCTTGACCTCGGCGCGGTAGCCGACGCCGACGATGTCGAGCTCGCGCTTGAATCCTTCGGTGACGCCGGTGACGTTGTTCGCGACCAGCGCGCGGATCAGCCCGTGAAACGCGCGCGACTGCCGCTCGTCGTCCTTCCGCTCGAAGACGACCTCATTGCCCTCGGCCTTCATCGAGATGCCGGGGACGAGCTGGGTCTCGAGGGCGCCCTTCGGCCCCTTGACGTGAATCGCGTTCCCCTGCTGGCGGATTTCAACACCCTTCGGGAGAACGATCGGCTTTCTTCCAACGCGTGACATGAGTCGTCTCCTTACCAGACCTGGCAAACGACTTCGCCGCCGACGCCGGTCCGCACCGCGTCGCTGCCCGACATCAGGCCGCGCGAGGTCGACACGATCGACAGGCCGAGGCCGCCGAGAACGCGCGGGATCTCGTCCTTGCCGCGGTAGATCCGCCGGCCCGGGCGCGAGAGCCGCTCGATCCCGTGGATCACCGGCTCGCCGTTGTCGGCATACTTGAGATAGACGCGCAGGGTCGGCTGGATGGCCCCCTCCACGACTTTGTAATTGCTGATGAAACCCTCGCTCTTGAGGATCCGGGCGATCTCGACCTTCACCTTGGACGAGGGGATCTCGACGCGCTCGTGGCGCGCCTGAATCCCGTTCCGGATGCGGGTCAGCATGTCTGCAATCGGGTCGGTCATCGACATCGTGTTCTCCTTCGTCTCCGGCCCCGGCGCTTACCAGCTCGCCTTCGTCACGCCCGGGATGTAGCCCTCGAGCGACAGCTTGCGGAAGTGAATCCGGCAGAGCTGAAACTTACGCAGATATCCCCGCGGACGTCCGCAGACCCTGCAGCGGTTGACTTTGCGCGAAGAGAACTTCGGCTTCCGCTGCGCCTTGACGATCATTGAAGTCTTTGCCATGTGCTCTGTTCCTCTGTGCCTTACGCCTGTTTCACGAAGGGCATCCCGAGCTCCTTGAGGAGGAAACGGGCTTGCTCGTCGGTCCTGGCCGTGGTCACGATCGTGATGTTCATCCCTTTGGACTTGTCGACCTTCGCGTAATCGATCTCCGGGAAGATCAGGTGGTCCCGGACGCCGATCGTGTAGTTCCCGCGGCCGTCGAACGAGCGGTTGGGCACGCCGCGGAAGTCGCGGACGCGCGGCAGCGCGATGTTGATGAGCCGGTCGAGGAACTCGTACATCCTGTCGCCGCGCAGGGTGACCATCGCGCCGATGGGAACGCCCTCGCGGAGCTTGAAGGCCGCGATCGACTTCCGCGCGCGCGTGATCACGGGCTTCTGCCCGGCGATGGTCGCGAGCTCCTCGACCGCGGTGTCGAGGATCTTCGCGTTCTGGATCGCCTCGCCGAGCCCCATGTTCAGGACGATCTTGTCGATCTTCGGCACCGCCATCACGTTGCCGAGGGCGAACTCGTCCTTGAGCTTCTTCGCGACCTCGTTCCTGTAAATCTCTTTGAGTCTTGCCGCCATGGTTTCCTCACCGCGATCCGCGTATAGGATCGCTCTCTACCTCGTCACTTCGAGGGGACTTCTCCCTCGCACTTCACACAGGCGCGGGAAACGCCCTCGTCGGTCCGGTGGCGGCGGAGCCGCGTCGGCTCGCCGCACGAAGGACAGATGACCATCAGGTTCGACAGCCGGATCGGCGCCTCGCGTTCGAGGATGCCGCCCTGCTGGTTCTTCTGCGGGTTCCGGCGGGTCGCCTTCTTCGTGAAGTTCACGCGCTCGACGATCGCCGTCCCCTTGGCGCGGTCCACGCGCAGGACCTTGCCGCGCTTGCCGCGGTCCTTCCCCGTGATGACCTCGACCTCGTCGTTCTTCCGGACGTGCGTCCGGCGCGGAACCGTCCGCTCGTTGTTCGCCTTGTTCGTTCTCAGCATCTGCGTACCCTCAAAGGACCTCGGGGGCGAGGGAAATGATCTTCATGAAGCGGCGCTCGCGCAGCTCGCGGGCGACCGGACCGAAGACACGCGTCCCCACCGGCTCGTTCGCGTCGTTGATGAGCACCGCCGCGTTGTCGTCGAATTTGATGTAAGAACCGTCGCGCCGGCGCGTCTCTTTCCGCGTCCGCACGATGACCGCCTTCACCACGGCCCCCTTCTTCACGGTCCCGTCCGGCGAAGCTTCCTTGACCGACGCGGTGATCACGTCGCCGAGGCCCGCGTACTGCCCCGCGGTCGAGCCGCCGAGCATCTTGATCGCCGCGATCTTCTTCGCCCCGGTGTTGTCGGCGACGGTCAGTATCGTTCGCATCTGAATCATCGTGACTCCTAGATCAGTTGAACCGTTGCACAGTTGAAGAGTTGAACAGTGGACTTGTTCGACTCCGACCGTGCGACTCTCAACTCATCGGATCTCCTGTGCTCGACTGTGCAACTGTGCAACCGTGCAACTGTTCAACCGTGCAACCGTTCAACTGGCTTTCTGCACGATCTCCCGCACGTTCCACCGCTTCCGCTTCGAGAGCGGCCGCGTCTCCTCGATGACCACGCGATCGCCGACGTTCAGATCCCCCGCCTCGTTGTGCGCGAGAAACGTGCTCGTCCGCTTGATGTACTTGTGGTACATCCCGTGCGGGACGAGGATCTCGACCGCGACGACGACGGTCTTGTTCATCTTGTTCGAGACGACGGTGCCGACCTTGGTCTGCCCGCGCCGCGTTCCCGCCGGCTGCTTCTCTAGAGTCTCGTTCGTTGCCATGACCTTCTTCTCCCGGAGCCGCGGCCTCAGGCCGACTGCGCCGTCTTCTTCTTCTCCGCCAGGATCGTCTCGATGCGCGCGATCTCGCGCCGCACCTGGCGGATCTTCAGCGGGTTCTCGCTCGCGCCCATCGCGCTCTGGAACCGCAGCCGCAGGAGCTGCTCCCGCAGGTCGCGCTCCCGGATCCGGAGGTCGCTCTCGCTCTTTTCCCGAAGCTCTTTCGCCTTGACCGTCGCCATCAGAGAACCTCCAGCTCCTCACGCGTCACGAAGCGCGTCTTGATCGGGAGCTTGTGGGCGGCGAGCCGGAACGCCTCTTCCGCCACCTCGCGCGAGACCCCTTCCATTTCGTAGAGGATCCGCGCCGGCTTGATCACGCACACCCACTCCTCGGGCGCGCCCTTCCCCTTGCCCATACGGGTCTCGAGGGGCTTCTTCGTGACCGGCTTGTCCGGGAAGATCCGGATCCAGATCTTGCCGCCGCGCTTCACGTGGCGGGTCATCGCGATACGCGCCGCCTCGATCTGCCGCGCGGTGACCCAGCCGGCCTCGAGCGCCTGCAGCCCGAAATCGCCGAACGAGATCTTCGCGCCGCGCGTCGCCATACCGCGCCGGCGGCCGCGCTGCTGCTTTCTGAATTTCACTTTCTTCGGCATCAACATGATGACGATTCCTCACTCGCCGGAGGGCGGGCCCTCAGGCCGCGCGCCGCCGCGTCTTCGTTTTGGCCATCTCGCCTTTGTAGATCCACACCTTCACGCCGATGGCTCCGTACGTGGTCCGGGCGCTCCAGCTCCCGTAGTCGATGTCGGCCTTCAGAGTGTGGAGCGGCAGACGCCCCTCCTGGTACCACTCCGAGCGCGCGATCTCCGCCCCGTTGAGCCGGCCGCTCACCCGCACCTTGATTCCCTTCGCGCCGAACCGGAACGCGCTCTCCATCGCCTTCTTCATCGCGCGCCGGAACGCCACGCGCCGCTCCAGCTGCGCCGCGATGTTCTCGGCCACGAGCTGCGCGTCCAGCTCCGGCCGCTGGATCTCCTGGATGTTGATGTAGACCTCACCCTCGGCCAGCTTCTGGAGCTCGTCGCGCAGCTTGTCGACCTCGGCTCCCTTCCGCCCGATGATGATCCCCGGCCGCGACGTGTAGATGTTGATCCGCATCTTGTTCGCCGTCCGCTCGATGTCGATCTCCGCGACGCCGGCGTGCGAGAGACGCTTCTTCAGGTCCTCGCGCAGCTTCAGGTCGCGGTGGAGCGTGTCGGCGTACGTCCGCCCCTGGAACCACCGCGAGTGCCACGTTTTGTTGAACCCGAGCCTGAACCCGTAGGGATGTACCTTCTGACCCAAAATGGCCTCCGTTATTTCCGTCGCGCGCCGCGCTTGGCCGGCGTCTTCGTCGTCCTGGTCTTCGCCTCGGCCGTCCGGCCGGCCCGTCCGGCCGCCGCCACCTCGTCGCTGACCTCGACGGTCACGTGCGACTGCCGCTTCTGGATCCGGTACGCGCGCCCCATCGGCGCCGGCTGGATCCGCTTCTCCCGCGGGCCCTCGTTCACGTAGATCCGTGAGACCACGAGCTCGTCCACGTCCGCTCCCGCCTCGCTGTTCTCCGCGTTCGCCACCGCCGAGCGGACCAGCTTCTCGAGATCCTTCGCGCAGCTCTTCTTCGTATAGCGGAGGATCTCCAGAGCCTCCTCCACCTTCCGGCCGCGCACCAGGTCCACGACGAGCCGCACCTTCTGCGGCGACGCCTTCAGATATCTGAGCTGTGCTCTCGCTTCCATCGTCGTTCTCTCCGCTGCCCTTACCGCGGACCCGTCGGCCGGGCCGTTTTCTCGACCTTCTTGCCGCTGTGGCCCTTGAACGTGCGGGTCAGGGCGAACTCGCCCAGCTTGTGGCCGACCATGTTCTCGGCGATGTAGATCGGGACGAACTTCCGCCCGTTGTGCACCGCGATGGTGTGCCCGACCATGTCCGGGGTCACCGTCGAACGGCGCGACCAGGTCTTGATGACCTTCTTGTCGCGCTGCCGATTCATCTCCTCGACCTTGCCGAGGAGGTGCTCGTCGATGAACGGGCCTTTTTTGATTGAACGCGCCATATCCGATCTCCAACCGGGGCCGGGCCCCGCTTACTTCGTTCTCCGCTTCACGATGAATTTGCTCGTCTGCTTGTTCTTGCGGGTCTTGTGTCCCTTGGTCGGCTTGCCCCACGGGGTGACGGGATGACGTCCGCCCGAGGTCTTGCCTTCGCCGCCGCCCAGCGGGTGGTCGACCGGGTTCATCGACACGCCGCGGTTGTGCGGCTTGCGGCCGAGGTGACGGGAGCGTCCCGCCTTGCCGATCGAGACGTTCTCGTGCTCGATGTTGCCGACCTGTCCGATCGTCGCGTAGCAGCGGACGTGGACGCGCCGGAGCTCGCCGGAGGGAAGCCGGAGCAGGGCGTAGTCACCTTCGCGCGCCATGAGCTGCGCGGCCGCGCCGGCCGAGCGCACCATCTGTGCGCCCTTCCCTTCCTTCAGCTCGACGTTGTGCACCGTCGTGCCGAGAGGGATCTTCTGGAGCGGCAGCGCGTTGCCGACGATGATGTCGGCATCCGGACCGGACGTGATCTGGTGCCCGACCGTGATCCCCTCCGGCGCGATGATGTAGCGCTTCTCGCCGTCGGCGTAGTTCACCAGGGCGATCCACGCGCTGCGGTTCGGGTCGTACTCGATCGTCGCGATCGTCCCCGGCACGCCGTGCTTCTCGCGGCGGAAGTCGATCTCGCGCAGCTTCTGCTTGTGCCCGCCGCCGATGAAGCGGGAGGTCACGCGGCCCTTGTTGTTGCGGCCGCCGCTCTTCCGTTTCCCGCGCGTCAGCGGCTTGGCCGGCTCGTCCGTCGTCAGCGTCTGAAACGACGCGTGCGAGACGAACCGGATCCCCGGCGAAGTCGGCTTGAATTTTTTCACTGGCATCGTCTTGTCCTCTGCCTCGACCTCAACTCCTACACTCCCTCGAAGAACTCGGGAGCCTTCTCCCCGGCCTTCAGCTTCACGTAGGCCTTCCGCCAGTCGCGCCGGCGCCCGGCGAACCGCCCGAGCCGCTTGACCTTGCCGCGGACGTTGAGCAGGCGCACTTCGTCGACCTTCACCTTGAAGAGCTCCTCGACGGCGCGCTTCACTTCGATCTTGTTCGCCTCGGCGGCGACCTCGAACGCGATCACGTTCGAGTCCTCTTTGAGACCGTTGCTCTTCTCGGTCACCAGCGGGCGCCGGATGATCTCGTGGCTTCTCACGCGAGCACCTCCGTCAGGGTCTGCAGCGCCGCCTCGCTGATCAGGATGAACCGGCTGTTGACCACGTCGTACACGTTGACGTGGCGCGGGTCGACCATCTGCACCTCGGGATGATTCCGCGAGGCGAGGGCGACGTTCACGTTTTCGAGCGAGTCGACGATGAGGGTCTTCCCCTCGACGCCGAGCGTGCCGAAGCTCTGGACCAGAAGACGCGTCTTCGGCTCGTTCAGATCGAGCTGGCGGACCGCGACGAGGTTGCCGTTCTTCAGCTTCCAGGAGAGTGCCGACCGGAGGGCCGCCTTCTTCTCCTTGACGTTCATCTTGTACGAATAGTCGCGCGGCACGGGGCCGAAGACCGTTCCGCCGTGGCGGTGGATCGGCGGCCGGTTGCCGCCCTGGCGGGCGCGGCCGGTCCCCTTCTGGCGGAACGGCTTCTTGCCGGAGCCCGCCACTTCGGAGCGCGTCTTCGTCTTGTGCGTCCCGGCGCGCAGCGAGGCGAGGTGATTCCGCACCGCCTCGTGGATGAGGTGCTCCTTGTACGGATACGAGAACACCTCGTCCGGCAGCTCGACCGAGCCGACCTTCTTGCTCTGCATGTCCTTCACGTCGATGGTCGCCATGGCTCTCACTCGCTCCGTTTCGCGCCGTTGGACGAGAGGCGCAGGAACACGACCGAATTGCGCGCTCCCGGGACCGCGCCGCGGACGTACACCAGGTTGTTCTCCGGGTCGACCTTGGCGATCCGGAGGTTCTTGACGGTGACCTGATCGCCGCCCATCCGGCCGCCCATGCGCATGCCCTTCATGACGCGCGAGGGGAACGCCGAGGCGCCGATCGATCCGGGCGCGCGGTGGAACATCGAGCCGTGGCTCGCGCGTCCGCCGGCGAAATTGTGGCGCTTCATGACGCCCTGGAAGCCCTTCCCCTTCGAGCGGCCGATCACGTCGACCGCGTCGCCGGGCTGGAAGATGTCGACGAGGACCTTGTCCCCGACGTTGGCCTCCCCCTCGTACTCGAACTCGGCGAGGGTGCGGCTCGGCGGCACGCCCGCCTTGTCGAACCGCCCCTTCATCGGCTGATTGAGGCGGCGGTTCGAGACCTTCTCGACCAGGCCGAGCTGCACGGCGTCGTAGCCGTCGCTCTCGGCCGTCTTCTTCTGAACGACCGTGCAGGGGCCGGCCTGAATCACCGTGACCGGGATGAGAATCCCATCCTCGGCGAACACCTGGGTCATTCCGACCTTTTTGCCAATCAATCCTCGAATCATCGTCTTCACCTTGGAACCGGAAACTCCGGTTCGTGTGTCTTCTTCCCGTTGTCCGTTGTCCGTTAGTCGTTGTGGGGGCGCGCCCTCGCAACGAACAACGGTCAACGGACAACGGACGGCGATCAGGCGTTATTTGCCGAAAGCCTTGATCTCGACGTCCACGCCCGCGGGCAGCTCGAGCTTCATCAGGGCGTCGACCGTCTGCGTGGTCGGCTCCAGGATGTCCAGCAGCCGCTTGTGCGTGCGCATCTCGAACTGCTCGCGCGACTTCTTGTCGACGTGCGGGCTGCGCAGGACCGTGTAGCGGGAAATCTGCGTCGGAAGCGGGATCGGTCCCGCGACCTTGGCGCCCGTCCGTTTCGCCGTATCGACGATCTCCGAGGTCGACTGGTCGAGGACCCGGTAGTCGTACGCCTTCAAGCGGATGCGAATTTTCTCGTTCATCTCTCGAACCCTCTTCTGCTGCGGCACCTACTTCTTGATCTCCGTGACGACGCCGGCGCCGACGGTGCGGCCGCCCTCGCGGATCGCGAACCGGAGACCCTGGTCCATCGCAATCGGCTGAATCAGGTCGATCTCCATGTTCGTGTTGTCGCCCGGCATCACCATCTCCACCCCCTCCGGCAGCTTCAGCGTCCCCGTCACGTCCGTCGTCCGGATGTAGAACTGCGGCCGATACCCGTTGAAGAACGGCGTGTGCCG
>JBOGJQ010000307.1:0-1130 GCA_050745405.1 Thermoanaerobaculia bacterium | reverse complement strand
GCGTAGTTCACGCTCGCGCCCGGGAACCATTCGGCTCCCGGCATCTCGCGCTTCGCCAGGACGCCGTCGTGCCCGCCCGGAAGCTCGAAGTACTCCCAGAGCGATCCCCAGAACGCCTCGAGGTCCTCGACCGACCAACGCCACAGCTGGTCGTATGTCTCAAAGCCGCGGTCGAGCCAGCGCATGTAGTGGGTGAGCCGTGCGCTCTCGATCCACTCGGGGGACGGCTGCCAGAGGAGATCGCCTTCTGCCACGGCCTAAACGGGCGTGACCGGATTGCGCTTCTCCGGCCATTCGCGCGCGCGGCCTTCGTACAGCGCGAAGCGGCGCGCGATCTCCGACCGCAGATCCTCCGGCTGGATCACCGCGTCGACGACTAGCTCCGACGCGAGGTGCAGGATGTCGATCTCCTCCGCGTACTCGCGGCGCAGTTCCTCGGTGCGTCGCGCGCGCTCCTCGTCGTCCTCGATCGCGTTCAGCTGGTTGTAGAAGACCGCGTTGATCGCTGCCTGCGGGCCCATGACCGCGATCTTCGCGCCCGGCAGCGCGAGGCACGCGTCCGGATCGAACGCCGGGCCGGCCATGGCATAGAGACCGGCGCCATAGGCCTTGCGGACGATCACCGCCAGTTTCGGGACGGTCGCCTCCGAAACGGCCGAGATCATCTTCGCCCCCGCGCGGATGATGCCCTGGCGCTCGACTTGGGTGCCGATCATGAACCCCGGCACGTCCGCAAGGAAGAGCAGCGGGACGTTGAACGCGTTGCAGGTCCAGATGAAGCGAGCGGCCTTGTCGGACGAGTCGACGAACAGGACGCCGCCGCGTTGCTTCGGCTGGTTGGCGACGATCCCCACGACGCGCCCCTCGATCCGCGCGTAGCCGACCACCAGCTCCTTCGCCCACCGCTTCTGCACCTCGAGGAACGACTCGGCGTCCACGAGCGCGTCGAGCAGGTCGTACACGTCGAATGGCTTGTTCTCGTCCTCGGGAACGATCTCGCGGATCGGCCGGTCACTCGCGGCGGCCGCGGGTGGCGCGGGCGGCGGCTGCTCACGCCAGTTCGTCGGGAAGTAGGCGAGATATCGCTTCGCCAGGTCGATCCCCTCCTCGTCCGACTTCACGAGGAAGTG
>JBOGJQ010000306.1:0-3920 GCA_050745405.1 Thermoanaerobaculia bacterium | reverse complement strand
CGTACCGCTTCGCGGCACGACCCACGGCTACGCGTCTGGGACGCCTCCGGCGTCCGGGGAGGGGAACTTGAACATCCGGCAGCGCATGGAGTCCCTCGGGCCGCTGACGAGCCGCCCCGAGGTCGTGAAGACGATCGGCCTTTTTCTCGCGGAGCTCGAGAAGGGGACGATCCGTGCGGCGACGAGAGCCGACGACGGGACGTGGACCGCGGAGACGTGGGTCAAGGAGGGCATCCTCGCCGCGTTCCGCCATGGCGCGCTCGCCGAGTATGCGTCGGGCTCTCTTTCGTTCGTCGACAAGGACACGCTGCCGCCGCGGCGCTTCCGGGCGCAGGAAGGGATCCGCATCGTTCCGGGCGGCTCGTCGATCCGGCGCGGCGCGTTCATCGCGGAGGGAGTCGTCGTCATGCCGCCGGCGTACGTGAACGTCGGCGCGTGGGTCGGCGAAGGAACGATGATCGACTCGCACGCGCTGGTCGGTTCGTGCGCGCAGATCGGCGCGCGCGTCCATCTCAGCGCGGCCGCGCAGATCGGCGGCGTCCTCGAGCCGATCGGTCAGGTCCCCGTCGTCATCGAGGACGACGTGATCGTCGGCGGCAACGCCGGCATCTATGAAGGGACGATCGTCCGCCCGCGCGCGGTCATCGGCGCGGGAGTCGTGATCACGGGATCGACGCCGGTCTACGACATCGTGCGCCAGCAGGTCTACCGGCGCACCGCCGAGCGCCCGCTCGAGATCCCGTACGGCGCGGTGGTCGTACCGGGGACGCGCCGGCTCGCGGGGACCTTCGCCGAGGAGAACGCGCTCGGGCTCGCGACGCCGGTGATCGTGAAGTACCGCGACGAGAAGACCGACGCCGCGACGGCGCTGGAAGAAGCACTGCGATGACGCGGCGCGCCGCGCGCTTCGAGGGAATCGAGCTCTCGCCGATCCGCCGCATCCAGGCGCTCGCGACTCCCCTCACGATCAACCTCGGACTCGGCGAGCCGAACATCGAGCCGGACGCGTGGCTTCGCGGCCTCGCGCGGGACGCCGCAGCCGAGGGCTCGTGGCGCTACTCGATGAACGCCGGCCTTCCCGAGCTCCGGGAACGCATCGCGGAGGAAGAAGCGCCGCATTACGACCCGGCGAGCGAGATCTGCGTCACCGCGGGGACCGAGGAGGGGCTGCACGCGGTCTTTCAGGCGTACCTGCAGCCGGGGGACGAGGTGCTCGTGCCCGATCCGGGATTTCTGTCGTACCCGGTCCTGGCGGGGATCGCGGGCGCGACGCCGGTGCCGTACGCGCTCGATCCCGAGACGTGGGACGCCGGCCTCGAGCCGCTTCGCGCCGCGTGGAGCGAGCGCACGCGCGCGATCGTCGTGAACTCCCCGTCGAATCCGACCGGCGGCGTTCTGCCGGAGGCGACGGTGCGCGCGATCGTCGATCTCGCCGCCGAGCGGGACGCGCTCGTCGTTTCCGACGAGGTCTATCGCGAGATCTACTACGAGGCTGCCCCGCCGTCGTTCGCCGGCCGCGGCGGCCACGTGATCGTCGTGAGCGGCATGTCGAAGAGTCACGGGATGACCGGGCTTCGCCTCGGATGGGTGCTCGCATCCGCGGACGTGATGGCGGCGATCGTGACGGCACACCAGTACATCGCGACGTGCGCCTCGACGTTCGCGCAGGAGCTGGCGCTCCGGATCCTCGCCGCACCCGAAGCGAACGCGGAGTGGCTCTCGCGGGTACGCGCGCAGTTCGCGGGGCAGCGTCGCGCCGCGGTCGATGCCGCGGCGCGCGAGCTGGACGTCGACCTCGCCCCGCCCGCCGGCGCGTTCTATCTCTTCGTTCCCGTGCCGCTCTGCGGGACCGAGGCGCTGGCACGCGCGCTCGCCGGCGATGCGGGCGTGCTGACGATTCCCGGCAGCGCCTTCGGCCGCGGCGGTGAAGGCTTCCTGCGCATCTCCTTCGCCGCGGACGAGGAGACGATCGCGCGCGGCATCGAACGGATCGGCCGCCACCTCCGCGCCTCTGGACGCTGAGTTCCTGAGCCCGTATCTTGCAGTTGATCGTTGATCGTTGATTGTTGATCGTTATTGGTTAGTCGTTGATCGAACAACGAACAACGAACAACGAACGAATATGAGCAAAGTCAAACAGAGACGCACCGAATCGATCGCCGCGGCCGAGGCGTCGCTGTTCGGGCGCCTCGTGCGGCGCAAGGGCGAGCATGATCTCGACGAGCTCGCCGTCTCGTTCTACGACTACGAGAGCAGCGTCCAGTACTGTTACAACGCCGACGTCTGGTTTCACGCGGCGTCGACGATGAAGCTCGCCGTCCTTCTCGGCGTCTTCCGTCAGATCGAACGAGGGCAGCTCACGCTCGAATCTCCGGTCCACATCCGGAACCGGTTCATCTCGATCGTGAACCGCGAGCCGTTCTCGATCGAAGTGAGCCGCGATGCCGACGCGAGCGTCTACAAGCACCTCGGCAAGACCCTGCCCGTCCGCGAGCTCGCCTACTGGATGATCACCACCTCGAGCAATCTCGCGACGAACCTCCTCGTCGAGATCGTCGGCGTCGAGGCGGTCCAGATGGCTCTGGACGAGCTCGAGATCCCGGGCGTGAAGGTGCTCCGCGGCGTCGAAGACCAGGCGGCGTTCGAGGCGGGACTCAACAACGAGGTCACGGCCAACGGGCTGCTCCGTCTCCTCCGCGTCATCGCAGAGAAGAAGGCGTTCTCGCGCGAGGCGTCCGAACAGATGCTCGAGATCCTGCTCGAGCAGCGGTACAAGAGCGGCATTCCCGCGGGCCTGCCCGAGGACGCGAAGGTCGCGCACAAGACGGGCAACATCTCGACCGTTCATCACGACGCGGGGATCGTGTTTCTCGAGGACCGGAAGCCGTACGTCCTCGTCATCCTCACCCGCTTCTCGCCGTCCGTCGGTCGGGGAACGGCCGTGGCTGAGATCTCGCGTGAGGTACACTCCGCCCTCGCCGAGCTCAACCATGGCTGACGACACGACCGGATTTCAGCTCAAAGTCGTCGACGCGCACGATCTCGACGAAGAAGTCACTGCGCTGCTCCGTCCCGGAGAGATGGTCCGCGACGGGGAGGGGCGGCGGCACCGGCTGCCGCGCTACTTTTACGAGGTCCCCTCGTACGAGGAAGCGAAGCAGGTCAGGCTCGGGGGGAACTTCCGCCTGAACGAGTTCATCCGCGTCGATCTCCGCGAGGCGAAGCGGCTCCAGGACTACCCACGCTACGTCCCGTGCGCCGTCCGCGTCTTCGCGTCGTATATGCAGCGTCTCCGGGAGGCGTTCGGCGCGCCGCTGCACATCTCCGTGAACGGCGGCTACCGCTCGCCCGCGCACGAGCGCAACCCGCCCGCATCGCCGCACATGTGGGCGACGGCGGCCGACGTCTACCGGGTCGGGAGCGCGATCCTCCAGTCGGAGGAACTGATCGAGAAGTACCGTCGCATCACCGAGGAGGTCGCGGACGAGATCTACGTGTCCGCGTACGGCCACGAGCCCGGCAAGACGGACGACCACCTCCACGTCGACCTCGGTTATTTGACGTATATCCCGCGCGAGATCAGCGAGGACCGCATGGAGATGCCGCAGGAAAAGCCGCGGTACGCCTTCGAGGAGCGGCGCGTGCGGGATCGGCGGACCGGCGAGGCGTCGTAGCCCCGTGAACGAGCCCGCGCCCGTGCCCGTGCCTGGTTTTTAAAGACCATTTGTGAATCCCATCAGCGCGGGCTCGGGGACGAAAACCCGGCCCGCCGTTTGCTTCATCACAGAAGTAGCCCTGTCGCGGCGCTTTTTCCGTTTCGGATGTCCCGATCGATCGTCACACCGCCGTCCGCGGACTAAATTGTTCCGTGTGTAACCCGAGGTGCCCCCTTTGCCCGACCCGAAGACTCGACCGCGAGC
>JBOGJQ010000305.1:0-4848 GCA_050745405.1 Thermoanaerobaculia bacterium | reverse complement strand
GGCCAGCGCCGCCGCGGCCGACCAGCGCGCGAGGCGCGTCAGCCGCGCCCGCGGCACCATCTGCCGCTCGGTGTCGCGGAGCCGCACCTGCTGCATCACTTCCGCCGCGAACGCGTCGATCCCGCCGGGCGGCTCCTCGGCCGGAACGCCGAGAGAACGGAACAGCACGTCGGGGTCGATGCCCATCGCGTACTCGAGGCACGCCTCGCACGAGCGCAGATGGGCGCGCACGGCCGCGTCGTCGACGCCCGCGGCGATTCGCTCCCGGAACGATTCGCAGTTCATGACGTGCTCCTCGTCTCCCACAGCTTCGCGTACTCCGGGTACCGCCGCCGCAGCTCCTGCTGCATCAGCTTCCGCGCGTTGAATAGATGATTCCGGACCGTCGATTCCCGGCAGCCGAGGACCCGCGAGATCTCGGCCGACGAGAGGTCCTCCATTTCGCGCATGACGAAGATCGTCTTCTGCTTCGGCGAAAGCACCGAGGAGACGTCTTCGAAGACGCGCTCGATTTCCTTGTTCTGCAGCGAGACGCCCTGCTCGGCGTCCTGCGAGGTGCGGACGAGCCGCAGGCTCGAGTTCACCGCCGAGTCGCGCGACTGCCGCGTCCGGAGCCAGTCGATCGCGACGTTCGTCACGATCCGGTACATCCACGTGTCGAAGGCCCAGGAGGCGTCGTATTTCTCGAGGTTCTCCCAGATCCGGACGAACGCGAGCTGCGCGACGTCCTTCGCGTCCTCCTGGTTGCCGAGAACGCGGTAGCAGATCCCGTACACCTTCGGGGTCTTGCGGCGGACGAGCGTCTCGAAGCCGTCCGCCTCGCCCGCGCGGATCGCCGCGACCAGCTCGCGGTCGTCCACTTCGGGTCTCTGCTCGAAGTCCTTCATCAGGGGAACCAGGGCGCCCATCAAATCAGCAGTACGGATGCGGCGGGCCGAGCGTCCAATCGATGAGACGGGGCTCCGGGCGCCGCGTTCCTTGCGCCGTTGCTCCGAAAACCCCTAGAATCCCGTAAACCTTTCATGCCGAACCTCTTTCGTTCAGGAGCTCCAGGTTCCCCCGGGAAAGGGTCGTAACGATGCGCGTTCTAGTCGTGGGACAGGGTGGGCGTGAGCACGCGCTCTGCTGGAAGCTCCGGCAGTCCCCCTCCGTCACCGAAATCTATGCCGCCCCGGGGAATCCGGGGATCGCGGCCGTGGCGGACTGTGTCCCGATCGGCGTGGCCGACATCATCGAGCTCGCCGACTTCGCCGAGAAGCTCAAGATCGACCTCACCGTCGTCGGCCCCGAGCTCCCTCTCACCCTCGGAATCGTCGACGAGTTCCGCAAACGGAACCTCACGATCTTCGGCCCCTCGCGTCTCGCGGCCGAGCTGGAAGGTTCGAAGGTCTTCTCGAAGGAGTTCATGCGGAAGTACGAGATCCCGACGGCCGAGGCGACCGTCTGCGCGAACTACGACGAGGTCGTCGCGGCGCTGAAGAAAGCGAAGTATCCGAAGGTCCTGAAGGTCGACGGTCTCGCGCAGGGGAAGGGTGTCTTTCTTCTCCACGACAAGGCGGAGGCGGAGAGCGTCGCGACGCAGGTGTTCAAGGAGCGGAAGTTCGGGAACGCCGCGGACCGCGTGCTCGTCGAGGATTTCCTCGACGGGGAGGAAGTCTCGTTCCTCGTGTTGACCGACGGCCGGCGCGTCGCGCCGCTCGCGCCGACCAAGGACTACAAGAAAGCGTTCGACGGCGACGAGGGGCCGAACACGGGCGGGATGGGCGCGCACTCTCCGGCGGTGGTCCTCCACTCCGAGATGGGCGCGGAGATCCTCCGGAAGATCGTCGTGCCGACGCTGCAGGGGATGGAAGCCGAGGGGCGCCTGTACACGGGGTGCCTCTACATCGGTCTCATGCTGACCCCCGACGGGCCGAAGGTGCTCGAGTACAACTGCCGCTTCGGCGATCCGGAGACGCAGGTGCAGATGCTGCGGCTCGAGAGCGATCTCGCGGCGGTGATGATGCAGATCGCGCGCGGCGAGCTGACCGAGCCGAAGCTCGCGTGGAAGAAGGAAGCCGCGGCGTGCGTGGTGATGGCGGCCAACGGCTATCCCGGCGAGATCACGACCGGAGCGCCCGTCACGATTCCGCCGGTCGCGGACGACTCCGTCATGCTTTTCCACGCCGGGACGAAGAAGGCTGACGGCGGGATCGTCGTTTCGGCGGGACGTGTCCTGAGCGTCTGCGCGCGCGGCGCGACGCTGTCCGAGGCGCTGCGGAAGGCGTACGCGGTGACGGACAAGGTCACGTTCGAGGGCGCGCATTTCCGTCGCGACATCGGCTGGAGCGTCCTCGAGCGAAAGACGGCCGCGGCCGAGTAGCCCCCTGCGGCGCGAATCTTGTTAGATTCCGCAGGTGGCGATGGCGCACCTGCACGGACCGACGGACCGGCGGACGCGAACGAGTCGGAAACTGCTCGTCTCGACGGCGGCGACGCTCGCGTTCTTCGGGCTCGAGCTCGCGGCCGGCATCTTCGCGAACGCCCTCTCGCTCATCGCGGACGCGTTCCACAACATCACCGATGCCGCCGCTCTGATGCTCGCCTGGCTCGCCGTGCGTCTCGAGCGGCGCCCGGCGACCCCGACGAAATCGTTCGGCTACCAGCGCGCCGGCGTTCTCGCCGCGTTCGTGAACGCGGCGATGCTGATCGTCCTCACGGTCTTCGTCTTCATCGAGGCGTTCCAGCGGCTTCGTGCCCCCGAGCCCGTCGGCAGCGGCTGGATGCTCGGCGTCGCCGGCGTCGCCCTGTTCTACAACCTCGGCGTGACCTTCTGGCTGCGGCACGAGGGAAGGCACGACATCAACGTGCGCGGCGCGATGCTTCACATGCTCGGCGACGGCATCGCGTCGGCCGGCGTCATCGTCGCCGCGGTCCTGATCCGCGTCACGGGATCGACGGTGTGGGACGCGATCGTTTCGATCATCATCGGCGGCATCATCATCTGGACCTCGTGGGGCATCCTGCGCGAGACCATCAACCTTCTTCTCGAGGGGACGCCCCGCGGCATCGAGCCCGACGAAGTCCGTGGCGCGATCGCCGAAATCGAAGGCGTGTTCGACGTCCACCACGTCCACATCTGGGCGCTCGGCCCCTCGGGGACGGCCCTTTCAGCGCACCTTCTTCTCGGCGACGTCACGCTCCGCCGCGCCGGCGACGTTCTTCGCGACGTGAATACGATGCTCGCGGAGCGGTGGAACATCCATCACACGACCATCCAGCTCGAGGTCGCGTGCCCCGGCGACGACCCGGCGTGTGTCCCGATCGGACGGGTTCAGGCGGCCGCGGCGCACGTTCACGATTGACATTCGCGGCGAATCGGTCAATAAATTGACGATATGGCCGGCCGGGGGGAGCTCCCCTTCGAGATCCTCCGCCTCGCGAACGCCCTCGTCCGCGAGCTGATCCCGGTCGTCGCTCCGCACGGGCTGACGCCGCAGCAGGCGGCGATCCTTTTCCGCGTCGCCTCGCTCGAAGCCCCACCGACGCTCGCCGCACTCGGCCGCGCTCTCTCGGTCTCGAAGCAGAACGTGACAGGGATGGTGGCGCGCCTGGTCGAGGCGGGGCTGCTCCGGCGCGAAGGAGATCCGGCCGATCAGCGCGCGAGCCGGCTCACTCTCACACGGCGGGGCCAGGTCCTCACCGAACGCCTCGCTCCCGAGCTCGAACGGTGGAGCGACGAGCACCTCGGCACGACGGACGATCGCAAGCGCGCCGAGGAGGTCGTGGCGCGGCTCCTCGCTCTCTTGGAGAGTTGATGTCGCTCTCGACGTCCACAGATCTCACAGACGTTCCATCCACAGATTTCACAGATTTACACAGATTGGTTGATGGGTTTGTGCTTATCTCCAACTAATCTGTGTAAATCTGTGAAATCTGTGGATAAGCCTTCGTGAAATCTGTGGAGTATCACGCTACGCGCTCGGGGTGACGGTGCCGCCGCTCGGGACGACGACGCGGTTGCGCCCGGCTTCCTTCGCCTCGTACAGCCGCTGATCGGCGATCTCGAAGAGCGACTCGGGGGTCGTGCCGTCCGCGGGGAAGAGCGCGCCGCCGATGCTGCACGTGAGCGGCGCGCGGTTGGCGATCGGCGGGAGCGCCTCGACGGCCGCGCGAATACGCTCGGCGAGGCGATGGAGACCGGCGGGGTCGGTCTGCGCGACGACGGCGACGAACTCCTCGCCGCCGTAGCGCGCCGCCAAGTCGCTGTCGCGCACGTTCGCGGCGACGACCTTCGCGACGGCGGCGAGCGCTTCGTTGCCGGCGAGATGCCCCCACTCGTCGTTGTACTTCTTGAACCGGTCGAGATCGAAGACGAGAAGCCCGAAGCTTTCGGCGTATCGCTCCGCGCGCCGGAGCTCGATCTGCAGCCGCTCCTGGAACGCGCGGAAGTTCGGCATTCCGGTGAGCTCGTCGGTGACCGTCATGCGCCGCAGCTCGGCGTCGCGCGCGGCGATCGCATCGATCATCGCGTTGAAGTCGCTCGCGAGGAGAGCGATCTCGCGGTCGCCGGAGACCGGCGCGCGCCGCGTGGTCTCCGACGGCGAGCGCGCGATCTCGGACGCGACCGCGGAGAGCGCCTCGACGGGTTGCACGATCTTGACGAGCGCGAGGCGCGCGAGCGCGAGCGTCACGATCGCGATCATCCACGTCACGCCGAGCGCGGTCGCCATCAGGCCGCCGGCGCGGCTGTCGAGAAGACGGAGGCGCCGGTCGGCGTCGGCGCGGAGCGCGGTCGTCGCGGTCCGGATCGCCGCGCTGACCTCGCGCGCCTCGTCCGGCACCGCGGCGACCGGCGCCGTGTCGGAG
>JBOGJQ010000304.1:0-9976 GCA_050745405.1 Thermoanaerobaculia bacterium | reverse complement strand
CGTCGGCGTGTCGATCCCGGAGTAGCAGGGCCACTGGATCGGCGGCGACGAGATCCGTAGACGCACCTCGCGGGCGCCGACCGATCGGATCATCTTCACGATCTTCCGGCTGGTGGTCCCGCGCACGATCGAGTCGTCGACGACGACGACTCGCCGCCCCTCGATCGTCTCCCGCATCGGGTTCAGCTTCACCCGGACCCCGAAGTGCCGGATGCCCTGGCGGGGCTCGATGAACGTGCGCCCGACGTAGTGGTTCCGGACGAGAGCGAACTCGAACGGGATGCCGGACGCCTGCGCGTAGCCGAGGGCCGCGAAGACGCCCGAGTCGGGGACGGGCGCGACGAGGTCGGCCTCGACCGGATGCTCGAGCGCGAGACGCGCCCCGAACCGCTTCCGCACTTCGCCGACGTTGTTGCCGAACACGTTCGAGTCGGGCCGCGAGAAGTAGACGTGCTCGAACACGCAGCGTGCTTCGGGCCCGCCCGCCGGCTCCCGCAGGACGCGGAAGCGCGTCGGAAAGCCCGCCTCGTCGCCGTTCTCGAGGACGACGACCTCGCCCGCGCGGACCTCGCGGAGGTACTCCGCCTCGATCAGGTCGAACGCACACGTCTCCGACGAGACGCAGACCGCGTCGTCGAGCCGTCCGAGAACGAGAGGGCGGAAGCCGTTCGGGTCACGCGCCGCGATGATGCGCCCCGGCGCCAGGATGACGAGCGAATAGGCGCCGCGAACGCGCGACAGTGCGTCCAGCACCGCCTGCTCCACGTCCGGCGCCTTCGACCGCGCGATGAGGTGCACCAGCGCCTCGGTGTCCGTCATCGTGTTGAAGATGGCGCCCTCGGCCTCGAGCTCGCGCCGGATCTCCTCGCCATTCACGAAGTTCCCGTTGTGCGCGATCGCGACCGGTCCCTTGTTCGTCGAGGCGACCAGAGGCTGCGCGTTGCAGAGGAGCGACCCTCCCGCCGTCGAGTAGCGGACGTGGCCGATCGCCATCCGTCCGGGAAGGCGCGCCAGCCGCTCGTGCGTGAACACGTCGGCGACGTAGCCCATCTCCTTCTCGACGTGGATCTGCGGCGTTCCGGGAGCGACGAAGCGCTCGCCCGTGCCGTCCGTCCCGCCCGCGCGGCCGATGTTCGCCTCCGAGGCGATCGGGTCGCTCGAGAGAGATGCGATCCCGGCGCTCTCCTGCCCCCGGTGCTGCAGAGCGTAGAGGCCGAGATACACGAGGTTCGCCGCGTCCTCACGGCCGAGAACGCCGAACACTCCGCATTCGTCTTTGAATTTGTCGAACATGGACCCCAGGGAAAACAGGGTGGAAGAGGGTGAAAGTCCCGACTACGAGAAGGATAGCACGCGGCCGTTGTCAGTTGCCGGTTGCCGGTTTAAGGCCGCTCAACCGATAACCGGCAACCGACAACCGACAACTAATGCGGGATCAGCTCGGCGAGCTCGCCTTTGCCTTCGATCACGTCGTCGATCGAATCGCCGGCGAGGAGCTTGGGAAACGCCTCGGTCCAGATGCGGCGGATCTCCTGGGCCGTGGTCTTCGCGAGGACAGTTCCGCGGCGGGCGATCACGAAGGCGGACGGAACCGTGACGCCGATCCGTTCGGCCGGCACTCCGCGTCGGCGCGCCTCGCCGATCACGATGGCGGCCTCGCTCTCCTCGCAGGTCACGAGCGCCCGCCCCTGCGTCTCGCTGAAAAGAAGTGCGACCGCGTCGAGATCGTCGCCGAGGTCGACCTCGGCCCCAATCCCGTCGAGCGCGCACTCGGCGAGCGCGACGGCCAGGCCGCCGTTCGACAGATCGTGGGCACTCCGGAGCCGACCCTGCTCGTGAAGCGCGAGGAGGACCTCCACGAGAGCTTTCTCGCGATCGAGGTCCACCCGGGGCGGCCGCGCCGTTGCGTCCGGAAGCACCGACTGCTGGTACTCGGAACCGCCGAGCTCGTCTCGCGTGTCGCCGAGCAGGACGATCGCATCGCCTTCACGCGCGAAGCGGCAGCCGACGGCGCGCTCGGCGCTTTCGAGAATGCCGACCATCCCCACGGTCGGCGTCGGATTCACCGCCCGCCCCTCGGTTTCGTTGTAGAACGAGACGTTGCCGGAGACAACCGGCGTCTCCAGTGCGCGACACGCATCCGTGATCCCGCGAATCGCCTCGGCGAATTGCCACATGATCTCCGGCCGCTCTGGCGAGCCGAAGTTCAGGCAGTCGGTGATCGCGGCCGGGCGGGCGCCGGCGCAGGCGACGTTTCGCGCCGCCTCGGCCACGGCCTGCTTGCCTCCTTCGTACGGATCGAGCGCGCAATAGACCGGGTTCACGTCGGACGTGAGGGCGAGGCCGCGCGTGCTTCCTTTGATGCGGATCACGGCGGCATCGCTCCGCTCCGGTTTCAGCACGGTGTTGGTCCGCACAGAGATGTCGTACTGCTCCCAGATCCACGCTTTGGAGCAGAGGTTCGGCGAAGCGAGGAGGCGGAAGAGGACGGGCGTCAGATCGTCGTCGGCTGCTTTCGGGCGATCGAGTGCGGCAGGCAGTGCGGCGAATGACTCGGGCTCGCGTGTGGGGCGGTCGTACACGGGCGCTTCCGTCGAGATCGGGCCGACCGGGATTCTCCCGGCCTCCGCGCCGTGCCAGCGGAGCGTGACGTGACCGTCGCCGGTCACCTCGCCGATCACGGCGGCGTCGAGGTCCCACTTCGCGAAGATCGCGAGGACGTCGCCCTCACGCCCTTTCTTCGCCACGATCAGCATGCGCTCCTGCGACTCGGACAGCATCAGCTCGTACGGCGTCATCCCTCCTTCGCGCGTCGGGACGCGCTCGAGATCGAGACGGATGCCGGTGCCGGCGCGTCCCGCCATTTCGAACGACGAGGAGGTGAGTCCCGCGGCGCCCATGTCCTGGATGCCGACGATTGCGTCGCTCTCCATCAGCTCGAGGCACGCTTCGAGGAGGAGCTTTTCGGTGAACGGATCGCCGACCTGCACAGTCGGCCGCTTCTGCTCGGATTCTTCGTCGAACTCGGCCGAGGCCATCGTGGCGCCGTGGATGCCGTCGCGGCCGGTCTTCGAGCCGACGTAGATCACCGGGTTCCCGACGCCCTTCGCCTCTCCCTTGAAGATCTTCCCCGCGCGCGCGATGCCGAGGGCGAAGACGTTCACGAGGATGTTGCCGTTGTACGACGGATGGAACGAGGTCTCGCCGCCGACGGTCGGGACGCCGATGCTGTTTCCGTATCCGGAAATGCCGCGGACGACGCCGTCGACGAGATACCGCATGCGCGGCGCGTCGAAAGCGCCGAAGCGGAGAGAGTCGAGCGTCGCGATCGGGCGCGCGCCCATCGTGAAGATGTCGCGGAGGATGCCGCCGACGCCCGTCGCCGCCCCCTGGTACGGCTCGATGAACGACGGATGGTTGTGCGATTCCATCTTGAAGGCCGCGACCCAGCCGTCGCCGACGTCGATGACGCCCGCGTTCTCCCCTGGGCCCTGCACGACGCGCGGGCCGCTCGTCGGGAACTTCCGCAGGTGCACCCGGCTCGATTTGTACGAGCAGTGCTCGGACCACATCACGGAAAAGATCCCGAGCTCGAGGTAGTTCGGCGCGCGCCCGAGGATCTGCTCGATGCGCGCGTACTCGTCCGGCGTGAGGCCGTGCGAGGCGATGACGTCCGGCGTGATCCGCGGCTCCTGCATGGCTGCGGATTCTATGACGATGCGCCCGCCGGAATGGCGAGTCCGCCTTCGATCTCCTCGCGCGCCATCGTCGTGAGGCGCTCGCGGTCGCGGATCGACATCCCTGCCGTCTCGATCGGCGCGCCGATGCGGATGGTCACCGGTCCCGGACGGATCCACCGGCGTCCCGGGGGAAGCACGTCCCACGTTCCGGCGATCGCCACCGGAAGGACGGGAAGGGCCGACTTGAGCGCGAGATGAAACGCGCCCCGCTGAAAGGGGCGCATCTGCGGCTCGCGCGACCGCCCCTCCTCGGGGAAAACGACGATCGAGTTTCCCTTGCCGATGCGCTGGACCGCCAGATCGAACGAGGCGGTGGCCTTCGCGCGGTTCTTCCGGTCGATCGGAATGAACCCGGCCGCAGCGAGACCCCACCCGAAGACCGGGATCTGGAAGAGGCTCCGTTTGGCGAAAAAACGGAGCGGCTGCGGGATTCCGACGAGGAGCACCGGGATGTCGAGGTAGCTCGCGTGGTTGGCGACGAGGACGTACTGGCGGGAGCGGTCGACGTTCGCGGCACCCTCGGTCGAGAGGCGCACGCCCGCCGCGGCGAGGATCATTTTTCCCCAAAGGCGGTTGAGGCGGTCGATGGCCGGGGAGGTGGACCGGACGAGGCCGATGACGGTGACCATCGGCGCGATCGTCAGGGTCGCCGCCGCGGCCGCCACCACCAGGAATGCCAGCCGGAACACGCCGTGGATTATTCACGAGATGGCGATGGGCTACAATCGGATCGGAGCAGCCGGCCGGCTGCGACGACACCGACCAACCGCGGGCGCCGCCGCCGGACCCCTCCCTTGGAGTCGAACGTGTCCGATCTTCCTTCCAGCGCCGTTCTCGAGCGAGCCGAACCGCAGTCCGCGCCTGCGAAAATCAACGACCTGACGATTCACGTCGCCACGGTCAACGGCTCGGGATCGCAGTCGTCGAACAACGTCCTCATGCGCTCCATCTTCCAGATGGGCGTCCCCGTCAGCGGCAAGAACATGTTCCCGTCGAATATCGCGGGGCTGCCGACCTGGTTCACGATCCGCGCGAACAGGGACGGGTGGATCGCGCGGAAGAAGGAGGTCGATCTCCTCGTCGCGATGAATCCGACCACGGCGCGCGAGGACGTCGAGGCGCTGGAGCCCGGCTCGATCTGCGTCTACGACGCGCCGATCGGCGCGGAGAAGTTCCGCGACGATCTCCTCTTCTATTCGGTCCCGTTCACGAAGCTCGCGGGCGAGGTCACCGAGGACTCGCGCCTCCGCAAGCTGCTCGCGAACATGGTCTACGTCGGAGTCGTCGCGGAGCTGATCGGGATCGAGCGGGACGAGATCGTCGTCGCGCTGGGTAAGCAGTTCAAGGGGAAGCAGAAGGCGGTCGAGCTCAATGTCCGCGCCGTCGACAAGGGGATGGAGTTCGCGAAGGAGAACCTCGAGCCGCAGACCCGCTGGCGCATCGAGCGGATGGACGCGACTCGCGGAAAGATCATCATCGACGGCAACGCCGCGGCCGCGATCGGCGCGATGTTCGGCGGCGTCTCGGTCGTGACGTGGTATCCCATCACGCCCTCGTCCTCGGTCTGCGAGTCGCTCATCGAGTACATGAAGCGGCACCGCATTCGCGACGGCAAGGCGACGTTCGCGATCGTGCAGGCCGAGGACGAGCTCGCGGCGGTCGGCATGGTCCTCGGCGCCGGATGGGCCGGCGCTCGAGCGATGACCGCGACCGCCGGCCCCGGCATCTCCCTCATGGCCGAGTTCGCGGGTCTCGGTTACTTCGCCGAGCTCCCCGGCGTCATCTGGGACATCCAGCGCGTCGGCCCCTCGACCGGACTTCCCACTCGAACGAGTCAGGGCGACGTGACCTCGGTCGCGTATCTCTCTCACGGCGACACGAATCACATCGCTCTCATCCCCGCCACGGTCGCGGAGTGTTTCGAGTTCGGGGTCGAGGCTCTCAACCTCGCGGAGGAGTTCCAGACACCGATCTTCGTCCTATCCGACCTCGACCTCGGAATGAACAACTGGATGTCCGATCCGTTTTCGTATCCCGAGGCGCCGTATCGCCGCGGAAAAGTTCTGACGAAGGAGCGCCTCGAGGAGCTCGGCGGGAAGTGGGGACGGTACGACGACGTCGACGGCGACGGGATCCCGTGGCGGACGGTCCCCGGGACGGACCATCCGATGGCGTCGTACTTCACGCGCGGCTCCGGCCACGACGCGTTCGCGCGGTACTCGGAGCGGCCCGAGGACTACAAGGCGCTGGTCGACCGGCTCAGAAAGAAATACGACACCGCGCGGCGCCACGTCCCGAATCCCGTGATCGACCGGCCCGAGGGAGCGCGGATCGGCTTCATCGCGTACGGCTCGAGCCATCAGGCGCTCGAGGAGTCGCGCTTTCAGCTCCGGAAGGAGCGGGGGCTCGAGACGAGCTACCTCCGCGTGCGCGCGCTTCCGTTCTCACCGGAGGTGCGGGCGTTCGTCGCCGACCACGACCGCGTGTACGTCGTCGAGCAGAACCGCGATGGACAGATGGCGGACCTGATCCGGCTCGAAGTGGGGGAGGATCAGGCACGCATCCAGAAGATCCTCCATTACGACGGGCTTCCGATTCATGCGCGCTTCATCAGCGACGCCATCGTCGAGCTCGAAGGCCTCGCGAAGGATTGACCATGGCCGACAGCATCATCAAGACCCGTTCCGAAGTCCCGAAGGAAAACCGCATCGGTCTCAAGTCGCTCGACTACCAGGGCGGCAGGTCCACGCTCTGCGCCGGGTGCGGCCACGACGCGGTCTCGAACCAGATCGTCCGCGCCTTTTACGAGATGAGCGTGAAGCCGGAGAACGTGGCGAAGTTCTCCGGAATCGGCTGCTCGTCGAAGACCCCGGCGTACTTCCTGTCGCGCTCGCACGGCTTCAATGCCGTCCACGGACGGATGCCATCGATCGCGACCGGAGCCGCGCTCGCGAACCGGCACCTCGTCGGAGTCGGCGTCTCGGGCGACGGCGACACGGCGTCCATCGGCCTCGGGCAGTTCATGCACATGGTCCGCCGGAACGTGCCGAACGTCTACATCATCGAGAACAACGGCGTGTACGGCCTGACGAAGGGGCAGTTCTCCGCCACCGCCGACGAGGGCGCGAAGCTCAAGACCGGCGTGCTGAACGATCTCCCGCCGATGGACCTCTGCGCGCTCGCCGTGCAGCTCGGCTGCGGGTTCGTCGCGCGCGGCTTCGCCGGCGACCCGAAGCAGATGGTGAACATCCTCAAGGCGGGTATCGCGCACGACGGCCTCTGCGTCGTCGACGTGATCTCTCCCTGCGTCACGTTCAACAATCACGAGGGGTCGAGCAAGAGCTATCCCTATTCGAAGGAGCACCAGGAGCTCCTCCACCAGATCGGCTTCGTGCAGGAATTCGAGCAGATCGAGATCGAGTACGACCCGGGCGAAGTGAAGGAAGTCACGATGCACGACGGCTCGAAGATCCTGCTGCGCAAGCTCGAGGAGGACTACGATCCGTCGGACGCCATCCAGGCGCTCCAGCGCCTCCACCGCGCCGAGCGTGAGGGGCAGATGCTGACCGGCATCATCTACCTCCGTCCCGAAAAGAAGAGCTTCATCGAGCTTCTCGACCTCGTCGACGAGCCGCTCGCGTCGCTCGGCGAGGAGCATCTCCGCCCGAGTCGCGAGGTGCTGGACGAGATCATGCAGGATCTGATGTAGGAGGGGTCGACGGTGCCCGACTACCGACGCGACGATGAGAGCGACGCGCCCGACGCGAAGGGCGCGACCGAGGACGACCTGGAGAAAACGCCCGTGATCAAAGGAGACGAGGTCCTCGGCTACGAGGGCGGGTCGCGGGAAGAGCACTCCGGACAGAACGCCCCGACGTCCGAGACCGGCCTCGCCGACAACGAGGCCGACGACCTCCCCGGCGACGAGTCTTGATCGAGGTCACCGACGTCCTCGGACGCGTCCACCGTTTCGAGTGTCCGCCTCGCCGCGTCGTCTCCCTCGTCCCTTCGCTCACCGAAACCCTGTTCGAGCTCGGCGCGGGCGACGCCGTCGCCGGCGTCACGGAGTTCTGCATCTTTCCCGATCCCGCCGTCGCGCCTCTCCCGCGGTTCGGCGGGACGAAGACCCCGCGCGTCGACGAGATCCGGAGCCTTGCCCCCGATCTCGTTTACGTGAACCTCGAGGAGAACCTCCGGAGGCATGCCGAGGCGATCGCCGAATTCGCGCCGGTCTTCGCGACCGAGCCGAAGAGCGTCGCGGACGTGGTCGATCTCATCGGGCAGCTCGGGACGATCCACGACGCCTTTGAGGCGGCCCGGCAGTGGACCGCGCGGATCGAGGAGGAGGCACGGGCGCTCGCCGGAAACGCGCCATTCCGCTTCGCGTGCGCGATCTGGAAAGAGCCATGGATGTGGTGCGGCGGCGACACGTACGTCTCCGATCTCGTCGCCGCCGCGGGAGGGCGGAACGTGCTTGCGGCCGAGTCGCGCTACCCGCGCCGCACCGTCGACGAGATCGCGGCTCTCGGTCCGGACGTCGTCTTCCTTCCCGACGAGCCGTACGTCTTCACCGCTGCCGATGCGGCCGCGGTCCGGGAGCGCTTCCACGTCGTGGGACCGTTCCCCGGACATCTTTTCACGTGGCACGGGACCCGGACCGCTCTCGGTCTGCGCTTCCTCCGCGACGCGCTCCGATGAGAGAATCGCGCGGTCCATGACGAACTACGGAAAAGTCACTCCCGAAGTCATCGCCGAGCTCGAAGCGGCGGTCGGTCGCGACGCGGTCGTCACCGATCCCGATACGCTCAAGCCCTTCGCCTCCGATTACACCGAGGACCTCGTCTTCATGCCGGACGTCGCGGTGATCCCGCGGACGACGGAACAGGTCCAGGCGATGGTGCGCGTCGCCGACAGGCACTCGATTCCTCTCACGCCGCGCGCGGGCGGGACGGGGCTGTCGGGCGGCGCCCTGCCGGTTCACGGCGGGATTCTCTTCTCCTGCCACCGCATGAACGAGATCCTCGAGATCGATCGGGAGAACCTGGTCGGCGTCGTCGAACCCGGCGTGATTACGCAGGTGTTCCAGGAGGAAGTCGAGAAGGTCGGGCTCTTCTATCCGCCGGATCCCGCGTCGCGCGGATCGTGCACGCTCGGCGGCAACGTCGCCGAGAACGCGGGAGGGCCGCGCGCGGTGAAGTACGGCGTGACGAAGGACTACGTTCTCGGCGTCGAGGCCGTGCTCCCCAATGGGTCCGTGATCAAGGCGGGAGGGAAGCTCTACAAGGACGTCACCGGATACAACCTCGCGCAGCTCCTGGTCGGGTCGGAGGGGACGCTCGCGATCCTGACGAAGCTCTACATGAAGCTGATTCCGTGGCCGCCGCACCGGAAGGTGCTCCTGGCGCCGTTCGACTCCCTCGAGGCGGCGGCGCGCGCGGTCGTGAACGTCTTCACGAAGGGCGTGCAGCCGAGCGCGTGCGAGCTGATGGAGAAGGACGCCGTCGACTGCGCGGTGCGGCAGCTCGGGAAGGAGTGGCCGCACGCGAACGCCGCGGCGCACGTTCTGCTCGAAGCGGACGGCCACTCGGCCGAGCGCGTGGACGAGGAAGTCATGCTGATCGGCGAGGCGTGCCTCGAGGCGGGAGCGGAGGACGTTCTCGTCGCGGAGGACGAGCGGCGGATGCGCGAGCTGTGGTCCCTCCGCCGCTCGATCGGCGAGGCCGTGAAGTCGATCAACATCTACAAGGAAGAAGACACCGTCGTCCCGCGGAACAAGATCCCGGAGCTCATCGCCGGGGTCAAGGAGATCTCCGCCCGCTACGGTCTCATGACGATCTGTTACGGCCACGCCGGCGACGGCAACATCCACTGCAACATCATCAAGACCGTCGACGACGCGACGTGGAACGACGTCCTTCCCGACGCGATCCGCGAGATGTTCGAGCACACGGCGAAGCTGGGCGGCCAGGTCTCCGGCGAGCACGGCATCGGCTACGTCCAGCGCGAGTACCTCCCCATCACGCGCAGCGCCGCCGAGATCGCGCTCATGCGCGGCATCAAGCAGCAGTTCGATCCGAAGGGGATTCTGAATCCGGGGAAGATCTTTCCCGTCGTCGCGTGATCGTCGTCGCTCGTCGCTCGTTTGGCGTCTTCTATCGTCCTATTCGTCCTATATGTCCTATACGTCCTATACGTCCTATACGTCCTATGAATGGGACCAATAGGACGTATAGGAC
>JBOGJQ010000303.1:0-6434 GCA_050745405.1 Thermoanaerobaculia bacterium | reverse complement strand
CCGACTGGTAGTTCCACGCCCCCCAGAAATAAGCCCCGACGCCGGTGATGTGACACGGCGGTTCTGGCGTGGGGTAGCCATCCCATGGGTAGGGGCTGCTGGTTGAACCGATGGCCGCGGATCCCGTGAACAGAAAAAGCAACCCGGAGACAAGGATCACGTTCACTCTACGCATGCTCTCCTCCTTCGTGGCGCGTCTTGCGCCTCATTGAAGAAGGAGTACCTTCGCCCGGCCCTTTTCCTACCCGTCAATATTACGTCAGCCGGCCGGCGACTTCGCCGTCGCAGCCTCGATGACCTGCCGCGTCACTTCCTCAGCGCTGCCGAGCTTCTTTTCTCGGTCCTTCCGCGCGCTCCACTCGATCTGGCCGTTCGCGAGGTTGCGCTTGCCGACGACCACGCGGAGAGGGAACCCGATCAGGTCCGCGTCCTTGAACTTCACACCCGGCCGCTCGTCGCGATCGTCGTAGATCACGTCGACCCCGCCGTCGAGCAGGTCCTGGTGGACGCGCTCCGCCGTTTGCAGAACTTCCGGCTCGCGGCCCGCGGCGATGACGACCGCCTCGAACGGCGCGATCGCGACCGGCCAGGCAATCCCGTCGTCATCGTGTCCCTGCTCGATCGCCGCGGCCACCGTCCGGCCGATGCCGAGTCCGTAGCAACCCATGATCATCGGTTTCCGCTCGCCCGCCTCGTCGAGGAACGTGCACTCCATCGACTCGGAGTACTTCGTCCCCAGCTTGAAGATGTGGCCGACCTCGATCCCGCGGAACAGCTCGAGGCGCGTTTTGCACGTGCGGCACGGATCGCCACCCTCGATCAGCGTGAAGTCGGAAAACTCCGACAGCTCGAAGTCGCGCCCCGGCACAGCGCCGCGGTAGTGGACGTCGCGCTTGTTCGCGCCGACGATCCAGCTCTTGCGGTCGCGCAGCGACTGATCGGCAACGACGCGCATCGAGCGGCAGCCGACCGGGCCGCAGAATCCCATTGGCCCGCCGACCGTCTCCTCGAACGATCCCTCGTCGAGCAGTTCGAGCTCGTCGACGCCGAGGAAGTTCTTCACTTTAATCGCGTTGACTTCGCGGTCGCCGCGGACGAGGACCATGACCGGTCCCTTCTCCGTGCGGAAGACGAGCGTCTTCACGAGCATCGACGCCTCGAGCCCGAGGAACTCCGCGACTTCCGCGATCGAGGCGGCGTTCGGCGTGTCGACCGCTGTCAGCGTCTCCGGCTCGCCGGCGGCTTCGTTCGCGGCCTCGAGCTCGGCGACCGCCTTCTCGACGTTCGCGCCGTAGCCGCAGTTCGGGCAGCGGAGGACGACGTCCTCGCCCGACTGCGCGACGACCATGAACTCGTGCGACGCCGAACCGCCGATGTTGCCCGTATCCGCCTCGACCATGATGTGGTCGAGACCGCACCGGCGGAAGATCGCGTTGTAGGCGTCGCGCATCTTCCCGTACGCCTCGTCGAGGCTCGCGGCGGTCGCGTGGAACGAGTATGCGTCCTTCATGATGAACTCACGTCCGCGCATCAGGCCGAAGCGGGGGCGGACCTCGTCCCGGAACTTCGTCTGGATCTGATAAAGGTTGATCGGGAGCTGCCGGTACGACGAGATCGAGTCGCGAACCGTGTCCGTGATGACTTCCTCGTGCGTCGGTCCGAAGACGAAGTCGCGCTCGTGCCGATCCTTGATGCGGAGCAGCTCCTTTCCGTACTGCTGCCACCGTTTCGATTCCATCCAGAGCTCGGCCGGCTGGATTGCGGGCATCAGGAGCTCCACGGCGCCCGCGGCATTCATCTCCTCGCGCACGATCGCCTCGAGCTTCCGGATCGAGCGGAGGCCGAGCGGCAGGTACGTGTAGATCCCCGCGGCGACCTTCCGGATCATCCCGGCGCGCATCATCAGCTTCTGGCTGATCACGTCGGCGTCGGCCGGGACTTCGCGAATCGTCTGAATGAAATAGTCGGTCCAGCGCATGATGGGCTCTCAACGGGGAACGAAGGCGCCGCATTCTACTGTGGGCGGCTCTCACCGACACGAAGTGGGCGCGACATCCATGGGTTGCCTTAGTCCGGGGGCAGCGCGCCCTCCGGGCGCTCGCCCCCGGCTATTGTCCCGCGCCCTACGGGCGCGGCTTGCGCCGCAGTTCGCGTCGTCTCGTTTCTTCTTCTCAGGGGCGGCGCCAGCCACACTCCAAAGGACTGATTTTTGAAAGAAGGGGACGCCGTGACCGAGGCGCTCGACGCGAAGACGATCGTATTCGACAGGACGCCGATGGCGCGCCTGATCTCCTGCGCCGCGGCGTTCGGAGCGGCGGCGCTCTTTTTCGAGTATCTCTCGTTCCCGGCGACGGAGCGGAACGTCGTGGTGCTCGCCGCGCTCGCCGCTCTTTCCGTCGGATCGGTGTTCGCCGCCCTCCTCCAGTACGGCGATCACATTTATCTGTCGCCCGACGGCGTCCTGTACGAGAACCGGTGGCTGCGGATCGGGCGCCGCGGCGGAGGATGGATGCGCTGGGACGACGTCGTCGAGATCCGCGAGGTGCGCCGCAAGATCCTGGTGCTTCTCTCGGCGGACGGACGGCGCGTCCTCGTCGACTCGATCGCGGGCTACGCGATCGCGCGGCGCGAGATCCTGCGCCGCGCACCACACGCGGTGATCTCCGGAACTTTGAGACGGGAAGACCGAAGTTGACGACGCGCGGGCGAACTCTCGCGGCGGGCCTGGTGGCGGTGGCGATCGGCATCGCGCTCCTGATCGTAGCGGCGCGCTCGGAGGGGCGCCGGCGCGAGCCGATCGGGGTGGCGGTGCAGCCGCGCGTCCCCCTTCCCGAGCGCCCGTCGCTCGCCGACCTCCCGGTCGAACGGTGGACGCCGCGCCTGATCGAGTTTCACCGCGCCGGCGCGTTCGAGGCGCTCGCGGCCGAGCTGGAGGGTCTCCGGGAGAAACGGCCGGCGGAGTTCTCGCAGTTCCGGCTCGGCTACCTCCTCGCGCGAGTCCTCATCGAGATCGAACAGCTGGACCGCGCGGAGCGCGAGCTCGTTCCATTCCTCCGCGGGCCGTTCGCGCCGCTCGCGCGTCACCACCTGATCCGGATCGCCGTCGGCCGCGGGGACGAGGCCGAGGCCGCGCGGCTGCGGCGCACGCAGATTCGCGAGGAGCCGGACTCGATCCGGCGCGAGGAGGAGATCGAGGCGCAGCTCGAGTCCCTGCAGGAGAACGCGCCGGCGGAGCTGATCCGGTTCGCGGCCGAGCTGCGCCCGAGTGCGGAGACGGCGCTTCGCCGGGAGCTCGACGCCCGCTCGGCGGAGGCGCTGCTCGAGCTCGGGCGGGAGGGAGAGGCAGTGACCCTCGCGCTGCGCATTTTGCGCGGCGGGACGGCCGACGATCCCGCCGAGCGCGCGCTGCGCGTGGCGGATCGCCCGACTGTCGTCGATGCCCTCCCGGGGGAGGACCTCGCCCTCCTCGGCGAGGCCGCCCGCGAGCATCGCCACTTCGAGCGCGCGATCGAGCTCCTCTCGCTCGCGCGAGACCGCCTCCCGGCGCGCGAGGCCGACCTTCTCTTCGCGATCGGCCGCTCGTGGTTCGGCAGCGAACAGTTCGCCGAGGCCGAAGCCGCGTATCTCGCGGGCGCCGCGGCGACGAGCGATCGCGACCAGGAGGCGACCTTTTACTTCCACGCCGCGCGGGCGGCCCAGCTCACCGGCGAGGATGACCGGGCGATCCGCCACATGACGCGCGCGATCGCCGTCCCGGGGCGGTTCGACGCGACGTCCGCCGCGCAGACGCAGCGGATGCGGACGAAGGCGAAGATGGGCGATCTCGAAGGCGCGACGAGCGACCTGCGGCAGCTCGAGCGCCTTTTCCCGCGCGGCTCGGGACGCGTCGAGGCGGCGGTCCAGCTCGCGACCTATCTCCTCGCCGCGGGACGCCGCGACGACGCCCTGCGCGAGCTCGAGGGAATTCCTCCGGGTCTCACCGACGCGTGGTGGCGCGCCGAGATCGACTACTGGCGCGCGCGCGCTCACGAACCGGACGATGCGGAGCGCGCCGTCAGCCTCTATCTCGACGTGATGCGCGCCGACGTCCCGACGCACTTCGCCTATTTCGCTCGCGAGAGAACGCGGCTTCCCCACCTGCAGGCGGCAGCCGCGGCGCGGCTCCGTGAAGCGCGCACGGCGGCCGACGCCGCGGTGGCGAGCGGCGCATGGAGCGACGCGCGCGGACCGGCCACGGCGGCTCTCCTCCTGTCGAGCGAGGAAGCGGACCGCGAGCGGCTGCGCCGTGTGTACCGGAACCTCGACGCGTATCGCGAGGTTCTCGAGCTCGAACCGCATCCGCTTCCCACGTTCCCGATCGAGGTCGGCGGCGAGGAGCTGCCGCGGGCGGACCTTCTCATGGCGATGGGACTGTTCGACGAGGCGCAGCCGGAGATCGAGGATCGGTGGGGCTTGCGGCCGATGCGCGACGCGCTGACGCGGGCGCACGCGCTCAATCTCGCCGCCGCATCGCGCGACTCGATCTACGCGATCGAGGTCATGATGCGCTCGGTCCCGGAAGACTACGTTCCGGAGCTCCTTCCGCTGCGGGTTCGCGAGCTGCTCTACCCGCGCTATTTCTCCGAGTTGATCCGGGAGGAAGCGGAGCGGCACGGGGCGGATCCGAGCCTCGTCCTCTCGATCATGCGCGAGGAATCGCGATTCGACCCGCGAGCGAAATCGGCCGCCGCGGCCCGCGGCCTCCTGCAGTTCATCATCACGACGGCACGCGATATCGCGACGGCCCTCGGCATCCGCGATCTCGAGTCGCGCGACCTGTACGATCCGGCGATCATCATTCAGCTCGGCGCGCGCTACATCGCCGACCTGCTCGACGAGTTCGGCGGCGATCGTTATCCCGCCGTCGCCGCATACAACGCCGGTCCGTTCCAGTCGCGCCTCTGGACACGCCTTGCACCCGCCGAGGGCGCCGACTACTTCCTGACGTCCGTGAATTTCTCGGAGACTAAGGATTACGTGCGGAAGGTGGTCAACAGCTACGAAAGGTACGGGGAGATCTACGAGGGGCGTGGGGTGGTGGGAGGGGTGCGGGCGGAGCCGTGATCACGAGATAGGACGTATAGGACGTATCGGACCTATAGGACGTATAGGACCGATCGAAAGCCTCGCGGTCCCATACGTCCTATACGTCCCATGAGTCCTATACGTCCTATCGTTCCCTTCAAATGAGCTTCTTCCCGAGAATCTCCTGAACCACCTTCCCATCCACCCGCCCGCGGTGAGCGCTCATGATCTCTTTCATGACGCGGCCGAGGTCCTTTTTTGAGGTGGCGCCGGTGCGGGAGATCGCTTCGTCGACGGCGGCTTCGGTTTCCTCCCGCGTCATCATCTGCGGGAGATACGCCTCGAGCATCGCGATCTCGGCCTCTTCTTTCGCGGCGAGGTCCTCGCGTCCGCCCTTGCGATACTGCTCGACGGAATCGTGGCGCTGCTTCACGGCGCGGCGAACGACCGCTTCGGCTTCCTCGTCGGAGAGCTCGTGACCTTTGTCGATCTGCTCGTTCTTGATTGCCGCCTGGACCAGCCGCAGCGTGGAGAGGCGCGCCGCGTCCCGCGCTTTCATCGCTTCGGTCAGATCGGCGCGGATCCGGTCGGTGAGAGCCATGGCGCGGGGGAGTATACCGCCGGGTGATATTCTCGCCGCCGGTCATGTCGGACCTGCCGGCCCTCCTCCGTGAGACGCGCGCGCTCCTCGAGGGACATTTTCGGCTCTCCTCGGGATTGCACAGTCCGCAGTACGTTCAGTGCGCGCGTCTTCTCGAGCATCCGCGCCACGCCGACGCGCTGGGCGCGGAGCTCGCTGACGCCGTGCGGGCGTGGAATCCAGCGCGCATCGCCGCCCCCGCGCTCGGCGGCGTGATCATCGGCTACACCGTCGCGCGCGCGCTCGACGTGCCGATGATCTTCACCGAGCGGAAGGACGGGGCGATGATGCTGCGGCGGGGGTTCGCCGTCGCGCCCGGCGAGCCGGTGGTCGTCGTCGAGGACGTCGTGACGACGGGGAAGTCGACGCGCGAGGCAGCGGACGTCGTCCGCGCCCTCGGAGGTGAGGTCATCGGGTTTGCATCCATCCTCAACCGGAGCGGTCACGCAAATCCGTTCGATCCCGCGCCGTATGCCGCTCTTGCGGCGCTCGATCTCGAGGCGTGGCCGCCTGAGCGGTGCCCGCTCTGCGCGTCGGGGACGCCGCTCGACACGCCGGGGAGCCGGTTCTCCTGACGATGATCGCGAAGACGGTGAGCATCGGCACGACGGAGCACGAGGTCACTCTCGTGCGCGAAGGGAGAGCCTGGCGCGTGCGCTTCGCGGACGGGCGCGAGCTGCTCGTCGAGCCCGGCGAAATCCGCGACGGCCTCGCGGAGGTTCGCATCGAC